>NZ_JBEXHW010000028.1:0-93222 GCF_040608235.1 Streptomyces sp. NPDC005202 | reverse complement strand
TCCTCCGGTAGCCGCTTCTTGCCCTCGGGGTTGCCGGTAGCCATGTGCGCTCCCTCCGCATCGGGGTCTCCCCTGCTCATGTGGCCCCCCCCCCCGCTCGAGCGAAGTCGGGAGTGGGGGGAGAAGCCGAGAGCCTGGGGAAGGGTCGTTCCTCCTCAGCGTAGATCTAGGCGGGTTACGGACGGGGGACCTGAGCATGTCCGCCGTGAAGCGCCATGCGGTACCGGACGGCACCTCATGGCAACCGTCAGCTCGTCAGCTCGTCAGCTCGTCAGCTCGTCAGCTCGTCAGCCAGGCTCTCAGGCGCTCCTCGCCCGCGAGGATCTTCGCCGTCTCCACGCGTTCGTCCCGCTTGTGCGCCAAGTGCGGGTTGCCGGGCCCGTAGTTGACCGCCGGGATGCCCAGCGCCGAGAAGCGCGACACGTCCGTCCAGCCGTACTTCGGCTGCGGGGTGCCGCCGACCGCCTCGATGAACGCCGCCGCGGCCGGGTGGTTCAGCCCCGGCAGCGCGCCGCCGCTCAGGTCGTCCACCACGAACTCCTCCACCCCGCAGTCCGCGAAGACCTCCCGGACGTGGGCGATGGCCTCCTCCTCCGTACGGTCCGGCGCGTAGCGGAAGTTGACGGTGACGACGCATTCGTCTGGGATGACGTTCCCGGCCACTCCCCCGGAGATGCCCACCGCGTTGAGGCCCTCCCGGTACTCCAGGCCGTCGATCACCGGGTACCGCGGCTGGTACTCCGCCAGCCGCTGCAGGATCGGCGCGGCCGCGTGAATGGCGTTCGAGCCCATCCAGCCGCGCGCCGAGTGGGCCCGCTCGCCCGTGGTCTTCAGCAGCACCCGCAGGGTTCCCTGGCAGCCGCCCTCCACCTGGCCGTCGGAGGGTTCCAGCAGGACCGCGAAGTCGCCCTCCAGCCATTCCGGGTACGCCTCGGCGACGTGCTTGAGGCCGTTCAGCTCGGCCTCGACCTCCTCGTTGTCGTAGAAGACGAAGGTCAGGTCGCGGTTCGGGGCCGGGACCGTGGCGGCGATGCGCAGCTGCACCGCCACGCCGGACTTCATGTCGCAGGTGCCGCAGCCCCACAGGACCCCGTCCTCGTCCAGCCGCGAGGGGACGTTGTCCGCGATCGGCACCGTGTCGATGTGGCCCGCCAGGATCACGCGCTCGGGCCGGCCCAGGTTCGTCCGGGCGACGACGTTGTTGCCGAAGCGGTCGACCGTCAGGTGGGGCAGGGCGCGCAGCGCGGCCTCGATCGCGTCGGCGAGCGGCTTCTCGCTCCCGCTCTCGGAGGGGAAGTCGACGAGCTGCGCGGTGAGCCGCGCGGCGTCCAGCGTGAGGTCAAGCGGGGTATCGGCCATGGCGTCGACCCTAACGCGCCGAACCGGCCGTGGGCTGCCACACATTGTCCACACCCGGCTCAGCGGTCCCAGGAGCCTCCAGTACCTTGTACGCGTGCCAGAGCCGTCCCCCACCACCAAGCGTCGCGGCCGCCTCCTCCGGATCGGGGCGGCCTTCGTGGTCCTGCTCGCGCTCGCGGGCTACCTCACGGTGCAGTACCTCACGGGTGGCACGGGAGCCCCGGGCTGCAAGGTCGTCTCCGGCAAGGGCGACGGCGCGTCGTACGAGTTCACGCCGGAACAGGCGGTGAACGCGGCGACGATCGCGGCCGTCGGCACCGGGCGCGGCATGCCCGAGCGGGCCGTGACCATAGCGCTGGCCACCGCCCTGCAGGAGTCGGGGCTGCGCAACATCCGGCACGGCGACCGGGACTCGCTGGGCCTGTTCCAGCAGCGGCCCTCGCAGGGCTGGGGCACGCCGAAGGAGATCATGGACCCGACGTACGCGGCGGGCGTCTTTTACGAGCATCTGGCCAAGGTGCCCGGCTACACGCGGCTGCCGCTCACCGTGGCCGCACAGCGCGTGCAGCGCAGCGGCTACCCGCAGGCGTACGCCAAGCACGAGCCGGACGCCACCCTGCTCGCCGCCGCCCTCACCGGGCGCGCCGCGGCCACGCTGACCTGCGAGGGACGCCCGGGCGCCAACCGGACCACGGGCCCGGACGCGGTACGGGCGGCAGTCGTACGGGACTTCGGGCGGGACTTCGGGCGGGACTTCGGGCGGGACGTGGTGCAGGAGGCCGGCGCGGAGGTGAGCGGCGGCTCGTCGCCGACGCCCGCGGCGACCGAGACCTCCGGCGGCAGCGGGCGGACCGTGACGCTGCCCGTGCCCGCCGGCACCGGCGCCGCCGCGGCACGCAGCGTGCGGCAGCGCGGCTGGCAGCTGGCGCACTGGGCGGTGGCCAACGCCTCCGCGCTGCACATAGCACGGGTCTCGTACGCCGGGCGGGAGTGGACCGCCGGGATCACCGACAGCACGTGGCGTGCGACCGGGGGGCAGGGTACCCGCGGGGCCGAGGAGGACACGGGCGCGGTCCGGATCGTCACCGCGCGGTAGTACGGACGTACGGATCTTCACCCTTCAGGGTTATGCGCGGCGCCTTCGACCGGCGGTGTGGGCAGGTTTTCGCGCCGTCACCCGCACAGTCGCCGAAACCCTTGAAAACAAAGGGCCGTAAGGATTCGGCAGACTTTCCCGCCGGGTGTTCTTTGCCCGTCTTTATCCGCAGGCGATAATGCGACACATTGCCAACTCTTTACGTTGGCCTGCCGCAACCTTCGCGGGCTTCGAGCGGTAGTCACTGCGTCCGAGCCCGGTCGGTCAGCTGCCGGCACGGTCGGACACTTCACCGTTCTCTCTTGTCGAAGGAGCACTATGTCCCTCCCCCTGACCCGCCGGATCGCCCGTGCCGCGCTGCTCGTCGCTGCGGGAGCGGCTGCCGGGGTCGGTGCGGCCGGCTCGGCCAGCGCGGCCCCCGAGCTGCCGGCCACCCCGAACCTCGCCGGGCTGACCGCCCTGGACGGGGCGAGTGTCGGCAGCACCGTCGACGGCACGGCGCGGCACCTCACCGGGGTCGCGGGCGACACCGGCGGCAAGGCCGTCGAGAAGGCGGTGCCGGCCGCGGGCAAGACCGGCGGCAAGCTGGCGAAGAAGGCGACGCCGGCTGCGCAGAAGGCGGCCGGGGACACGACCGGGGCGGCCGGGGACGTCCTCGGTGACACCGCCAGGACGGCGACGAAGGGCGGGCTGCCGACGGACTCGCTGACGAAGGGCGGGCTGCCGACGCAGTCCCGGCCGCTGGGTGGCTGAGCGCCGGCTGAACGGCTGACGGTTCGCTGCGACTCGCGTGCACGGCGACGGGGTCCAGGGGTTTCCTGGGCCCCGTCGCTTTGTGTGTCCCGTCGGCCGGCCCCTACTCCGCCAGGCGCACCACCGCCGCCCGTACCCTCTCGTCCGTCGCCGTCAGGGCCACGCGTACGAACTTCTCGCCCGCCGGGCCGTAGAAGTCGCCCGGGGCCACCAGGATGCCGCGTTCCGCCAGGTGGGCCACCGTGTCCCAGCAGGACTCGTCCCGGGTGGCCCACAGGTAGAGGCTGGCCTCGCTGTGTTCGATGCGGAAGCCGTGGTTCAGCAGGGCCTCGCGCAGGGCCGCACGACGGGACGCGTACCGCTCCCTCTGCTCGCGGACGTGGGCGTCGTCGCCCAGGGCCGCCACGACCGCCGCCTGCGTGGGGGCCGACGTCATCATGCCGCCGTGCTTGCGGATCTCCCGGAGGGGGCCCAGGACGGCCGGGTCGCCGGCCAGGAAGGCGGCGCGGTAGCCGGCGAGGTTGGAGCGCTTGGAGAGGGAGTGGACCGAGACGATGCCGTCGTAGGAGCCGCCGTTCACGTCGGGGTGCAGGACCGAGACCGGGTCCGCCTCCCAGCCCAGCTCGAGGTAGCACTCGTCCGAGAAGATCAGCACACCGTGCTCGCGGGCCCACGCCACGATGCGGGTCAGGTCCTCCTTGCTCAGCACCTTGCCCGTCGGGTTGGACGGGGAGTTGAGCCAGAGGAGCTTCAGGTTCGTGGGGTCCAGGTCCGTCGGGTCGTCGTAGACCACGTGGTCGGCGCGGGCCAGGCGCGCCCCCACCTCGTAGGTCGGGTAGGCCAGGCGGGGGTGGGCGACCTTGTCGCCGGGGCCGAGGCCCAACTGGGTGGGGAGCCAGGCGACCAGTTCCTTGGAGCCGACGATCGGCAGGACGTGGCGGTGGGTGACGTTCTTGGCGCCGAGGCGGCGCTCGACCCAGCCGGTGATCGCGTCGCGCAGTTCGGGCGTGCCCCAGACGGTCGGGTAGCCCGGAGAATCGGCCGCGGCGATCAGCGCCTTCTGGATCAGCTCGGGGACCGGGTCGACCGGGGTGCCGACGGACAGGTCGACGATGCCGTCCGGGTGGGCTGCGGCCGTCTTCTTGTACGGCTCCAGCTTGTCCCAGGGGAAGGTGGGAAGGCGCTCGCGAAGCGACTCCTTGGAAGGGTGGTGGTGGGCGACGGGAGGGGGGTCGGAGACTGCGGACACGGGGATCAGGCTCACTTTCTGGTACGGCAAACGCCTCGGTCCCGTGCGGCACCGATCGAAGGCGATCAGGCCGTACGGGACCGAGGCGGCGCGGGTTGCGGGCCGCTTACGGGTTACTCGCCCTGCGGCGGCAACGCGGCGATGATGGGGTGGTCGCGCTCGATCAGCCCCAGCTTGCTGGCGCCGCCCGGCGAGCCCAGCTCGTCAAAGAATTCGACGTTGGCCTTGTAGTAGTCCTTCCACTCCTCCGGCACGTCGTCCTCGTAGAAGATCGCCTCGACCGGGCAGACCGGCTCACAGGCTCCGCAGTCGACGCATTCGTCCGGGTGGATGTACAAGGACCGCTGGCCCTCGTAGATGCAGTCGACCGGGCACTCCTCGATGCACGCCTTGTCCTTGACGTCGACACAAGGCTGCGCGATGACGTAGGTCACGCTGTCGTTCCTCCTCGATAGGGCGCTGGCGGGCCTCCTCAGGCTCCGCCGCCTGGCGCGCGGGAGCGCGGCGTCGTCGATGCCCGCCCCTAGTATCTCCGTTCCTGGGCATGATCCGAACAGGAGGGGTGGACTGACCTGTGGAAATCTCTGCGACGGGGCGCCTCAAGGTCCGTATCACCACTGCTGACGTGGGTAAACGGGTCTCCGTACGGCGCTTGAGCGAACCTGGAACACCGGGTGAGAAATTCACCGACACGGTGGGTGTTCTCACATCATGGGACAACAGTGTGCTGCTGATCACACGGAAGGGCGGTGAGACCGTCCGGATTCCGGAATCCTCGCTGGTCGCGGGCAAGGTCGTGCCGTCCGCGCCGGCGCGGCGCCGGGGCCCCGCCGCCTCGTACGAGGAGCTCGCGCGTGTCGCCGGGCGGGCCTGGCGGCCGGTGGAGAGCGAGCGGCTGGGCGAATGGGAGCTGCGGGCCGCCGCCGGATTCACGCGGCGGGCCAATTCGGTGCTGCCGCTCGGCGACCCCGGCCTGCCGCTCGACGAGGCGCTCGCCGCCGTACGGCGCTGGTACGGCGACCGCGGCCTGCCCGCGTACGTCCAGACCGCGACTGGCGCCGAGGGCGCGCAGGAGCTGCTGTGCGCGGAGCTGGAGCGGCGGGGCTGGGTGCGCGAGGTGACCGCCGAGCTGTGGATCGGCGGCCTGGCGCCGGTCGCCGACCGGGCCGAGGGCTCCGGGGTCGTGCTGTCCCGGGAGGCCGACGAGGCGTGGCTGGCGCGCTATCAGCGCAAGGGGCTGAGCGAGGTGGCCCTGAAGGTGTTGGGCAGCGGGCCCTCGGTGTGGTTCGCGACGGTTCCCGGGGAGGCCGGGGGTGCGCCCGCCGCGATCGGGCGGTGTGTCGTCGACGGGCGGTGGGCCGGTTTCGCGGCGGTCGAGGTGGATCCGGCGCAGCGGCGGCGGGGGCTGGCCACCGCCGTGATGGCCGCGCTCGCCCGGCAGGCCCTCGCCGAGGGGGCATCCGCGGCCTGGCTGCAGGTCGAGACCGACAATGCCGGGGCCCGGGCGCTGTACGCCGGGATGGGTTTCGCGGCGCACCATGCGTACCACCACTACCGCGAGCCGGGGACGGAGCCGGGAACGCCCGGCGCCGGCCGGTAGTACCGATCGCCGTGGAAGGGCACGAGCCTGGTATGCGTCCCCCGTATCCCCCACCGCCCGAACGGTCCGCCGAGCTGCGCCGGCGGTTCGCCGAAGAGGCGCGGTCCGAGCGGCCCGACCTGTCGACGCTGTGCCTGCTGGTGGGTGCCGAGGCCGACGGGACGCTGGACGAGGCGGGCATGGACGCGGCGCAGGTGGAGCTGGACCGGCTGGCGGGGCAGCTGCCGTACCGGCCGGGCGGGCCGCGCGCCTGGGCGGTGGCGCTGTGCGAGCTGCTCGGCGACCGGTGCGGGTTCCGCGGCTGGGCCGCGGACTACCAGCGTCTGGAGTCCTCGCTGCTGCACGAGGTGCTGCGGCGGCGGCGCGGGCTGCCCATTCTGCTGTCGGTGGTGTGGTTGGAGGTCGCGCGCAGGGCGGGGGCGCCGGTGTACGGGGTCGCGCTGCCGGGGCACTTCGTGGTCGGGTTCGGGGCCGCGGAGGAGCAGGTGCTGGCCGACCCGTTCGACGGGGGGCGGGTGCTCACGGGATCGGACGCCGAGCTGCTGGTCGTGGGGGCGACGGGGGCGCCGTTGCATCCGTCGATGTTGACGCCGGCGGATCCGCTGGACGTCGTGCTGCGGGTCCTGAACAACATCCGGGCGTGGGCGGCCGCGCGGCCCGAGCGGTCGGATGTGGCGTTGTGGGCGGTCGAGCTGTCGCTGCTGCTGCCGTCGCATCCGGCGCGGTTGCGGTACGAGCGGGCCCAGCTGCTCGTTCAGCGCGGTGACTTCGTCAAGGGGGCCGCGGAACTGGAGGCGTACGCCGACGTAGTGGCGGCGGTGGACGAGCCGGCGGCCAAGTGGGTACGACAGCAGGCACACTCGGCACGGGCGATGCTCAACTGACCCGCGGGCCGGGCGTCCTACAACCAGCCCTTCTCCCGGGCGATCCGTACCGCCTCCGTCCTGTTGCGCACCGCGAGCTTCTGGATCGCCGTCGAGAGGTAGTTGCGGACCGTGCCCTGGGACAGATGGAGGGCCGCTGCCAGTTCCGCATTGGTGGAGCCGTCGGCTGCCGCGCGCAGGACCTCGCGTTCGCGGTCGGTGAGCGGGTTGGCGCCCTCGGCCAGGGCCGCGGCGGCCAGGGTGGGGTCGATGACGCGCTCGCCCGCGAGGACCTTCCGTACCGCTTCGGCGAGTTGGGCGGCGGGGGCGTCCTTGACCAAGAAGGCGTCGGCGCCGGCCTCCATGGCGCTGCGCAGGTAGCCGGGGCGGCCGAAGGTGGTGAGGACGACCAGCTTGAGGGCGGGCAGCTCCTTGTGGAGCTGCGCGGCGGCCTCGATGCCGGTGCAGCCCGGCATCTCGATGTCGAGCAGGGCCACGTCGACGTCGTGCGCGCGGGCCGCCGCCAGGACCTCGTCCCCGCGCGCCACCTGGGCGACGACCTCGATGTCGTCCTCGAGGCCGAGCAGGGCGGCCAGCGCCTCGCGGACCATCGACTGGTCCTCGGCCAGGAGGACCTTGATCGTGCTGCTCATGCCCGGGATCCTACGTTCACCGGAGTGGCGGCGGGCACGCGGGCGACGAGCCGGAAGCCGTGCCTGACCCGGCCCGCCTCCAGCATCCCGCCCGCCTTTTCCAGGCGTTCGGTCAGCCCGGTCAGGCCGTTGCCGGGTCCGCTTCCGGAGCCGCCCGAGCCGTTGTCCTCCACGGACAGTTCGAGCATCGGCCCGTCCAGGGTCTGGCGGCGCACCAGCCCCACCACGCAGCGCTGGGCGCCGCTGTGCCGTACGACGTTGGTGACCGCCTCACGCAGCACCCAGGCGAGGGCGGACTCGCTCTCCTCGGGGACGCCGGTCAGGTCCGGTTCGGCGGGCAGTTCGGCGCTGACCCCGGCAGCCGTCAACGCGACCTGGGCGCCGGCGAGCTCGGCGGACAGCCGCGGACGCCGGTAGCCGCTGACGGCCTCGCGTACGTCGACGAGGGCCTGGCGGCTGACCTGTTCGATGTCGGCGACCTGCTGGGCCGCCTTGTCGGGGTGGTCGGGGAGCATCCGGCCGGCGAGCTCGCTCTTCAGCGTGATCAGGGACAGCGAGTGGCCGAGGAGGTCGTGCAGATCCCGGGCGAGCCGCAGCCGCTCCTCGTTCGCCGCGAGCTGGGCGACGGTGGCGCGGGCCCGACGCAACTCGATGGTGGTGCGGACCAGTTGGCCCACGCCTATCATCGCGAAGCCGATGAGCAGCACCAGCAGGACCAGGTTCCGTGCCTCCTCCGCGTCGGTGCGCAGGCCGACCAGCATCATCACGGCGCCCGTAGCCGGCACCGCCCAGTACGCCGCCCGCACCGGGAGGGTCGCCCCGCAGGCGACGGAGACGTAGCAGAACAGACCGAGCCAGGCCGGGCCGAGCGTGAGGCACAGCACGACGGCCAGCACGCCGAGGGCGACTATGAGGCCGACGACGAGGGGCCGGGAGAACGGTCTGCCCATGTTCCGGAAGACCAGCGCCAGGTAGAGCCCGACGAAGGCCGCCAGGCCCGTCCACCCTGCCGCGGTGCCGGCGAGCGTGTGGTGGCCGGCGGCCAGGTCGTGCACCGGGGCGCTGAGGAAGACCAGCCAGACGCCGATCCACACCAGCTTGCGCAGCAGCTCGCGCCGGTTGCTGGGCGACTCCCCCATGCGCATCAGGCGTTCCTGGTCGGGCAGCTGGTCCTCGGTCATGGCGCTCACGCCTTCAGCGTGTCCTTCCGGTACAGCCACGCCGCGCCGCCCGCGAACAGGGCGAAGAAGACGGCGAGGATGGCGATGTCCTTCACGTGCGGGGCCTGACTCTGTTCGATCGCCTGCCCCAGAGCAGCGTATGCGTGCGTGGGCAGCCACTTGGCGATGTCCTGCAGCCACTGCGGGAAGGTGGTCGCCGGCATCCACAGGCCGCCGAGCATCGACAGGCCGAAGTAGATGATCATGGTGATCGGGCGGACCGCGTCACCGGTCGCCAGGTAGCCGAGGGCGACGCCGAGCGCGGCGAAGACGAGGCTGCCGGCCCAGATGGCGCCGGTGAGGGCGAGCCACTGCCAGGCGTCCAGCCGGACGTGCTTGACGGCGGCGGCGACCACGAAGACAACGACGATGGAGGGCAGGCTGACGACGGCGGCACTGGCGGTCTTGGCGAGGACGTAGCCGCGCCCCGGCAGGGTGGTCAGCCGCAGCTGCCTCACCCAGCCGCTCTCGCGCTCCTTGGCGATGCGCTCGCTGTTGCCCATGAGCACGGCGGTCAGGGCGCCGAAGGAGGCCATGGAGACCATCATGTACGTCGGGATGGTCAGGTCGGTGCCGTCGACCTTGGTCACGCTGTCGGCCTTGCCGGCGACGATCAGGAACAGGATCGAGGGGTAGAGCACGGAGAAGAAGAGGAACTTGCGGTTGCGCAGGGCGCGGGCGAGTTCCAGCTTGATCAGGCTGTTCACGACTGCTTGGCCTCCTCGGCCTCGGTGATGGCGACGAACGCCTGCTCGAGACCGAGCCCGGCGACTTCGAGGTTGCGGGGGTAGACGCCGAGTCCGTACAGGGCGTGGACGGTCGCGTCGGCGTCGGAGGACTGGATGCGGACGGTCTGGCCGGAGATGTCGATCGAGTTCAGGAAGGGCAGGGCGCGCAGGGCCGTCTCGTCGATGGGGCCCTCCAGATCGAAGGAGACGCGGCGGGCGCCGGCCTTCGCCTTGATCTCGGCGGCGGTGCCGTCGGCCAGCAGCCGTCCCCGGTGCAGCACGAGCACCCGGTCGGCGATCGCGTCCGCCTCCTCCAGGTAGTGGGTGGCGAACAGCACCGTGCGGCCCTGGTCGGCCTGTTCGCGCATGGTGGCCCAGAAGGCCTGGCGGGCGGAGACGTCCATGCCGGTGGTCGGCTCGTCCAGGACGATCAGGTCGCTGTCGCCGGCGGTGGCGAGGGCGAAGCGGACGCGCTGGGCCTGGCCGCCGGAAAGCTTGTTGACCTTGCGGTCGGCGATCTGGGAGATGCCGGCGCGGGCTAGCACGTCGTCGACCTTGTACCGCTTGGGGTGCAGGTCGCAGGCGAGCTTCACCAGTTCGGCGACGGTGACCTCCTCCATCAGGCCGCCGCTCTGCAGCATGGCGCCCACGCGCCCGGCGACGATCGCCTCCCGGGGGCTGGTGCCGAAGACACTGACCGTTCCGCTGTCGGCGTGCTTGAGGCCGAGCAGCAGGTCGAGGGTAGTCGACTTGCCGGCGCCGTTGGGGCCCAGCAGGGCCACGGTCTCCCCCGGGTGCAGGGCGAGCGTCAGCCCGTCCACGGCCCGCACGTTCCCGTAGCTCTTGGTCACCTGGTCGAACCCCACCACCGTGGCCGTGGTGGTGGTCTCCGCTGTCGTTGTCATGACCCCCATCCTGGCCGCGGGGCCGGGGCGCCCGGCAGTGTCGGCGGTCCTGACTGCCGGATGACAGATGTCATGGGCGCGGGGTGACATGGCGAGGGGGCACCCGGTGATCTCCGCGTGCCCCCTCGCCGACCGGCGCTGCCGGCTCGAGCCCGGACCGTCTCAACAGGCGAGGCACACCCTCGCCGAGCGCGCGTGCGCCCCGTCTCCTACTGCGGGTTCGTCGAAATGGTGACGACTCGCTGGGCGGGAGTCCTGCCCCGCAGGGCCTGCTGCAGAGCCGAAGCCACGTCCTGCGGAGTGACCGGCTTCTTGCTGCCATTGCCCCTGGCGATCATGACCCCGTCGAAGGCGCTCCCGTACAGCTGCTTGAGGACGTCGAGATCGTAGTGCTCGACCAGCTTGCCGTTGACCGCGCGTACGCTCAGGAACTTGTAGATCGAGCGCTCAGGGCTGAACGACACCGTGTGCGCGGCGTCGGTCCGTACCGTCACGAGCCCGGACATCGCCGGCTCGGCGAACTTCTTCATCATCCGGTCGACCTCCGCGTTGGAGACCGTCGGCTGACGCGTGGTGGTGGGCAGTTGCACCGGCGTGGTCGTGCCCGTCTCCACCTGGGTGCGGTACGCCTGCTCGACCGCCCGGGTCGACTGGGCGACGTCTATGCCCTTGCCCGCCTTGCCGTACACGGGGACGGCCTTGCCGGACTCGAACTTGATGGTGCCCTCGGTCATCGACCCGGCTCCGCCCGAGGCGTTCTGCAGGGCGACCTGCAACTTCTCCTCGTCGACCGGCATGTCCGGCTCGACCACCCGGTGGTTGCCGAACAGCGAGCCGATCACGGAGACGGGGTTGTAGTCGCTCTTCGCCGCCGCGCTGGCCGTGGCCTGGGTGTCGAACTGGAGCCCGGCCTGGTCCGGCTTGAGCGTGACGGTCTTGCCGTCGACCGACAGCTTCAGCGGCGTGTTCACCCGGCCGCCGAAGGCGTCGTCGAGCTTCTTGACCGCGTCGTCGCGGGTGCCGCCGCCGATGTCGACGCCGAGCACGGTGGTGCCCTTGGGCACGTCGGAGTGGTTCATCAGCAGTCCGGCGCCGTAGGCGAGACCGACGATCGCGATCAGGCCGCCGCCGAGCAGTGCCAGCTTGCTGCGGCCCTTCTTCTTCCTGGGCGCGGCGGCGGTGCTCTGCGTGCTGGGCGCGGGCAGCTTCGGAGACGTGTGCGGGACCGGTCCGCCGCTGCCGGCTCCCGCCCCGAACGGCGAGCCCGCGCCGGGCGTCACGACGGGGATGCCGCTGGTGAGGGTGTGTCCGGAGACGTTGTCCGGCGGGGTGCCGTAGCCGGGAGTGCCCGGCTCGGGGGCCGGCTTCTGCGGAGTGAGGATCGCGGTGTCGTCGCTCAGACCGCCGCCGGGACGCGCGCCGTGCGCACCGGGAGCGCCGCCCGGAGCAGGCGCGGGCCCGCCGCCGACGGGCGGCACCAGCGGGCCGTCCCCGGTGACCGGACCGCCGGTCGGTCCGGCGGGGCGCTGGGGACCGCCCGGTCCGCCGTGGGCGCCCGGCCCGTTGAAGCCGCTGGGGCTGCTCGGGCCGCCCTGCCCGCCCTGACCGCCGTAAGCACCCTGCCCGTGCTGCCCGTGCTGACCGGTCTGACCGGTCTGACCGTTCTGACCGTTCTGGTCGCCGCGTCCGTTCTCCGAGAAGTACGGCAGCTCGTCCCGGCGCGGCTCGCCGCCGGAGCGGGAGCTGCCTCCGAGCGGGCCCGCCGCCAGGGCCTCGGTCACGTCGAAGGAGCCGGTGCCGCCGCTGTGGCCGGGCGCGACGGGGCCACCGGTGGCACCGGGCAGCCCGGCGCCGTTGGTACCGCCGGGGCGGGAGGCGCCCCCGGGCCGGGAGCCGTTCGCACCGCCGGGCCGGGAGCCGCCCGGCACGCTCATGGAGCCGACCACGCCACCGGGGCGGCCGGCGCCCGGTCGCGTACCGCCGGAAGCGCCGGCGCCGGAAGCACCGGCGCCGGACCCGGCCGCGGGCGTGCCCGAACCGCCGGGCAGCCCGGCGCCGTTGGTGGAGCCGCCGCCCTGACCGCCCTTGCTCGCCGGGGACTTGCGGGGCGCGAACCAGTCACTGGTCGCCTTCTCCTCGGCCGGGGCCGCGGGCTCGGCGGGCGGCTCGACGGTACCGGTGGACGTTCCGGCGGCCGACGCCTGCGGGTCGCCGCCGGTGTCCTCGCCCACGCCCGTGCCCGCGCCCTCAACCTCGGTGACGGGCTTGCGCACGACGACGGGCGGGATCGGCCGGGACCCGGGGATGTTGATCCGGATCCGGGTCGTCAGCGTGGTCTCGGTCTTGCGTCCCTCCGGCTGCGCGGACGGACGGCCCGCGTCCGCACCGTCGTCGGACACCGCCGGGATGCCGTACGGCGGCGTCCCTGAGGGGTAGGCGGCTCCGCCGCGCCCGTTGGGCCCGGAGGACGGAGTGTCAGTTTCACGACTCAAGGCAGGTTCTCCCGGTTGGCTCCGCCGCCCGACACGACCTCACTCCTCGGGCGGCTCGGCGGCGCGCACCACCATACTGGCCACCTCTGGCGCGTATCCCATGACCGCTGGGGAAACCCACACCGGACCCGCACGCGCGCGGTAGGGAGAAGTGGTACGTCACTTGCCAAGTCGGACGTCGCCGCCACCCGGTTGCCGCCCCTGACCCAAGGTGGCACAGATCACAGCCACGGCCATGCCGCCGAGCAGGAAGAGATAGGAGCCGCCGCCCGCGGCGAAGAGGAAGTCCCCTTCGGGACGGCTGGCGGTGAGCAGAACGACGGCGACCACCCAGCCGGCGGCGGGCGCCACGGCCCCGCCCCGGCTGCCGGCGGCCCGCGCGCCGCCCAGGAAGAGCCCGGCGGCGCCCGCGAGGGCGAGCAGCAGCCCGCCGGGGAACCACCCCGCCTGCACCAGCGCCCCGGAGGCGCCGACCGCCGCGCCGAGCAGGAAGAGCCCCAGGTAGGCGGTGATCCGCCCGGCGGAGGGTCGCTGCAGGGGCTGGGCCAGCAGGGAGCCCCGGTCTGCCGAGCTCATGACGTCTCCTCGGTCCCGGCGAACAGGTCGGTCTCCTTCTCCCCGGCCTCCCCGGCGCGTTCCCCGCGCACCAGCTCGTAGTACTCGGTCGTGAAGATCGGCTGCGCGAGCTGGTTGGAGAGGACGAAGTACGGCTCGGCCACCTCGATCTGGGTGGCGTGCGCCCGCATCGCGGCGGCCTTGGCAGCGGCGTGGGCGGTGCCGTCGACCTCGGTGGTGATCCGCTCGTCGGCCACGACGCCGGGAACGTCGTCGACGGTGGCCGTCTTGGCGAAGGGCAGGCGGGGCAAGTCCTCCTGGAGCCGGGCGAAGGCGTCCTCGGCGACGGAGCGCGGTACGCGGTTCCAGTAGACCTTGGCGATCCGCCAGGGCTCGCCCAGGTCGGGGCGGACGGCGGCGTCGGCGGCCAGGTCGGCGGCGCGCATCGCGATGCGGTGGGCCTGGATGTGGTCGGGGTGGCCGTAGCCGCCGTTGTCGTCGTAGGTGACGAGGACCTGGGGGCGCACCTCGCGGATCACCGCGACGAGGTGCTCGGCGGCCGCGTCGACGTCGGCCTGCCACAGGCAGTCCAGGTCGTCGTTGTCGGGAAGGCCCATCATCCCGGAATCCTGGTATCTGCCGGCGCCCCCGAGCAGACGGAAGTCCTCGACCCCCAGCTCGCGCATGGCGGCGGCGAGCTCCTGCCGCCGGTGGGCGCCCAGTGCAGCGCCGGTCAGGTGCCGGAGCTCGGGCGGCATGACCTCGCCCCGCTCGCCGAGGGTGCAGGTGACCAGGGTCACCCGGGCGCCCTCGGCCGCGTACCGGGCCATGGTCGCGCCGTTGTTGATCGACTCGTCGTCCGGGTGCGCGTGCACCAGCAGCAGACGCCGGGCGGGCAGTTCCGTCATGGGTCCCACCCTACGAGGCGCCCGCGCTCCCCCCGCCACCTCCCCGACCGCCTGTCACACCCTGTCGTCGAGCACCGGATCACGCCCTCCGGATGGGAGAGCCGTCAAGCCCGGTGAGGTCAGGACTCGGGCTCCTGGGTGTTCTCGTCCCTGTAGCGCGGCAGACCGTCCGTCGGGATCGCCCAGTCGGCGATGGTGACGTCCTCGCCGTAGACGAAGTCCTTGCGGGTGGCGTAGCGGGGGCCGTCAGGTGTGGAGTGGATGTCGGTGAGGACGGCGCCGGTGCCGGTACGGGGGTCGAAGACCGCGTAGACCGGGATTCCCATCAACGGGTAATCGGACATCTTGCCCACCCAGTCGTTGTCCGGGTTGGAGCGGGACACCACCTCGAGGGCAGCGATCAGCGTGCGGGGGTCGAAGGAGCCCGGGACTTCCATGTCCGCCAGGGCGATCACCATCACGTCGGGGCGGCGCATGATGCCCTCGGACTCGTCCTCGACGTCAGGCTCCCCCGTGTGGGCCACGAGCTCCTCCGGCATCACCTTTTCGAGGCGCTTCCGGAGGTGCAGGGTGGTCAGCTCGTGCGGACCGATGGGCACCATCATGTCGTGGACGATCCCCTTCTTGGTGATCTCGAACTTGCCCGGGATGGTGTCGTCCATGGACTGAACGAAGTCCCGCATGGCCCGGTAAATGTGGGAGGCGCCCTGGCGCGCGTTGTCCGGTGCGATGGTCATGGCGCTCGCTCCTCGTCTGTGCCCAGGGGCAAGGATCGTCCCGTTCATGCTAGGCGGCCTCCCGGAGATCGCATCGGCAGTCGCGGCAGCGGCCGGGTTCGGGCGCGCGGAAGGGACGGTCGCAGCCGTCGCAGGTCTGGAGCGGGTGCCGGGCAGCCGACGGTGGGGCGGGTGCGCGGAACGGGGGGCTGCGGGGGTGGCAGCTGGGCGGTGAGGCGGTGGGCCAGGAGGGCGGCGGGTCGTCGTAATCCCTCAGGTGGCAGGTCGGCGGCCAGTGCCTGTCGTACGGCGGTGGGGCTGACGTCGCGCTCCAGCCAGGCTGCGACGCCGGGGGCGAGGTGGGCCGTGTCGCAGGCGGAAAGGAGCAGGCGGGGGTCGTGACGGCGGAGGTCGGTGCGAGGTCGAGCTCCGCCCATACCGTCTTGCGGGGGGGGCGGTCCCGGGGCTACGCCCCAGCGGTCGGCCAGGGCGTCGACGAGGACGAGACCCCGGCCGGACTCGGCGTCTGGCGGGGTGTCGGGCATGCGGAAGACGGTCACCGCGGGTGTCAGCGAACTCGATCCGGAGGGTGTCGGCGACGACGTGGAGCGTGAGCCGGAAGTCGCGACCCGGGACGCGTCCGTGTGTCGCCGCGTTGGCCGCCAGCTCGGCGACGATTGGCGCCGCCGGGTCCAAGGGGAGTCCCCAGGTACGGAGTTGCTCAGTGGCGAGAAGACGGCCGAGGCGGGCGCCGCGTGGCGTCGGCGACAGAAGGACGCTGAAGTTGCGGATGCGTCCGCGACTCCAAGAACATAGACGGCCCCCGTCTGGCCTTCGCCCCCGCCGCCTGGGCCGACTTCGTGCCGTACGCGTCCGAAGACTGACCGGCACACGCCGCCCGTTGCCGCGGCGAGTCCTGGGGGTCATCCACGGCCCCTGCCGGGCCCGCTACTCGACCTCGGCCTCCGGTACGTCGACCTCGCCGCCCAGGGAGCGGGCGATGACCGAACTGGCCGGCACTGACGTATGCGGTGTTCGGTTACGGAGCCGGACGCCGCGTGGCAGCAGAACAGGACGGCCAGAGGGCGGAACTCGGTCCCACGTACTCCAGGACCCCCGGCGCCGTCAGAACTTGATGCTGCCGATCATCCCCGCGATGTTCGTGGTCAGCTCGTTGATCGTGGGGGCGACCGTGGAGGAGGCGAGGTAGAAGCCGAGGAGCATGCACACGATCGCGTGACCGGCCTTCAGTCCGGACTTCTTGATCAGCAGGAAGACGATGATCGCCAGCAGCACCACCGCCGAAATCGAGAGTGCCACGGCGGCTCACCTCCAAAGATCCCAGGGACACGGGGGGTTCGGACTATGGGGGCAGATAAATCCACACAACGGGCGGCAGGTTCATACCCACTATGCGCTAGCGATCATAACTATCCGTACGTGCGCATCGGTCGGCGCACGGCCGCACAAGGGGGCGCATGGCCAATATGGTCGGGGCATGACGACCGAGCCTGTCTCCTTCCCCCGACGGCACGCGCGTACCCAGCGATTCACGCTCGGCGCGCCGCGCGCGTTCACCGTGGCGCCCGACGCATCCCGTGTCGTGTTCCTGCGCTCGAGCTCCGGCACGGACCGGGCCAATTCCCTGTGGGTCCTCGACGTGACGGACGGCGGGGAGCGCGTGGCCGCCGACCCGCGCGCCCTCCTCGGCGGCGCGCTGGAGCACCTCCCGCCCGAGGAGCGGGCGCGCCGTGAGCGCAGCCGCGAGGGCGGCGCCGGAATCGTCGGCTACGCCACCGACACGGCAGTGGAGTTGGCGTCTTTTGCCTTGTCAGGGCGGCTTTTCACGGCGGAGCTGCGGGCCGGCACGGCCCGCGAACTCCCCGTGCCCGGCCCGGTGATCGACCCGCGCCCTTCCCCCGACGGACGGCACGTCGCCTACGTCGCCCAGGGCGCCCTGAGGGTGGTGAGCGCCGAGGGCGACGGCGACCGGGCGCTCGCCGAGCCGGAGTCGGAGTCCGTCACCTACGGACTGGCCGAGTTCGTCGCGGCCGAGGAGATGGGCCGTTCGCGGGGCTTCTGGTGGGCGCCGGAGTCGGACCGGCTGCTGGTGGCGCGCGTGGACGACACGCCGGTGCGGCGGTGGTGGATCTCCGATCCGGCGCATCCGGAGCGCGAGCCGCAGCGGGTCGCGTACCCGGTGGCGGGCACCGACAACGCGGACGTACGGCTGTTCGTGACGGACCTCGACGGGGTGCGCACGGAGGTGGTCTGGGACCGGGCGCGGTACCCGTATCTGGCGCGTGTGCACTGGTCAGCGGCGGGTGCCCCGCTGCTGCTGGTGCAGGCGCGGGACCAGCGCAGCCAGCTGTACCTGGCCGTGGACCCGGACTCGGGCGCGACCCGGATGGTGCACGCCGACGAAGATCCAACATGGCTTGATCTTTTCCCCGGGGTGCCCTGCTGGACCCCCTCCGGGCAGCTGGTGCGCATCGCGGACGAGGGCGGCGCGCGGGTACTGGCGGTCGGCGAACGCCCGCTGACCGGGCCGCAGTTGCACGTCCGGGCGGTGCTCGACGTCTCCGACGACGACGTGCTCCTCTCCGCCTCGGCGGGCGAGGAGGCGGCCGCGCCGGAGACCGGCGAGGTGCACGTCTACCGGGTCAACGAGCTGGGCGTGGAGCGCCTCTCCCAGGAGCCCGGCGTGCACTCGGCGGTGCGCGCCGGGGGCGTGACCGTGCTGGTCTCCGCCACGCTCGACCGGCCCGGCGCCCGGGTGCAGGTGCTGCGCGGAGGCGAGCAGGCGGCGACCATCGCCTCGTACGCCGAAGATCCCGGTTTGTCCCCGCGCGTGACCCTCACCCAGGGGGGCGCACGCCGAATCCCGTGCGCCGTGCTTATGCCTAAGGACTACCCCGGTGACACTCTCCTCCCGGTCCTCATGGACCCCTATGGTGGTCCGCACGGCCCACGCGTGGTCGCCGCGCACAACGCGCACCTGACCTCCCAGTGGTTCGCCGACCAGGGGTTCGCGGTGGTCGTCGCCGACGGCCGCGGCACCCCGGGCCGCTCCCCCGCGTGGGAGAAGGCGGTCCACCACGACTTCACGGTCTCCCTCGACGACCAGGTCGAGGCCCTCCAGGACCTCGCCAAGACGTACCCGCTCGACCTGTCCCGGGTGGCGATCCGCGGCTGGTCCTACGGCGGCTACCTGGCGGCCCTGGCCGTGCTGCGCCGCCCCGACGTCTTCCACGCGGGCATCGCGGGCGCCCCGGTCACCGACTGGCGGCTGTACGACACCCACTACACGGAGCGGTACCTGGGCGACCCGGCCGCCTCCCCGGAGGCGTATGCCAAGAGCTCCCTGGTCACCGACGACGGCCTGTCCTCGCCCGCCGAGCCGCACCGCCCGCTGATGATCGTGCACGGCCTGGCCGACGACAACGTGGTGGTCGCCCACGCCCTGCGCCTGTCCTCCGCCCTGCTCGCCGCCGGCCGCCCGCACGAGGTGCTGCCGCTGTCCGGGGTCACGCACATGACCCCGCAGGAGCAGGTCGCGGAGAACCTGCTGCTGCTCCAGGTGGACTTCCTGAAGCGTTCACTGCGGCCGGCCTAGGCGCACCCGGGCACGGCAACGGGCCGGGGCGACATGGCGCGCCCCGGCCCGTTTACAGCACCCGCACGGCCGTACGCTGTTCAGACTGGCGCGTCCGTATATCGGTACCGCTTCCGTGAAGTTGCCTGCGTGTTAACGCAGTTGGTACGGGTTTGTACGGCTATACCGTGACGGCACCGTGATCGTCCGGCGGCTCCGGCGGCACCACCTGCTTCTCCTCCGCGAAGTGGCAGGCCGAGTCGTGCGCCGCAGGTCCGGGGCTGGACCGGAACTCGGCGGGCACCGCGAGCGGCGGCACCTCCAGCGCGCAGCGCTCCTGCGCCTTCCAGCAGCGGGTGCGGAAACGGCAGCCGGAGGGAATGTTCGTCGGGGACGGCACGTCCCCCGAGAGGATGATCCGCTCGCGGTGCTCCCGGGCCTCCGGATCGGGCACGGGAACGGCGGACAGCAGCGCCTGGGTGTAGGGGTGCGTCGGGTGGTCGTAGATCTCGGCGTCGCTGCCGATCTCCACGATCCGCCCCAGGTACATCACCCCCACCCGGTCCGAGATGTGCCGCACGATCGACAGGTCGTGCGCGATGAACACGTAGCTCAGCTCGAACTCGTTCTGCAGCCGCTCCATCAGGTTGATGACCTGCGCCTGCACCGACACGTCCAGCGCGGAGACCGGCTCGTCGGCGACGATGATCTCGGGGCGCAGGGCCAGCCCGCGTGCGATGCCGATGCGTTGGCGCTGGCCGCCGGAGAACTGGTGCGGATAGCGGTTGATGTACTCGGGGTTGAGCCCGACGACGTCCAGCAGTTCCTGGACCTTCCGACGCCGTTCGCCCTTCGGGGCCGCCTCCGGATGGATCTCGTACGGCTCCCCGATGATGTCGCCCACCGTCATCCGGGGGTTGAGCGAGGTGTACGGGTCCTGGAAGACCATCTGGATGTTGCGCCGTACGGCCTTGAGGGCCTTGCCGGACAGCTTGGTGATGTCCTCGCCCTTGAACCGGATGGAACCCGCCGTGGGCCGTTCCAGATTGCACAGCATCCTGGCCACCGTCGACTTGCCGCAGCCGGACTCTCCCACGATGCCCAGGGTCTCGCCCCTGCCGAGGGTGAAGTCGACGCCGTCGACCGCCTTGACCGCGCCGATCCGCTTCTTGAAGAGGACGCCCCGGGTGAGCGGGTAGTGCTTGACGAGCCCGCTGACCTGGAGAATCGGCTCAGCCATGCAGGCACTCCCTCCAGAAGTGGCAGGCGCTCGCCCGGGCTGCCTCTCCGCCGTCCCCCACGTCCCCCTCGTCCACCTCGTCCACCTCGTCCACCTCGTCCACCTCGTCCACCTCGTCCACCTCGTCCACCTCGTCCACCTCGTAGAGCGGCGGTACGTCGGTCCGGCACACGTCCCGGGCCATGGGGCAGCGCGGGTGGAAGGGGCAGCCCGGCGGGATGTTCATCAGGTTGGGCGGCAGGCCCTTGATGGCGTAGAGCTCCCGGCCCTTCTGGTCCAGGCGCGGGATCGAGTCCAGCAGACCACGCGTGTACGGGTGCGCGGGCGCCTTGTAGATGTCGTGCACCGGCGCCGACTCGACGATCCGGCCCGCGTACATCACCGCGATGCGGTCGGCGACGTCGGCGACCACGCCCAGGTCGTGGGTGATGAGGACGAGCCCCATGTGGTACTCGCGCTGGAGTTCCGCGAGCAGGTCCATGACCTGGGCCTGGACGGTGACGTCGAGGGCGGTGGTCGGCTCGTCGGCGATGATGAGCGCCGGTTCCAGCGCCATCGCCATGGCGATCATGATGCGCTGGCGCATGCCGCCGGAGAACTGGTGGGGGTAGTCGCGCACCCGCTGGGCGGCGGCCGGGATGCGCACCCGGTCCATCAGTTCGACGGCCTTGGCCCGCGCGTCCTTCCTCGACATCCCCCGGTGCACGACGAACATCTCGGCGAGCTGGTCGCCCACGGTCAGCACGGGGTTCAGGGCCGACAGCGCGTCCTGGAAGATCATCGCCATCTCGGCGCCCCGGATCCTGCGCCGCTGCTCCTCCTTCAGCGTCAGCAGGTCCCTGCCCCGGAAGAGGATCTCCCCGCCGGTGATCCTCCCGGGCGGCATGTCGAGGATCCCCATGACGGCCTGCGCGGTCACGGACTTGCCGGAACCGGACTCACCGAGCACGGCGAGCGTCTCGCCCGCGTCCACGTGGTAGGTGACGCCGTTGACGGCGTGGGCCACCCCGTCCCGGGTCGGGAACTCCACGCGCAGGTCGCGCACTTCGAGCAGCACGGCGGTTCACCTCAGCTTCGGGTCGAGGGCGTCACGCACCGCGTCGCCGAGCATGATGAACGCGAGCACGGTGATCGCCAGCGCTCCGGAGGGCCACAGCAGCGCGTGCGGGGCGTTGCGGATGTAGGGGGAGGCGGCGGAGATGTCGATGCCCCAGGACACGCTCGGCGGCTTCAGTCCGACGCCGAGGTACGACAGGGTCGCCTCCAGCGCGATGTAGGTGCCGAGCGCGATGGTCGCCACGACGATCACCGGCGCCACCGCGTTGGGCGCGATGTGCCGCAGCAGGATGCGGGAGTTGGAGGCGCCGAGGGCGCGGGCGGCCTGGACGTAGTCGTTCTGCTTGACGGTGATGACCGAGCCGCGCGCGATGCGCGAGATCTGCGGCCAGCCGAGCAGCACCATGAACCCGACGACCGGCCAGACGGTGTTGCTGGTCACCACGGACAGCAGCACCAGACCGCCGAGGACGACCGGGATCGCGAAGAAGATGTCGGTGATCCGGGACAGGACCGAGTCCCCCACCCCGCCGAAGAAGCCGGCGAGCCCGCCGAGGACCGAGCCGAGGAGCGCCACGCCGAGCGTGGCGCAGACGCCGACCGTGACGGACGCGCGCGCCCCGTAGACGGTGCGCGTGTAGACGTCGCAGCCCTGGCCGTCGTAGCCGAAGGGATGTCCCGGCTGCGAGCCCTCCTGGGCCTTGGCGAGGTCGCACTTGAGAGGGTTGCCGGAGGCGATCAGGGACGGCCAGATGGAGACGACGACGAGGAAGAGGATCACCAGGGCCGAGACGATGAAGACGGGGTTGCGGCGCAGATCGCGCCAGGCGTCGGACCACAGGCTCCTCGGTTTCTCCTGCGGGCCCGTGCCTTCCGGGCCTCCTGGAGTCCTCTCCAGCGTCGTCGCCTCGCTCGCCGCCAGGTCCATCGCGCCGCCCATGCCGGTCCCGGCGATCGCGCCCTCGGGCTCGTAGGGCTGCTCAGGCATAGCGGATCCTCGGGTCGAGTACGGCGTAGAGGAGGTCGACGAGCAGGTTGGCGACCAGGAAGACCAGGACGAGGACCGTCACGAAGCCGACGACGGTCTGGGTGTTCTGGCGGAGGATGCCCTGGTAGAGCTGGTAGCCGACGCCGTGGATGTTGAAGATGCGCTCGGTGACGATGGCGCCGCCCATGAGGGCGCCGATGTCGGTGCCGATGAAGGTGACCACGGGGATGAGCGAGTTGCGCAGCAGATGCCGGACGACGACACGCCGTCTCGGCAGGCCCTTGGCGATCGCCGTGCGGACGTAGTCGGACCGCCTGTTCTCCGCGATGGAGGTGCGGGTCAGGCGGGTGACGTAGGCGAGGGAGACGGAGGCGAGGACCAGGCCCGGCACGATCAGTTCGCCGAAGGCGGCGTCCGGGGAGACCGACGGTTTGATCCAGCCCCACTCGACGCCGAGCAGCAGCTGGAGCAGCAGGCCGGTGACGAAGGTGGGGACGGAGATGACGACGAGGGTGAGGACGAGGACCGTGGTGTCGACCGGGCGGCCGCGCCGCAGCCCGGTCACCACGCCCAGGGTGATGCCGATGACGATCTCGAAGAGGATCGCGACGATGGTCAGCCGGATGGTGACGGGGAACGCCGTCGCCATCAGCTCGGTGACCTTCTGGCCGTTGAAGGCGGTGCCGAAGTCGCCGGTGAAGACGTTGCCCATGTAGGTCAGGTACTGCTGCCAGACCGGCTTATCGAGGCCGAACTCCTTCTTCAGCTGCGCGGCCGTCGCCGGGTCGCACTGCCGCTCGCCGCACAGTCCCGCGATGGGGTCGCCCATCACGTTCACCATCAGGAAGATCAGCAGCGTGGCCCCGACGAACACCGGGATCATCTGGAGCAGACGCCTGGCGACGTAGCGCCCCATGGCGACTCAGCTGACCTTGATCTCGTTGTAGACGGGAACGCTGAAGGGGTTGAGCGCCACGTTGGACAACCGCTCCGAGTAGCCGGCGCTGCCGTTCTGGTACCACAGCGGGATGGCGGCCATGTTGTCCCGGACGACTCCCTCGGCCTGCTGGAAGAGTCCGATCGCCTTCACGGTGTCGGTCTCGGCGTTGGCCTGGTCGACGAGCTTGTCGAACTCCTTGTTGGACCACTTGCCGTCGTTGGAGGAGGCGTTGGTGTAGTACAGCGGCTGCAGGAAGTTCTGGATGAGCGGGTAGTCCATCTGCCAGCCGGCCCGGAACGGGCCCGACATCTTGTGCTGGGTGATCTGGTTGCGGAAGTCGGCGAAGGTGCCGACCGGGTTGCCGACGCAGGCCTTGTCGTTGCCGAGCGCGTTGTTGATGGAGTTGCACACGGCGTCCACCCACTGCTTGTGCGAGCCCGAGTCCGCGTTGTAGGTGATCTTCACCTGGCCGCCGGGGAGTCCGCCGCCCTCCTGGACCAGCTTCTTGGCCTGGGTGGGGTTGTAGTCGCAGGCGCTCCCGCACAGGCCTTCCTTGAAGCCGCCCTCCGTGCCGAGGACCGGGGAGGTCCAGTCGGTGGCCGGGGTGCGGGTGTTCTGGAAGATGGTGTCGGTGATCTGCTTGCGGTTGATGGCCATGGACAGGCCCGTGCGGACCTTCTCCGACCCGCTCTTGTCCCAGTTCTTGTCGTAGTACGGGAAGGCCAGGGTCTGGATGATGCCGGCCGGGGTGTTGAGGTAGCGGTCGCCGAGGTCGTTCTTGACGTTCTTCAGCTGGGCGGCGGGGACGTCGTCGACCAGGTCGAGGTTGCCGGCCATCAGGTCGGTGTAGGCGGTGTTGTTGTCGGTGTAGACCTTGAGGGTCACACCGCCGTTCTGGGCCTTGTCGTCGCCGGGGTAGGCGTCCCACTTCTTCAGGGACATCTCGGAGCCCTTGGTGTACGACTCGACGGTGTACGGGCCGTTGCCGACCGGCTTGCTCACCCAGGCCGCGTGGTGGGTGAAGAACGCGCTGGGCAGCGGGGCGAAGGCCGGGTAGCCGAGGGTGTCGGGGAAGGTCGAGAACTTCTGGTTGAGCTTGACGGTGAAGGTCCTCGGGCCCGTTACCTTGAGCCCGGAGAGCGTGTCGGCGCTCTGCTTGCCGTTGCCGGGGTGGACCCTGTCGTAGCCCTCGATGTAGCCGAAGAAGTACGCGTTCTTCTGGTTGTTCTTCAGGCTCGCGCCGTAGTTCCAGGCGTCGACGAAGGACTTGGCGGTGACCGCCTCGCCGTTGCTGAACGTCCAGCCGTCCTTGACGGTGATGGTGAAGTTCTGCGAGTCCGAGGTGTCGATCTTCTCGGCGAGCATGTTCTCGGCCTTGCCGGTCTTCGGGTTGTACCGCTTCAGCCCGCGGAAGATCATGTCGAGGACCTTGCCGCCCTGCACCTCGTTGGTGTTGGCCGGCTCCAGCGGGTTCTGCGGGTCGCCCCAGGAGGAGCTGAGCACCCCGCCGCCGTCAGCGCCGCCGCTGCTGCTCCCGCCGCCCCCACAGGCGGTGGCCGTGAGCGCTGCCGCCGCCGCGCATGCGGCCCACTGGGCGTGCGTGGCTCCACGCATGGAGTGCCTCCTCGGAGTGCCCGGTGCCGCCGGCGCCGCGACACTGATGCGATATGGGTACATATCATCACATAAGAGTCATATCGCACGTACGCCCCACCGGGCCGGGCAACACTCCAGTCGGACGGACGCAGCCAAAGGGGGCGCCCCGGGCCGGCGGCGGGTGCGGGGCGGGGGCGGAGGCGGAGGCAGGGCGGGGCGGGGGGCGGGGCGAGGGGGGCGGGGCGGGGCGGGACGTCGTACGCGCCTTCGTAGATCACGTCTCTCCTCCCGCGTCGGCCGGCGCCGACCAGGTGCTGCCTTCACCCAGCGTGCGGAACACGGACACCGTGCCCGGCCACGCCGCGCACGCCCTGCGTACGTAGTCCGACTTGTCGGCCAGCTCCGGATCGTCCGCGGCGAACGCGACGCCGAGCATGGTGCCGCTGTGGGCGAGCACCAGACCGATGCCGTCCGCCTCCCGGCAGGCGTCGCGCAGCGGCGCGAGGCCCGCGCGGGGACGCACCAGCGCGTTCAGCTCCGCGCTGCGCGTGCTGACCCGGCCCACCGCGGCGAGGTCGCCGCCGGCCACCGCCTCGTCCAGCTCCGCCAGCAGCCGGGCGTACTCCGACCGCTCCTGTGCCCCGAAGGGCAGCGGGCCCCGGTTGTGCCGGACCGTGTCGACCTGGCCACCCTCGTCGTGGGCCACGACGACGAGCGGCCGCAGCCGGCCCAGCCGCCTGCGCAGCCGTACGGCGCGGTGGTGGAAGGCGACGATCTCGTCGTACATGACACCGTCGGAGGGCTCGATCCCGCGCAGGAACGCCTCCGTCTCGGCGGGCGTGAACCGCACCCCGACGGCCGCGCCCACCGCGCGCACCGTGGCGACCAGGTCCGCCGACGAACTGGCCAGCCCCTTGCCCTCGGGCAGTTCGCCGCTCAGCTCCAGCAGCCCACCACCGCCGTGGCCGACGGCGTCCAGCACCAGCCGGGCCACCTGCCGCGCCTTGTGCTTGCCCGGCGGCCGGACCCGGACCTGCGGGCCGGGTCCGCCGAGCCGGAAACGGGCCCGGGCCCAGACGTCGACGGGCAGCGTGACGAGGAAGGCGCTGCCGTCCGGGAGCACTCCCTGCAGCAGCTCGCCGAAGGTGCCGAAGGCGGCGCCGGTCCCGCTCGCGGAGGTCGGGTCACCGCCCTCCGCGACCCGGCCACTGCGGGGCGCCGGGCCGCAGCCCGTGTCCGGGGGCGCCGTGCCGGTCCGAGCAGCGATGGTCATATGACGTCTTTTACAAGAACAGAGGGCGCTGCTGGCCGTCTCCGGCTCGCAGCGCCCTCCGAGACGCGAGGAGTCACGCCGCGTGGACGACGTCCTTCTCCTCGGCGAAGTGGCAGGCCGACTCGTGGGCCGCCGGGGAGTCCGAGTCCTTGAAGCGCTCGGGAATCGCGAGGAGCGGGGTCTTCTCGGCGCACTTGTCCTGGGCCTTCCAGCAGCGGGTGCGGAAACGGCAGCCCGAGGGCGGGTTGGCCGGGGACGGCACGTCGCCGGTGAGAATGATGCGCTCGCGGTGCTCGCGGGCGTCCGGGTCCGGCACGGGGACCGCCGACAGCAGCGCCTGGGTGTACGGGTGCGTCGGGTGGTCGTAGATCTGCTCGTCCGTGCCGATCTCGGCCATCTTGCCGAGGTACATCACGCCCACGCGGTCCGAGATGTGACGGACGATCGACAGATCGTGCGCGATGAAGATGTAGGAGAGGTTGAACTCGTCCTGCAGCCGCTCCATCAGGTTGATGACCTGCGCCTGGACCGACACGTCCAGGGCCGACACCGGCTCGTCGCAGATGATGATCTCGGGGTTGAGCGCGAGGCCGCGGGCGATGCCGATGCGCTGGCGCTGACCGCCCGAGAACTGGTGCGGATAGCGGTTGACGTACTCCGGGTTGAGGCCGACGACGTCCAGCAGCTCCTGCACCTTGCGGCGCCGGTCGCCCTTGGGTGCCACCTCGGGGTGGATGTCGAAGGGCTCGCCGATGATGTCGCCCACCGTCATACGGGGGTTGAGCGACGTGTACGGGTCCTGGAAGATCATCTGGATGTTGCGCCGCACGGCCTTCAGGGCCCTGCCGGACAGCTTGGTGATGTCCTGGCCCTTGTAGAAGATCTCGCCGGCCGTCGCCCGCTCCAGGTTCATCAGGAGCTTGGCCACCGTCGACTTGCCGCAGCCGGACTCGCCCACGATGCCCAGGGTCTCGCCCTGGTACAGGTCGAAGGAGATGCCGTCGACGGCCTTCACCGCGCCGATCTGGCGCTTGAACAGGATGCCTTGAGTAAGCGGGAAGTGCTTGACGAGGTTGCGCACCTGCAGGATCGGCTCGCCCCGGTCGACCACCGCGTCGAGGGCGGCGACCGCCTCCTCCTCGGAGTGCACGTCGGCGACCTGTACGTCGGAGACGTTCGGCGTCGCGTCCTTCGGCTCGTCGGCCTTGGTCGGGTCAGCCATGGATCGTCTCCTTCCAGAAGTGGCACGCGCTGGCGCGGCCCGGCAGTTCCGTTCCGTCCCGCTCGGTCACCGGGACCAGCGGCGGAAGCTCCGTACGGCAGAGGTCCTGCGCCTTCTCGCAGCGCGGGTTGAAGGCGCAACCCGTCGGAACCTTCAGCAGGTTGGGCGGCAGACCCTTGATCGCGTAGAGCTCCTGGCCCTTCTGGTCCAGGCGCGGGATCGAGTCGAGCAGCCCGCGGGTGTAGGGGTGGGCCGGGCGCTTGTACAGCTCGTGCACCGGTGCCGTCTCCACGATCCGGCCCGCGTACATCACCGCGATCTTGTCGGCGACGTCCGCCACGACACCGAGGTCGTGGGTGATGAGGATCAGGCCCATGTGGTACTCGCGCTGCAGCTCCGCGAGCAGGTCCATCACCTGGGCCTGCACCGTCACGTCGAGGGCCGTCGTCGGCTCGTCGGCGATGATCAGGTCAGGCTCCAGGGCGAGCGCCATGGCGATCATGATGCGCTGGCGCATACCGCCGGAGAACTGGTGGGGGTAGTCGTTCACGCGGGCCGCGGCCGCCGGGATCTTCACCCGGTCCATCAGCTCGATGGCCTTGGCCTTGGCCTGCTTGCGGGACAGCCCCTGGTGGACGCGGAACATCTCGCCGAGCTGGAAGCCCACGCTGAGTACGGGGTTGAGCGCGGACAGCGCGTCCTGGAAGATCATCGCGATCCGCGCACCGCGCAGCTTGCGCCGCTCCTCGCCGGACATGGTGAGCATGTCCTGGCCGTAGAAGCGGATCTCCCCCTTGGGAATGCGGGCCGGCGGCATGTCGAGAATGCCCATGATCGCTTGTGCGGTCACGGACTTGCCGGAGCCGGACTCACCGAGCACGGCGAGCGTCTCCCCGGAGTTCACCGAGTAGTTGACGCCGTTGACGGCCTTGACCACGCCCTCGCGGGTGTGGAACTCGACGTGCAGGTCGCGCACTTCGAGCAGCGGGCCGGTCTTCTCGGGCTCGCCGGGTCGCGGAGCCGGGACGGCGTCCGTCGGGTCGATGATGGTCACGTACGCCTCCCTCAGCGCATCTTGGGGTCGAAGGCGTCGCGGACGACGTCGCCGAGCATGATGAACGCCAGCACGGTGATGCTCAGGGCGCCGGCCGGGAAGAGCAGCGCGTGCGGCGAGGTCAGGAACCGGTCCTGGGCGTCACTGATCATCAGACCCCAGGAGATGTTCGGGGACTGGA
Source organism: Streptomyces sp. NPDC005202 (assembly GCF_040608235.1). Lineage (NCBI taxonomy): Bacteria > Bacillati > Actinomycetota > Actinomycetes > Kitasatosporales > Streptomycetaceae > Streptomyces > Streptomyces sp. NPDC005202. The sequence goes on along the minus strand of NZ_JBEXHW010000028.1, from coordinate 64,980 downwards.
TGCCGATGCCCAGGTAGGACAGGGCGGCCTCGGCGGAGATGTAGACGCCGAGGTTCATCGTGGTGATGACGATGACGGGAGCGAGCGTGTTCGGCAGGATGTGCCGGAACGCGATCCGCCACGAGCCCGCGCCCAGCGCCCGGGCGGCCAGCACGTAGTCGTTGTACTTGTTCGAGATGACCTCGCCGCGCATGATCCGGTAGACCTGCGGCCAGCCGAGAATCGCCATGATGAACGAGACCGACCACACGTCGCCGGTGCGCCAGATCGACATGATCAGCAGACCGCCGATGATGAGCGGCAGGGCCGAGAAGACCTCGGTGATCCGGGACAGCACCGCGTCGATCCAGCCGCCGACCAGGCCGGCCAGCATGCCCAGCAGACCGCCGAGCAGCGTGGTGGCCACCGTGGTCACCACACCGACGACGATCGAGTTGCGGGTGCCGTACACGGTCCGCGTGTAGATGTCGCAGCCCTGGACGTCGAAGCCGAACAGGTGCCCGGACGACGGCCCGTCCATGGAGTTCTGCAGCTGGCAGAAGCCGTCCGAGAACGGGGAGCGCGCCGTGAACAGGCCGGGCGCGACCGCCAGGGCGAGCAGGCACAGGATGACGAAGGCCGAGACGAGGAACATGGGCCGCTTGCGCAGGTCCGCCCAACCGTCCCTGAGCAGGCTCGCCTGACGGGCCGCCGCCTTCTCCTCGGCATCCGCCTCCTTCGCCAGGGTCGCCGCGTCGGTCGTGACAGGCTTCTCCATCGTCTTCTCACTCATAGCGGATCCTCGGGTCGAGCACGGCGTACAGCAGGTCTACGAGGAGGTTGGCGACCAGGTAGATCAGCACCAGCAGGGTCACCAGACCGACGACGACGGGCCGCTCGCGCAGATACACGGACTGGGCCAACTGGCCACCGATGCCGGGCAGGTTGAACACGCGCTCGGTGATGATGGCGCCGCCCATGAGGGCGCCGAGGTCGAAGCCCAGGAAGGTGACGACCGGGATCAGGGAGTTGCGCAGCGCGTGCAGGCCGATGACCCGCCGCTGCGGCAGACCCTTGGCGATCGCGGTGCGGACGTAGTCGGCGCGGATCGACTCCGTCATGCTCGTCCGGACCAGCCGCGCGATGTACGCCATCGAGATCGAGGCGAGCACGATGGCCGGGAGGATGTAGCTCTGCGGCCAGCCCTTCTCGACGCCGGCGACGGGCGTGATCTTGAGGCTTACGCCGAACTCCAGCTGGAGCACGCTACCGAGCACGAAGACCGGGATCGAGATCAGCACGAGCGTGGCGACCAGCACCACGTTGTCGAGGAACTTGCCCTTCTTCAGCGCGGAGAGGATGCCCGCCACGATGCCGATGACGGCCTCGATGCCGAAGGCGGTCAGACCCAGCTTGAGGGTGACCGGGAACCGCTCGGAGACGATGTCGGAGATGGCACGTCCGTTGTAGGTCTCACCGAGGTCACCGGTGAAGACGCCGCTGATGTAGTGCCAGTACTGCTGGTAGAGCGGCTCGTTGAGGTGGTAGTGCGCGCGAAGGATCGCCGCGACGTTGGGGTCGGCGCGCTTGTCGCCGGCCAGTGCCTGGATCGGGTCGCCGGGCAGCGCGAAGACCAGGCAGAAGATGATGAACGTGACGCCTATCACCACAGGGATCACCTGCAGGAGACGGCGCACGACGTATCGGCCCATGGGAACTCCAGAGGGGGGTGCTCGACCCGCCCGCGGCCGGGGCAGCGGCACTGTCGGACGGGAGACGGCAGAAGGGGTGAGCAGGGGAAGGCGTGCGTCCTCCCCCTGCTCACCCTGTATCCGCTGTGTCGGAACTGCTCAGTCCTGGCTCAGCTGAGCTTGACCGTGTCCCACAGGATCTGGTGACCGGCGACCTTCATCGACTTGATCTTGTCGCTGAAGCCGGCGTTCAGCGTGTAGAAGTACACCGGGATGTACGGCAAGTCCTTGAGGACGACGTCGTCGGCCTCCTGGTACTTCTTGATGGCCGCCTCGTGCGACGGGGCCTTGTCGCCCTCGACGAGGAGCTTCTCGAAGTCCTTGTTCACGTAACCGGCGTAGTTCGAGCCGGAGGTGATGGCGTCCTTCGAGAAGACCGGACGGAGGTAGTCCTCCATGTCCGGGTAGTCCATGCTCCAGCCCATACGGAACGCGCCGTGGTACTTCTTGGCGTCCAGGTCGTTCAGGATCGTCTGGAACTGCTCGAACGGCTTGGCCGTCACCTTGATGCCCAGGTTCTGCTGAATCTGGTTGGCGACTGCCTCGACCCACTCCTTGTGGCCGCCGTCCGCGTTGTAGCCGATCTCCAGCTTGTTGCCGGGCAGCCCGCCGCTCTTCTTGTAGAGCTCCTTGGCCTTGGCCGGGTTCAGGGTGCAGGCCTCGCCACAGGCCCCCTTGCGGTAGCCGTCGATGATGGGGCTGATGTAGTCGTCGGCGGGCGTACGGGCACCGAGGAAGATCTTGTCGGCGATCGTCTTCCGGTCGATCGACATGGAGATGGCCTTGCGCAGGTCCGCGTTCTGGAAGGCCTTGTTGTACTTGATCGGGAAGCCGATGTAACCGACGGCCGAGTCCGGCTCGTCGATCGTGCGACCCGGAAGGTCCTTCTTGTAGGTCGGCAGGCCCGAGTTCGGGATCGTCAGCAGGCTGTCGAGGTTGCCGGCGACGAGGTCCTTGTAGGCGGTGTCCAGGTTCGAGTAGATCTTGAAGTCGACACCCTTGACCTCGATCTTCGAGGCGTCGGGGTACTTGTCGTACTTCGTGACGCTGATCGACTCGTTGTGCTTGAACGTGCCCTTCATCTTGAAGGGGCCGTTGCCGATCGGGGCCTCGCCGAAGCCCTTCGGGTCCTTGAAGAACGCCTTGGGCAGCGGGACGAACGCCGTGAAGGACAGCTGCGTCGGGAAGGCGGAGAACGGACTGGTCAGGGTGACCTGGAGGGTGTTGTCGTCGACGGCCTTCAGGCCGGACATCTTGTCGGTCTTGGGCTTCTTGCCCTCGCCCGGGTTCAGGTCGCTCCAGCCCTGGATGTGGCTGAACAGGGGGTTGGTCTGCTGGGCGTTGGCCTGGTTGGCGCCGTAGTTCCAGGCGTCGATGAAGGACTGGGCGGTGACCTTCTCGCCGTTGTGGAAGGTGTAGCCCGGCTTCAGCTTGATCGTCCAGACCTTGTTGTCCTTGGTCTCGATCGACTGCGCCATGGCGTTGACGACCTTGTTGTTGGCGTCAAGCTTGGTCAGACCCGTGAAGAGGGCGTTGATGACCTGGCCGCCCTCGGTCTCGTACGTGTTGGTGGGAACCAGGCTGTTCTGCGGCTCACCGATCTCCACCGACACGACGCCGTTGCCCTTGCCGCTGCCCGAGCTGCCGCTGTCCCCGCCGCCGCCACAGGCCGTCGCACCCAGCGCCACAACCGCGGCTATCGCAACCCACTTGGCGCTCTTGGCACCACGCATGGGGCTCCTCCTCATGAGTCCATTGGTTCACCGCAAGGGGGAGCACATGACACATCACCGTTACCGGTGCCTGAAATGGTCAGGTGCTCCCCGCGCTCGTGAGTCGGCGCCGCCAGCAGCGCGTGACCCGTTTATCCGAGCTCTACGCGCCTAACTATCTGCCATGCGCCAGGAGCGAACCACACCTTCAAGGTCTCGGTTCGATCACACCTGCCGCGTACTTCTTCCAAAATCCGGACAAAGGGTTTGGTGAAAGATCCCTGCGAAACGGACTTGTTACACAACTATCGGGCAATGGTGTCCGGATAGCGGACAGAAGGGATGGAAAATCAGTTGCGCGCAGCGGCGGAACAAGCTGTGTCGACGCCATGGCGCGGAACAGACCGGCGCGAGGGCCCGGTAAGCCGCCGGTCACTGTAACAACGGCGGGCAGCCCGACGGGTACGAGTGAGGGACCTGACGCGCGGTTATAGGGAAAACCCTGCACGGGCTTTACGATCCCCCGACCCGTACGATCCCCCGACAGAACAGGGCCCGCCCGGCTTCGTGCCGGGCGGGCCCTGTTCTGTCGGCCGGAATGCGGCCGTCTTCTCGGCCATAAGGCGGCCGTGCCTCAGCCGTGCTTGGCGCGGCTGGCGGCGCGGGCGCGCTCGCGCTGGTCGAGGACGACCTTGCGGATGCGGACCGCCTCCGGGGTCACCTCGACGCACTCGTCGTCGCGGCAGAACTCCAGCGACTGCTCCAGGGAGAGCTTGCGCGGCGGCACGATCGACTCGGTCACGTCCGCCGTCGACGACCGCATGTTGGTGAGCTTCTTCTCCTTGGTGATGTTGACGTCCATGTCGTCGGAGCGCGAGTTCTCGCCGACGATCATGCCCTCGTACACCTCGGTGCCCGGCTCCACGAACAGCACACCGCGCTCCTGGAGGTTCGTCATCGCGAAGGCGGTGACGGTGCCGGAGCGGTCGGCGACCAGGGAGCCGTTGCTACGGGTCTGCAGCGGGCCGAACCAGGGCTCGAAGCCCTCGTGGATGGAGTGGGCGATGCCCGTGCCGCGGGTGCTGGTCAGGAACTCGGTGCGGAAGCCGATGAGGCCGCGGGAGGGCACGACGAACTCCATGCGGACCCAGCCGGAGCCGTGGTTGGACATGTTGTCCATACGGGCCTTGCGCACGCCCATGAGCTGCGTGACGGCGCCCATGTGCTCCTCGGGCACGTCGATCGTCATGCGCTCGACCGGCTCGTAGGTCTTGCCGTCGATCTCCTTGGTGACGACCTGCGGCTTGCCGACGGTCAGCTCGTAGCCCTCGCGGCGCATGGTCTCGACGAGGATGGCGAGCGCGAGCTCACCACGGCCCTGGACCTCCCAGGCGTCGGGACGGTCGGTGTCGAGGACGCGGAGCGAGACGTTGCCGATCAGCTCGCGGTCGAGGCGGTCCTTGACCTGGCGGGCGGTGACCTTGCGGTCCTTGACGGCCGCCTTGTTGTCGGCGCCCTTGCCGGTGGCGCCGCGGCCGACCAGCGGGGAGGTGTTGGTGCCGATGACCATGGAGATCGCGGGCTCGTCTACCGTGATCAGCGGGAGGGCGATCGGGTTCTCGGGGTCGGCGAGGGTCTCGCCGATCATGATGTCGGGGATACCGGCGACGGCGCAGATGTCACCCGGGCCGGCCTTCTCGGCGGGCTTGCGGGTGAGCGCCTCGGTCATCATCAGCTCGCTGATGCGGACGTTGCTGACGGTTCCGTCGCGCTTGATCCACGCGACGGTCTGGCCCTTGCGCAGCTCACCCTGCTCGACGCGCAGCAGCGCGATACGGCCGAGGAAGTTGTCGGCGTCGAGGTTGGTGACGTGGGCCTGGAGCGGGGCGTCCTCGTCGTAGGTCGGCGCCGGGATGTGCTCCAGGATCGTGGAGAAGAACGGCTCCAGGCTGGTGGAGTCGGCCGGGACGGTGCCGTCCTCCGGCTTGGTCAGCGAGGCGATGCCGTCGCGGCCGCAGGCGTAGACGATCGGGAACTCGATCTGGTCCTCGTCGGCGTCCAGGTCGAGGAAGAGGTCGTACGTCTCGTTCACGACCTCGTCGATACGGGCGTCGGGCCGGTCCGTCTTGTTGATGCACAGAATGACGGGCAGCCGGGCCTGGAGCGCCTTGCGCAGCACGAAGCGGGTCTGCGGCAGCGGGCCCTCGGAGGCGTCGACGAGCAGGACGACGCCGTCGACCATCGACAGACCGCGCTCGACCTCGCCGCCGAAGTCGGCGTGGCCGGGGGTGTCGATGATGTTGATGGTGATGGGCTCCCCGCCGTCCTTGGGGTGGTAGTTCACCGCCGTGTTCTTGGCGAGGATCGTGATGCCCTTCTCACGCTCCAGGTCGTTGGAGTCCATGACGCGGTCGTCGACCTGCTCCAGCTGGTGCGCGCCGAAGGCGCCGGCCTGCTTGAGCATGGCGTCGACGATGGTCGTCTTGCCGTGGTCGACGTGGGCGACGATGGCGACGTTGCGGATGTCGTGGCGCGTGGCCATATTGCGGCGTACTCCCGGAGTGGTGAGGACGGCTGCGCGTAGGTCTGCGATACGCGCGCCCTGCCGGGCTTGACACGCCACGGCCTCAGCCCATGGTACGGGCCCGCTGCCCCTGGGGTTTGCCGGGTTACGTCGGTGCAGGTCAGGCCCTGCTCAGGGGCGCCCGGTGCTGCCCTGCCGGCGCGTGGGCCGCGCAGCCCGGCGCCGCGGGGTGCCCCCTGCGCCCACGCGCGCCGCCCTGCGGGTCCCCCCAGGCCGTCAAGGCACTGGCGGAGGCACGACTGCCCGCGGGTTGCGCCTACGACGACGGGCCGGCCGACGGCTTCGCTCCCTTCTTCAGGAAGCCCATGTCCGCGTAGACCGGTGCCTGGAAGCCGAAGGCGCCCACGTTCGCCAGGTTCTTGCGCGCGGCGACGAGCTCGGGGCGCTGGTAGAGGGGGATGGAGCCGGCCGCCGCCCAGATGCGGGAGTCGGCCTTGCGGACCAGGTCGCGCTCCTCGTCCTCGTCCAGCGTGGCGATGGCCTGGTCGAAGAGCTGGTCGACCTGGTCGGTGCCGACGCGGGTGTAGTTCTGCTGGACGTTCAGGGAGCCGTCGGCGGCCGGGGCGGGCTTGGCATAGATGGGGCGGGCGTCGGTGGCCGGGAAGGCGGACGAGGGCCAGGAGTACAGCGCGAGGTCGTACTGGCCGGAGGCGATGTGGTCCTTGAAATAGCTGTCGTCCGGGACCTTGGTGATCTCCGTGGCGATGCCGACCTTCTCCAGCATGGCCGAGATGCGGTCGCCGACCTTGCGCAGGCTCTCGGATCCGGGGCCGGACGGCAGTACGAAGCGCAGCGTGAGCGGCTTGCCGTCCTTGGCCAGCGGCCCGGCCGGGGCGCCCGCCGGCGCGGCGGTGCCCTTGGGGGCGTAGGCGCCGGGCGCCTCGCCCTGCTTCGGGTGCTCCTTCGCGTACTGCTTGCCGTCCTGAGCGAGCTGCTTCGCGCCGCCCTCCCCCGCGTGGCCCTCCTCGCTCTCCTCCCGGCCCGGCTTCTCGTGGTACTCCTCCTCGGGGTCCTTGTGGTCCCTCGTGTCCTGCTGCCCGTCGGCCTCGCTGTCCGCCTTGTCGTCCTCGCCGACGATGTACGTGCCGTCGTCGTCGCCGCCCTCGGACTCGTCCTTGGCCGAGTGACCCTCGGCGCCGGCCGCCTTGCCTCCTTTCTTCTGCTCCTTGACCGGGCCGGGAACCCATCCGGCGTCCGCGAGCAACGCCCGGGCCTGGGCGGTGTCCTGGCCGCCGAGCGCGTCGCTGTTGTCGGCGTACGCGGGCTGGCCGGACAGGGCGAGGTGGCTGCCGACCGGGACCGCGGGCAGGCCCAGCGGTTTCAGGACGATCCCGGCGAGTTCCCCGCGGTTCAGGGCCCGCGCCACCGCGTGGCGCACGCGCTCGTCGGCGAGGGGGCCGCCGGCGCCGTTGAGGGCGAGCTGGGTGTAGGCGGGCTCCAGGGACTTGCGCACCACGAAGTCCCGCAGCGCGTCCTGCTGGCGCAGCAGCTTGGTGAGCGCCTTGACCTGGTTCTTGCGGGCGCGGCGCTCGTGGTGGGCGGCCTTCTCGTCGGAGCCGTACACGACCGCCCAGGAGCGCAGCGCCTTGGCGGCCGTACGCCCGCCCGCCCCCTGGAGGGGGGTGCTCGTGCCCTGGGCGCGGCCGGCCAGCGTGACGCGGTCGGCGTCGGCGGGGTCGATGTCGGCCACGTCCACCTTGCCGTCGGCGAGCGCGGCGGTCCGCTGGTTGCGCGGCACGGCGTGCAGCACGATCTCGGACAGCTTGGCCGGGTGGCCCCACCAGCGCGGGTTGCGGGTGAGGACGACGTCCTTGTCCTTGGTGTCGACCTTCTTCACCGCGAACGGGCCGGCGGTGACCTTCAGCTTCTTGCGCGCCCCGTCGTTGAAGGCGTCCGGGGTGCCCATGACGTCCTTCGGGTACAGGGGGGAGAACAGCGACTTCCAGTCGGCGTAGGGCCGGCTGAAGGTGACCTTGACCTCCAGGTCGTTGGCGCCGCGCTCGATCTTCTCGATGCGGTCGTAGCCGGCGTTGCGGGCGGTCCAGTACGCGGAGTCCTTGCCGGACAGGGCGCGCCACTGGGCGGCGAAGTCGGCGGCGCCGATCTCGCGGCCGTCGCTCCAGACGGCCTGCTGGTTGAGCCGGTAGACGACGACCTGCTTGGGCTCGGTCTCGACGACCCTGGCTGAGTCCAGGTAGTCGGGGTCGCGCTGCGGCTGCCCGGCGGCGTCGAGCCGGAACATCGCCGGCAGGACGGCCTGGGCGACCCGCGTGGTGCCCGCGTCGGCGTCCGCCTGGAAGGTGTTCAGCGTCTCCGGCACGGCGTCCACGGCCCAGCGCAGCGTGCCGCCGTCGGCGACGAGGGTACGGGCGGCGGGCGCGATGTCCTGCCCGGCCAGCGGCTTGCTCCCCGCGTCGTCGGAGCTGCAGCCGGCGAGGAGGGGTACCGCAAGGGCGCCCGCCGTCAGGAAGGCGGCCGAGCGCATGACCGCGCGCGGTCCGACACCGTCGTGGGACATCTGTGCTACCTCCGAGGAGCCGCTCCCGCCGGTGACACGGGTGGGGTCTGATCACATTTGGCGGTATTTTGGAGTTGATCAGATCTATGACCCACTCAAGAGGAAAGGGTTCGCCTGCCGGGGGCGACACGGCGACGAGGGCCCGCAAGCCCACCCGTGCGGCGGAACGCACGCCCCTGGCGCACACAGAGCGCATGCGGGCGCGCGCGTAGGGGTGTGCGATCCGCCAATCGCAGCACATCCCTTCCCACCGACGGGTGTGACGCGCAACACTCGCAGGTGCATGAACGTTGCCGCCTGGGGCCCGACAGCCCGTGGAAGTGAGGTCACGTCATGTCCGTGCACGACGACCTGACGTCAGTACAGCGCGCCCTCGACGACCTGTCCCGGTCGGTGGGCAAGCTGGAGCAGCAACTCGGCAGCGGTCTGGAGATGCGCCGCGTGCGCACCGACGCCGATCACCTGCGCGAGAGCGTCGCCCTGCTGCGCGAGGCCTCCGAAGGCCCCGCCACGGCCAAGCGCGCCTCGCTCGTCACCATCCCCGACACCCCCTACGACAACACCCTGTGGACGGATTCGGACGACGAGGGTCTCGGCGCCCGCGACCGCCACGCCCCCTGACCCGACCCCCGACCGGAGTCCCGAGTTGGCCACAGGTACGGAACCCCCCGACACAGAACCCCATCCGCTCCGCGGCGGCGTACGGTCTCCGGCGCGCGCCGCGATCGACGCCCCGCACCTGCGGACCGACCGCTGGTGGCTGGCGCCGGCGGTGACCGCCGCCGGCCTGCTGGCCTTCGTCGTGTACTCGACGTGGCGGGCCTTCGCGAACGCGGACTACTACGCGGCGCCGTACGTCTCGCCGTTCTACTCCCCGTGCCTGGCGGAGAACTGCAGGACGATGCACGCGGGCCCGAACGCCGACCTCTTCGGCAGCTGGTGGGCCATCTCCCCCGCGATCATCATCCTGATCTTCCCGCTCGGCTTCCGTCTGACCTGCTACTACTACCGCAAGGCCTATTACCGGGGCTTCTGGGCGTCCCCGCCGGCCTGCGCGGTCGCCGAGCCGCACAAGAAGTACACGGGTGAGACCCGCTTCCCGCTGATCCTGCAGAACGTCCACCGGTACTTCTTCTACACGGCGATCCTCGTCGCGGGCGTGCTGACCTACGACACCGTGCTGTCCTTCCGCGACGAGCACTACCGCTGGGGCCACATGGGCCTCGGCACGGTCGTCTTCCTGGTCAACATCGTGCTGATCTGGGCATACACGATCTCCTGCCACTCCTGCCGACACATCGTCGGCGGCAAGCTCAAGCACTTCTCTAAGCACCCCGTGCGCTACCGGATGTGGCAGTTCGTCGGGAGGCTGAACGCCCGCCACACGCTGCTGGCCTGGGCGTCGCTGGTGAGCGTGGCGCTCGCCGACTTCTACGTCTACCTGGTCGCCTCCGGCGCCTTCGACGATCCGCGTTTCTTCTGATGAGTGGGGCCTTCTGATGTCCGTGGTCGACCGGCAGGAGTGGGACGTCGTCGTGGTCGGTGCGGGCGGCGCCGGACTGCGGGCCGCGATCGAGGCACGCGAGCGCGGGGCGCGAACGGCGGTGATCTGCAAGTCGCTGTTCGGCAAGGCGCACACGGTGATGGCCGAGGGCGGCATTGCGGCGGCGATGGCCAACGTCAACGAGCACGACAACTGGCAGGTCCACTTCCGCGACACCATGCGCGGCGGCAAGTTCCTCAACCAGTGGCGGATGGCCGAGCTGCACGCCCAGGAGGCGCCGGAGCGGGTGTGGGAGCTGGAGACCTGGGGCGCGCTGTTCGACCGTACCAAGGACGGCAAGATCTCCCAGCGCAACTTCGGCGGCCACGAGTACCCGCGCCTGGCGCACGTCGGCGACCGTACGGGCCTGGAGCTGATCCGGACGCTGCAGCAGAAGATCGTCGCGCTCCAGCAGGAGGACCACCGGGAGACCGGGGACTACGAGTCCCGGCTGAAGGTCTTCCAGGAGTGCACGGTCACCCGGATCCTCAAGGACGGGGACCGGGTCTCCGGCGTCTTCGCCTATGAGCGTGAGTCCGGCCGCTTCTTCGTCCTCAAGGCCCCCGCCGTGGTGATCGCGACCGGCGGCATCGGCAAGTCGTTCAAGGTGACGTCGAACTCGTGGGAGTACACGGGCGACGGGCACGCGCTCGCCCTGCTCGCGGGGGCGCCGCTGCTGAACATGGAGTTCGTGCAGTTCCATCCGACCGGTATGGTCTGGCCGCCGTCGGTGAAGGGCATCCTCGTCACCGAGTCGGTCCGCGGCGACGGCGGGGTGCTGCGCAACTCCGACGGCAAGCGGTTCATGTTCGACTACATCCCCGACGTCTTCAAGGAGAAGTACGCCGAGACGGAGGAGGAGGCGGACCGCTGGTACGACGACCCGGACAACAACCGGCGCCCGCCGGAGCTGCTCCCGCGTGACGAGGTGGCGCGGGCCATCAACTCCGAGGTCAAGGAGGGCCGCGGTTCCCCGCACGGCGGGGTCTTCCTCGACGTGTCGACGCGGATGCCCGCCGAGGTCATCCGGCGCCGGCTGCCGTCGATGTACCACCAGTTCAAGGAGCTGGCCGACGTCGACATCACGGCGGAGGCGATGGAGGTCGGACCGACCTGCCACTACGTGATGGGCGGCATCGCGGTCGACTCCGACACGGCGGCCGCACGCGGGGTGCCGGGGCTGTACGCGGCCGGGGAGGTCGCGGGCGGCATGCACGGCTCCAACCGACTCGGCGGCAACTCGCTGTCCGACCTGCTGGTGTTCGGGCGCCGGGCGGGCTGGCACGCGGCCGAGTACGCGACGGGGCCGGCCCGGCGCCCCGAGGTGGACGACGCCCAGGTCGACACGGCGGCGGCGGAGGCCCTGCGCCCGTTCTCGGCGGAGGGCGAGGAGCCGGCCGACGGGCCGCCGGAGAACCCGTACACCCTCCACCAGGAACTCCAGCTGACCATGAACGACCTGGTCGGCATCATCCGCCGCGAGGCGGAGATGGAGCAGGCGCTCAGGAAGCTCGCGAAGCTGCGGGTACGGGCGCGCCGGGCCGGGGTCGAGGGCCACCGCCAGTTCAACCCCGGCTGGCACCTCGCCCTGGATCTGCGGAACATGCTGCTGGTCAGCGAGTGCGTGGCGCGGGCCGCGCTGGAGCGCACGGAGTCGCGCGGCGGCCACACCCGAGAGGACTTCCCGGCGATGGACCGCACCTGGCGCCGGATCAACCTGCTGTGCCGGCTGACCGACCCCACGGGCGGCCTGGCGGCGACGGACCCGGTCCGCGGACAGATCACGCTCTCCCGGGAGACCACCGAACCCATCCGCCCCGACCTGCTCGCCCTCTTCGAGAAGGAGGAGCTGGTCAAGTACCTCGCCGAAGAGGAGCTGTACGAGTGAGCAGCTACGAGGCCCGCTTCAAGGTGTGGCGGGGCGATGCCGAGGGCGGCGGCCTGGAGGACTTCAAGGTCGAGGTCAACGACGGCGAGGTGGTGCTGGACATCATCCACCGCCTCCAGGCCACCCAGACGCCGGACCTGGCGGTGCGCTGGAACTGCAAGGCGGGCAAGTGCGGTTCGTGCTCCGCCGAGATCAACGGGCAGCCCCGGCTGATGTGCATGACACGCATGTCGGTCTTCGACCGCGACGAGACGATCACCGTCGCGCCCCTGCGCGCGTTCCCGGTGATCCGCGATCTGGTGACGGACGTCGGCTTCAACTACCAGAAGGCGAGGGAGGTCCCGTCCTTCGTCCCGCCCGCCGGCCTGGGCCCCGGCGAGTACCGCATGTTCCAGGAGGACGTGGACCGGTCGCAGGAGTTCCGCAAGTGCATCGAGTGCTTCCTGTGCCAGGACACCTGCCACGTCGTCCGCGACCACGAGGAGAACAAGACGGCCTTCGCGGGCCCGCGCTTCCTGATGCGCATCGCCGAACTGGACATGCACCCCCTTGACGCGGCCGCCGAGACGGGCCTGGACCGCAAACGCGCGGCCCAGGACGAGCACGGCCTCGGCTACTGCAACATCACCAAGTGCTGCACGGAGGTCTGCCCCGAGGGCATCAAGATCACGGACAACGCGCTGATCCCCTTGAAGGAGCGGGCGGTGGACCGCAAGTACGACCCGCTGGTGTGGCTGGGGTCGAAGATCAGGAGGCGTTCTTCGTAGCGGCGGCGGTTCAGGGGGTACGGCGGCCTGGGCGCTGGGCCGGGAACGGGAGCACCAGTCCCGCCATGAACACGAACCAGCCCGTCCTGATCGCCGCGATGCCGGCCGCCGCGAGCAGGGTCACGGCCGGCACGGCCGCCCCCATCAAGAACCAGTGCATGACGATCACCGTCCGATGAGGTCAAGGGCCCGCACCAGGTTGTATTCCGCGATGGCCCGCATCACACCCGCGTCCGGGAAGTCACCGTCGAGCAGGCGCAGGGGGCCCGCGACCAGGCTGAGATGCATGGCCAGGGTGTAGAGGCGCAGGCGGGACTCGTCCAGGCCGGGGGCGCGGAGGGCGTCGTAGTGGCGGCCGAAGCGCAAGCGCAGAAACACGTGCTCCCACTCCGCGTCGAAGTACATCAGGCCCTCGATGTCGACGATGGCCGGGTCGCCGTCCGGGGTCAGCAGGACGTGGTCCGGGCCGAGTTCGCCGTGGACGAGGGGGTGACGGCTGCGGGAGCGGACCTCGGCGGCCAGGGAACCGACGGCTTCCCGCAGGACCTCGCGTGCCTGCGCGGCGCGCGGATCGCGGGCGGCGACCTCGTCGATGTCGCCGAGGGCCCGGTCGGTGACCAGCTGCTCGCACGAACCGCCGTGTGAGGTGCCGCCGTTGTCGACGAGCGCGACCTTGCCGAAGCCCGGCCCCTGGTGCGCGCCGAGCGCGCCGAGCGTCTCGGCCAGCCGCTCCAAGGCCGCCCGGGCCGTGTCCGGGTCCCGGTGCAGCGCATCTTCCAGACTGCCGCCCGCCACGTCCTCGACGACCGCCGCCTCCGCCGGGAGGTACGTGCGATCCGGGTCGGCGAGCAGGAGATGTGGGGTGCGGATGCCGAGGGCCGACAGCCGGTCGTGGGCCGCCGTGAACAGGCCGAGGCCCGAGGCGTGGGAGAAGGGGTCGCGGGGGTCGGCGTCGGGCTGGCTCCAGTAGTCCTCCCGCGGGGACCAGACGTATGCGATCGCCGTCGTGCCGTCATCGAAGGCGAGCCGGTAGACGCCCTTCTTGCTGCCGCCGGGCAGGCGCGCGACGGCGACGAGGGTGCGCTGCGGGCCGACGGCGGCGCGGGCCAGGGGCGCGAGGTCGGCGCGGGTGAGCGACGCTCGGGTGGGCGTCATGACGAGTGGACCCAGCCTTTCCGGTAAGCGGTCCAGTCATCCTCGGTCGCGGCGAAGTCCACGTACAGGGCAACGCCGAAGCGCGTGCGATCGGCGTCCGTGCGGGACAGGCCGAGGCGGACGCCGCGGACGGCCGCCGGGACCGTCTCGGCAGCGGCGCGGTGGCCGACGCGGTTCTCGTGGAAGAAGGGCAGGCCCATCAGCAGGTCGGTCGTCGGCGGGGTGACCTCCAGGGCGAGCGAGGTCTGCTGGGCGACGTAGCCGCCGTACAGGCTCTGCAGGGGCTGCATGGTGTCGTACGACATGACGGCGATCTGGTCGACGCGGCGGGCGACCTGCCCGAAGTACGCCTGCGACCACCACTTCGGATGCCCGGCGAGCGTGCCCCAGACGGAGTGGAACGCCGGGAGCGGGTCGATCTGGTGCGCGGCGACGGACAGGGGGACGCGGTGGGCGCGGGTGACGCCACGCAGGGCGTCGAGCAGGGCGAGGTAGTTGCGGTCGCCCGAGTGCAGCGGCTCCAGGTCGAAGTGGGCTCCGTCGAACCCGGTCGACAGGATCTCGCGGGTGGAGCGGACCACGGCCGCCCGGGTCGCCGCCCGCTCCAGCCGCAGCCCGTCCGGGCTCTCGGTGGCCAGCTTGTCGCCGAGCCAGGCCTGCACGCGGACGCCGGGCAGCGCCCGGTGCACGGCCGCGATCAGCCAACGCGCGTTCTGGTAGGCCGACTTGGGCAGCGTGCCGTCGTGCTCCAGCGGGCCCGCGTGCACGTACAGGTCCCGTATCCCGGTTCCCCGCAACCGCCGGGCCAGCGCGGCGACATCGGCGTCCCCCTTCCGCCCGTCCACCCAGGCGTGCCCCAGCCAGATCGCGTCCCGGCCCCTGGTGTACGTGCCCGCGGCCGGGTCGCCCGTGTAGTTCACCAGGAGGGCGGTCTCGGCGGCGAGGAGGGGCAGGAGCAGCACCAGGACGAGCCCGAGAGCAACGCGCCGGACCCAACGGAAACGTCGGCCGCGCGGCGGGGTTCCGTCCTTCTTGCCGGAGCCGGCCTGCCCCTCCGGGCCGGCGTCGACCCTCTCCTCCTGCCCAGCGTCGGCCTTCTCCTGCTCGTCGGCGTCGGTCTTCCCCTGCTCGTCGGCGTCGGTCTTCTCCCGCTCGTCGTCGGTCTTCCCCTCCGGTTGCGGCTCCGCGTTCGGTCCTGTCTCCGTGGTGTGTTCCATCCCCGTGTCCCCTCGCGCATCGCCGTGTCCCGCCCGCTCCACCACCGACACCGCCCCGGTCGCGCGCCCACCCGGGCGGTCATACGCTCCCAAATGTGATGTCATCCCTGTTGCGGGCGGCCCGGCCGCGGTGCGCGACCTCGCACAGGTCCGTGCGGGTGGTGCACACCGTGCTGGGCGGCGCGGCCGGGATCATGTGGCTGGTGCTGCCGGGGATGACGATCAACAGCGACGCCACGGTTGCACATGCCCGGGCCGGCCCGGTCACGAGTACGGCCGCACCGCAGCAGGACGAGACGTCGACCACCGACCTCGTCCTGCCGCTCGTCGCGGTCGGCGCGGCCGGCGTGCTCGCCGGGTACGGGTTCGTACGGCGCACCCGGCGGGCGAGGACACGTACGACTCCGGGCGGCGGGCCGGCCGCACCGCCCGCGCCGCCGCCGTCCGACGAACTCGACGGGCGGGCAAGGGAGTTGCTCGTCCTGGCCGATGACTGCGTACGCACCAGCCGCGAAGAACTCGGCTTCGCCGAGGCCCGGTCCGGCGCGGCGGCCGTCGCGCCCTTCGCGCGGGCCGTGCGGGAGGCCGTGGAGGAGCTGGCGGTCGCCTTCCGGATGCGGCAGCGGTACGACGACGGCGTCCCGGGGGACGCGACGGCCCGGCGGCACGCGATCGCCGGGATCGTCGGGCGCTGTGAGGAGGCGGGGCGGCGACTGGACGCGGAGGCCGCCGGGTTCGACCGGCTGCGCGGTCTGGAGCGGGGGGTGGGCAAGGCGCTGGAGGTCGCGGAGGCGCGGTTCCGGGAGCTGACGGGGCGCACGGGGTCGGCGGAGTCGGCGCTCGCCGCGCTCGACAAGCGGTACGGGCCGTCGGCCCTCACGTCCGTCACGGGACACGTCGAACAGGCCAAGGACCGGTTGGTGTTCGCCACCTCCCACCTCAACCAGGCCCACCAGGCGTCCGACGTGGGCAACAGCCGCGCGGCCGCCTCCCGGCTGCGCGCCGCCGAGGGGGCCGTCGCCCAGGCCGCCGTGTTCGTGGGCGCCGTCGACCGGCTCGCGGCGGAGCTGACCCGGGCCGCGAGCCTGGTACCGGCCGCGCTCACCGAGGCCGAGGCCGCGCTTGCGGAGGTGCGGGAGCAGGTCGAGGGTGAGGCGGCTGCATCCGGTGGACTGCCACGCGTGGTCGGCTCCGCGGACGTGCCCGTCGGTGAGATGCGCGCCCGGATCGCCCATGCCGGCCTGGTCCTGGCCGCCGTGCGGGAAGAGTTGACCGCAGGGCCCTACGACCCGCTGGACGCCCTGCGTCGGATCATGCGGGCGACCGCGCCGGTCGGTTGGGGGCGGTCCGGTGTGCTGCCGGCCACCGCGGTGCTCGTCGGGCGCTCCGCCACCGCGGCCACGGCCGACTTCGTCACCACGCACCGGGGCGCGGTGGGCAGCACGGCCCGCACCCGGCTGGCGGAGGCGGAACGGCTCCTCGCGACCGACCCGACGGCCGCCGACACCCTGGCCCGGCAGGCCCGCGACCTCGCCGAGCAGGACGTACGGGTGCACGGGAACCCGTACACCGGTGCCGCCGACCCCGCCATCGGGGTCGCCGGAGCCGTCCTCGGCGGCATCCTGCTCGGTGAGGAGCCCGACGGCGGCCCGCCCGCGAGCTTCGGCGGACCGCTCACCCGGGCCCGGCGGCGCCTCACACCGTCGTAGCCACCGAAGGCCCGCCGTCAGAACAGGCTCAGGAGCGCCTCCGCCGGATCCGTGAGCCCGTTCTCCCCGTCCGGCAGCGGGAGTTCGAACCAGACCGTCTTGCCGCGCGGGGTCCGACGGGAGCCCCAGGCGGCCGACAGCAGCCCGACGAGCTGGAGTCCGCGGCCGCCCTCGTCGGTGTCACGGGCACGGCGGCGGCGCGGCTGGACGAGCCCGGAGTCCCACACCTCGCACACCAGCGTGCGGTCGAGCAGCAGCCGGAGTCTGATCTCGCCCTCGCCGTACCGCAGGGCGTTGGTGACCAGCTCGCTGACGAGGAGTTCCGTTGTGTCGACCAGCGGCTCCAGGTCCCAGCTGAGCAGCTGGGCGCGGGCGTACTCGCGGGCACGGCCGACGCTGCGCGGCTCGCGCGGCAGGGTCCAGTCGCCGACGGACTCGGCGGGCAGACCCTGGACGCGGGCCATCAGCAGCGCGATGTCGTCCTCGCCGTGGTGGGAGTCGAGGGTGTTGAGGACGTGGTCGCAGACGTCCTCCAGCGGGCGGCACGGATCGGTGAGCGCTCCCACGAAGGCCTGGAGGCCCTCGTCCAGCGGGTGGTCACGGGACTCGACCAGGCCGTCCGTGTAGAGCGCGAGGAGGGCGCCCTCCGGGAGTTCGACCTCCACCTCCTCGAACGGCTCCCCGCCGACGCCCAGCGGCATGCCCGGCGGCACGTCCAGCATCAGGGCGGCCTCGCCGGGCTCGACCAGGACGGGCGGCAGATGGCCCGCGTTGGCGAAGGTGCAGCGCCTGGTCACCGAGTCGTAGACGGCGTAGATGCAGGTTGCGAGGTACACCTCCGACAGGTCGGCCTCGCGGGGGCGGCGGGCCGCCCGGGTCGCCTGCTGGACGCCGCCGGGCGCGCCGAGGCCGCGGGCGATCTCGTCCAACTGGGAGAGCACCTCGGCCGGTTCCAGGTCGAGCAGGGCCAGAGTCCGTACCGCCGTGCGGAGTTCGCCCATCGCCACGGCGGCGCGCAAGCCGCGGCCCATGACGTCGCCGACGACCAACGCGGTACGGTGTCCGGGCAGTTCTATGACGTCGAACCAGTCGCCGCCGACCTCGCTGGGCCGGCCGGTGGCCGCGTTGCCGGGCAGGTAGCGGCAGGCGATGTCCAGGCCGGAGGCCTCCGGGTCGCCGGGCGGCAGCAGAGAACGCTGCAGTATCAGCGCTCTCTCGTGCTCGCGCCGGTACAGGCGGGCGTTGTCGATGCAGACGGCGGCGCGGGCGGCGAGCTCGACGGCGAGGTCGCGGTCGCGTTCGCCGAACGGCTCACTGCCCTTGGTGCGGGCGAACTGGGCGAGTCCCACGACCATGTCGTGGGCGACCATCGGGACGGCCAGCGTGGACTGCACGAGTCCGCCGTCCTCGCCGGGAACGGTCTGCGGGCGGGCGGTGCGCAGGGCGTCCGCGCAGGGCGAGTTGAACGGGTAGTGGTGCACGGCGCCGACCGCGACGGGCGCGCCGGTACCGGCGAAGGGCACGTCGGAGACGGCACTGGCGAAGGCGACGCGGCGCAGCTCGGCGCTGCCGTCGGCGAGGCCGGGCGGGGTCTCGTCGCCGACCAGCAGGCCCTGGTAGAGGTCGACCGTGGCGAGGTCGCAGAAGCCGGGGACGACGACGTCGAGGAGTTCGCGGGCGGTGGTCTCCAGGTCGAGGGAGTTGCCTATGCGGGCGCCGGCCTCGTTGAGAAGGGCGAGATTGCGCCGTGCGGCGGCGGCCTCGCGGGCGGCGGCGCGGCGGGCGGTGATGTCGGTTCCCAGCCAGGCGATGCCGATGGGGCGGCCGCTTCCGCTGTGCACGCGGTAGAGGTTGACGGACCAGTGGCGGCGCTCGTCCGAGCCCGGAACGAAGCCCGTGACGTGCATGTCCGTGATGGACTCGCCGCTCTCGAGGACCCGGCGCAGGGTGGCGGCGACCCGTTCGGCCTCACCCCGCAGCAGGTAGTCGTGCACGCCCTTGCCGCGGTGGTCGTCCGGCGTACCGCCGAAGACGGAGGCAAACCGCTGGTTGGCGCGGCGAACCCGCAGGTCGGTGTCGATGAGCAGGAAGCCGAACGGAGATTGACCGAAAATCGCCTGCGAGGCGGCGAGGTCGGTCTCGATGCTGCGCAGGGTGCGGACGTCGACGACGATGCAGACCGCGGCCTTGTCGCCCTCCGCGGTCCGCGTCGGCATCACATAGATCTCGGCGAGCCCCCGCTCGCCGCGCTCGCCGTCCTCCTTGTCCGGCGTCCGGAAGGGGACCACGCCGGTCCACTCCCGCCCGTCGAGGATTTCGGCCATCTTCCGCTGGCCCCGCTCGCGCAGGTCGGGGTCGACGAAGGCCTCGATGGGGTCCATGCCGACGGCGCGCTCGGCGGGGATGCCGAAGAGCTGCTCGGCGCGCAGGCTCCACTGGTCGACGTGGCCGTCGGGGCCGATGGAGAAGGAGGCGACCTTGATGTAGTCGTACATGGAGCCGGGAGGACTGCTCTGCCACATCGCGTCCGCGGGCGACGCCCCGTCGGCAGCGGAACCACCCGCGGCCTCAGCCCTCACGCCGTCCGACGGGTCCTCGGACTCCATGGCCTTCGCTGGTATCTCGCTCACGCGAACCGTCCCCTCCAGCTCACCGCGTCCGGCACCGGTCACCGGCGACGGCTGCCCGCAGTATCCAGCACTACGGCGCCGCGCAACACGGTGTTCACGATCACAGGACCATCCCGATGCTTTTCGGTCCGGCCTGCGACAACACAACAGTCTTCTAACCAGGCAACACCCCGTCGAATCACGCCCGCAGACAACCGCAACGGCGTGAACCAGCCGCTCGACAGGGCCTTCGAGCGTGTACAGCCCCGTTCAACCCGGTACCGCCAGTTCGAACCAGACGGTCTTTCCGGCGTCTCCCGGGCGGCTGCCCCAGCGACGGGAGGAGGAGGCCACGAGTTGCAGGCCGCGGCCGCTCTCGTCGTCGGGGCGGACGGAGCGTTCGCGGGGCGGGTCCGGGAGCGGGTCGGAGACCTCGACCAGCAGCACGTCCGGCAGGCCGGCGGGGCGCACCAGCCGGACGCCGATCGGACCCGTGGCGTGCCGCAGGGAGTTGGTGACCAGTTCGCTCACCAGCAGGGCCGCGGTGTCGCCGACGCTGTCGAGGTCCCAGGTGCGCAGCTGGCCGCGGACGGCGGCGCGAGCGGTACGCACGGCGCCCGGGTCCGCGGGAAAGGTCCACTCGGCGCAGTCGCCTTCGGTGTCGATCACGCCGATCACTTCCCAGGCCAGCAAGCCCACCCATGTCCGTTTTCGTGGGATTAATGGGCACATACCCGATATCCGGGGGCCCGTACCGCTCACGACGGCGCACTGTGGCACGAACGGCGTACGGGGCGCTCGGCCCTGGGTCTCACGCGCCCTGGACGCCCTGCGAGTCGGCCCCCTCGATGCGGGCGAGTGCCGTGCGGACCGCGGGCACGTCCTGATCCAGCCAGGGCACGTCCCAGACCTCGGGGGGGCTGAGCCAGCGCAGTTCGTCGTGGTCCTGGAGGGGTTCGGGGCCGGCTGAGCCGGGGCGCAGGCGTGCGGTCCACACCTGGAGTTCGTACGGGGGCTTCAGTGGCCAGCTGCCCGGGACGCGCTCGACGGCCTCGGCCTCGACGCCGAGTTCCTCGCGCAACTCCCGCACGAGGGCGGCCTCCGGCCGCTCGCCGGGCTCGACCTTGCCGCCGGGCAGCTCCCAACGTCCGGCCAGTTCCGGGGGCGCGCTGCGGCGCGCGGCGAGCAGGCGGCCGCCGTCGAGCAGGGCCGCACCCACCACCACGATCCGTTCGGTCATGCGCCGGAGCCTACGGGAGCGCGGCGAGGCCGGGCGAAGGGGTCAGTCGGCGGCACCGTCGCCGTTGCCGTTCTGCCCGATGCGCTCGACCCAGTACAGCTGCTTGTGGCCGCGACTGTCGAGGCTGTCCGCGATCTTCTGCGCCTCGGCGCGGGTGGCGTACCTGCCCACGCCGTAGCGATTGCCGTTGTCGTCCTGCCGGACGACGAGCCAGGGAAGAGTGATCGTGCCGTCGTTCATCGCGCCCCTCCGCATCCCGCTCCCGGCCCCCGCCGTGCCCCACCCGCTAAGGAAACCGCAATCCGCATATGCCCGAGCCTACGCCTAACCTTCACGGAGCGAATACGGCTTTTCACAAAGAGGTACGCAACCAGTCAGTAACCGGCCAGTACGGGGCTCCGGGTCCGGGTCCCGGCCGGGTCAGCGGGCATGGGCTCAGACCCAGGCCCCGGGGGCGCACGGAGACGAACGCGCCGTCGGTGGGCATGTGGTGCGTCCGGTCAGGGGCAGACAGCGGGCGCGGAGGCCACCTGCGAAAACGGCCAGAATCCAGCGCCCGCGAGGGGCGGTGTCCGGGACGGGTGCCCGGAGCGACCGCCGCGACCGCCCCAGGGGGCGCGCACTACCCCATCCGCCGCGCTACGCGCCCTGTCACTTCACCGGCAGGTGGTACGCCACCCGGTAGCGGTCGGCCGGGATCACGACGTCCGCCGTCTCGACGGGGCGGCCGGAGGCGTAGAAGGTGCGCTGGACGACCAGCACGACGTGCCCGGGGACGCCGCCCAGGGCACGGAGTTCCTCGGCGAGGCCGGGGCGGGCGCCGACCTCCTCGGTGACGTTGTCGACGATGACGTCGATGGCGCGCATGCGCTCGACGACGCCCATGCCGCCGAGCGGGCCCTCCTCAGGGAGCATGACCGGCGTCCGGCCGGTGACGGCGAGCGGCTCCCAGGAGGTGGAGAGCATCATCGCCTCGCCGGCGTCCCGGAAGACGTACTTGGTGCACATCACGCGGTCGCCGGGCTGGATGCCGAGCCGCTCGGCGATGGCACCGCTCGCCTCGGTCTGCGCGCTGCTGGACTCCCAGGTGCCGCGCGCCTCGGCATCCGCCTGCTCCTGCCGGAAGGGCGTGGCGCCGCCGACCGGGCGGAAGCCGGAGCGGGCGATCGGGCGCGGCGCGGGCCGCTCGCGCACGTAGGTCCCCGAGCCGGAGCGGCCCTCGACCAGGCCCTCGGCCATCAGCACCTTGCGCGCCTCGAGGGCGACCGTGTCCGAGACGCCGTACTCCTCGCGGATTCGGGCCTGGGAGGGCAGACGGGTGTGCGGTGGCAGCAGACCGTCGACGATCTTCTTGCGGAGATCACCCGCGACGCGCAGGTACGCCGGCTGCTCACCGAAAGTCACTGGCCGCTCCCATCAGGTTGTACAGACAGCAACAGCCTGGCAACCGTGGGTTGTACCACGCAAGCAAAGGCCAGAGAATCACTCGATGTGATGACTTGAGCCCCCCGAGGGCTTTACCCAGGCACTTTCTCCCCGCTATGGCCGCCGTCACACCTCTGTGCCGACGTGTCTCCCCCGCGGCTGCCGCGGCTGCCGCTGCCGCCGGACCCCCGAAGGGGGGCGTGGCCAGGCCCAGAGCCTTGCATGCGGTGACGGACCTGGGGGTGAGGGCGCGGACACTAGTACCGTGCTCCTGACTGTGGAACCGACGTACGACTGGCGCGCAGTAGGCGCAGTACTGGTGGGGGGCGGAATGCACGTGGCGGGGGCGCTGGTCCGGGCGGTGAACGGGCTGACCGCGCGATGGGCGGGGGCGGCGGAGGCGGGGGCGGCGGAGGGCGGCGGCACCGTCTTCTCGGCGGCCGGCGTATGGCCGCTGCTGGCGTTCCTGGCCGACGGCGCGACGGGCGCGGCGCGGGCGGAGCTCGCGGAGGCCGTGGGGATGCCGGCCGACCAGGCGGCCGCCGCCGCACGGGAGTTGCTCACCGCGATGGGCACCGTGCGCGGACTGGACTCGGCCCTCGGGCTGTGGACGAAGCGCACCCTGGAGCTCCGGGAGGAGTGGCGTGCCGGACTGCCGGCCGAGGCGCACGGCGTGCTCGACGACGACCCCGAGGTCACCCGGCAGGCGCTGGACGCCTGGGCGGCGCGGCGCACGGGCGGGCTGATCCGGCGCATGCCGGTCGCGTTGACGCCGGACGCCCAGATGGTCCTGGCGAGCGCGCTCACCCTGCGCACCGACTGGCTGCGCCCCTTCGACGAACGGATGCTGCACCCCGGCGCCGGTCCGTGGCAGGGGCGTACCCTGCCCGGACTGCACCGCAGGAGCGTCCGGCTGGACCGGATCGGCGTGGCGGACACGCCCTCGGGGTTCGTCACGCGGCTCGCGGTGCCCGGCGACAACGGCATCGACGTCCACCTGCTGCTCGGCGAGGAGCGGATGACACCGGGGCAGGTGCTGGGCGCCGGCGTCGGCATCCTGGACCGCGGATACCGGGTTGTGCCCGGTGCTCAACTCCCTTACGGGGACGCAGGGCCCGGCCTGCGCGTCGAGCAGGAGCCCTGCACCACTCCGCAGTCGCCGCTGCTCGACGTCACGACCGTGGCGTACGACGTGACGGCACACCACGACCTGCTCGCGCTGCACCGGCTGTTCGGGCTGAGCACGGCCAAGGACACCACGCGCGCGCACTTCCCCGGCATCAGCGGCTTCCCCTTGGCCGTCGGGTCGGCCCGGCAGTCCGTCGTCGCGCGGTTCGGCGCCGTCGGCTTCCGTGCCGCGGCAGTGACGGCCGTCGTCCCCGTTGCCGGGAGCGTTCCCCAGTACCGCCATACGACCACCGTCGTCCGGGCGACGTTCGACCGGCCCTTCGGCTTCCTCGCCGTTCACCGGGAGACCCGTCTCGCCCTCGTGGGCGGCTGGGTCACCGACCCGGAGCCGTGCGGGACGACCGCGAGGACCAGGACCGGTCCTCAGTGACCGTCAGGTGCCGTGCGTGGACGTCATCAACGCGCCGCACCCCAGCGATGACGCAACGTCAGCAAACGTCCCCTTTAACCTGCGCACATGACACCTCTGCCGGACCGTTACTGCCCCACCGACGGCATCCGCATCCCCAGCGACTCGCTCGCCTGGTGCTGTCCGTCCTGCCACGGCCCCCTCGACCTCGACTTCGCCCCTACCCCGGCACCCCTGAAGTCCCTCTCCGGCCGTGTGAACTCCCTGTGGCGGTTTGTCGAGACGCTGCCGCTGTCGGCGCCCTCGGTGTCCCTCGGCGAGGGCCGCACCCCGCTCGTCCCCCTCACGGACGTGGTCTCGGCGAAGCTGGACTTCCTGATGCCGACGCTGTCGTTCAAGGACCGGGGCGCGGTGCTGCTGGCCGAGCTGGCGCTGCGCGCCGAGCCGCGCCGGGTGGTCGCGGACAGCAGCGGCAACGCGGGCACGGCGATCGCCGCGTACTGCGCCCGGGCGCGGCTGCCCTGCACGGTGTACCTCCCCGTGGGCACCTCCGCGAAGAAGCTGGAGCAGATCGAGGCGCACGGCGCCCGGCTGGAGGTGGTCGACGGCGACCGTGAGGCGGCGGGCGCGGCCGCCCGGGAGGCAGCCGACGATCCGGACACCTTCTACGCCTCGCACGTCTACAACCCGTACTTCCTGCACGGCACCAAGACGTACGTCCACGAGCTGTGGGAGGACCTCGGGGGGCGGCTGCCGGAGGTCCTCGTCATGCCCGTGGGCAACGGCACGCTGCTGCTGGGCGCGGCGCTGGCGATCGCCGAACTGTACGCGGCGGGCCTGCTGGACCGGCGCCCGGCGCTGTGGGCGGTCCAGGCGGCGGCGGTCGCCCCGCTGGCCCGAGCGTGGGAGGAGGGCGCGGAGGCGCTGACCGAGGCGGTGCCCGTGGCCCCGACATACGCCGAGGGCATCGCCATTCCCCGTCCGCCCAGGGCCCGCCAGATCCTGCGCGCGGTACGGGACTCGGGGGGCACCTTCCTGACCGTCACCGAGGACCAGATCCGGCACGCACAGCTGGACCTGGCGTCCCGCGGGCTCTATGTGGAGTCGACGGGCGTGGTCTGCTGGGCGGCGGTGCGGGAGGGGGCGCTCGGGGGAAAGTCGGCGGTGGTGCCGTTGTGCGGGGCGGGGCTGAAGTCGGGGCTGGCGCGGCCGTAGCCGCGACGCCTCAGGGGAGTCCGCAGCGCCTCGGGGGGCGCCGTCGTGTCCCGTTCGATCCACCGCCGTACCTTCCTGACCACAGCCGCCGCCCTGGCCGTCGCCGCCACGGTCCCCGCCGCGCAGGCGGCCACGGCACCCCGCATCACCACCGCGTTCGCCCTCCCCGGCGACCGCGTCTACCCCGAGGGCATCGCCCTCGACCCGCGCACCGGCGACGCCTACGTCGGCTCGTACACCACTGGTGCCGTCTACCGGGCCGCACCGGGCCGCCGTACGGCCGAGGTGTTCCTCCCCGCGGGCGCCGACGGCCGGCTGACCGCCAACGGGCTGAAGGCCGACCGGGCCGGTCGGCTCTGGGTCATCGACTCGACCGTCGGCGTCGACGTCTACGACGTGCGCGGCCGGGCGCTGCTCGCCCGTTTCCGGGTGCCGGGCGACGCGCCCCGCTTCGTCAACGACCTGGCGATCGCCCCCGACGGCACCGCCTACCTCACCGACAGCACCCGCGGCGTCGTCTACGCCGTCACACCCGCCGACCTGGCCCGCGCCCGCGGCGGCACCGCGTCGCTGCGGGCGCGCTACGACCTGAGCGGGGTACGGGACACGCAGGTACCGGATGCCTACACCCTCAACGGCATCGTCGCCGACCCTGCCGGGCGGTACCTGCTCGTCGTCGACATGACCGGCGG
The DNA here is from genome assembly GCF_040608235.1 of Streptomyces sp. NPDC005202. NCBI lineage: Bacteria > Bacillati > Actinomycetota > Actinomycetes > Kitasatosporales > Streptomycetaceae > Streptomyces > Streptomyces sp. NPDC005202. The sequence goes on along the minus strand of NZ_JBEXHW010000028.1, from coordinate 39,439 downwards.
CGGCCTGTACCGGATCGACCTCGCGAGCGGGACCGTGCGTCAAGTGGCCCTGCACGGCGGCGACCTGAAGCACGGCGACGGTCTGGAACTGGCGCACGGCACGGTGTGGGCCGCGCACAACACCGTCAACACCGTCAGCCGCTGGCGCCTCGACGCGGGCGCTGCCTCGGCCCGGCTGGAGCGGCAGGTCACCGACGCCGCGCTGCAGATCCCGACCACGCTCGGCCGCCGCCACGGCCGTCTGCTGGTCGTACGCTCGCAGTTCGACAAGGGCGGCCCGATGGGTCCGGGGACACCCGAGACGCCGTTCACGGTGGCGTGGGTGGCCGGGATCTGAGCGTCAGACGTCGAAGGCGGTGGCGCGGGTGCGCTTCTCCCAGGCGGCGATGTCGCCGCGGACCTGGTCGAGGTGGTCGAGTACGGCGGTGACCGCGTCGTCGCCCAGGGGCAGCCGCAGCGGGGTGTCCTCCGCGTCCAGGGCGGCGAGGATGAGCGCCGCCGCCTTCGCGGGGTCGCCTGGCTGGGTGCCGTCGCCTCCGGAGACGTACCCGCGCGTCCGGCTGACCTTGGCGTACAGGCCGCTGTCCGCGCTGACGCCGGCCCTGCTCGTGTCGAGCAGCGCGGTCCGGAACGCGCCCGGCTCGACGATCAGCACCTTGATGCCGTACTCGGCGACCTCGTCGGCCAGCGCCTCGGACAAGCCCTCCAGGGCGAACTTCGTCCCGCTGTACGCCGAGAAGCCCGCGAACGACATCTGCCCGCCCATGCTGCTCATCTGCACGATCGCGCCGGAACGCCGCTCGCGCATGTGCGGCAGCACCGCGCGCGTGAGCGCGACGGGCCCGAAGACGTGCAGCTCGAACAGGTCGCGCAGCTCCTGCTCGGTGGTCTCCTCGAAGGCACCGACGTGCGTGCGGCCCGCGTTGTTGACCAGGACGTCGATCTGCCCGTGCCGGGCCACCACGTCCCGTACCGCCGCCTCGGCGGCGGCCGTGTCGGTGACGTCCAGGCGCAACGCCTCCATCTGGTCGGGCCGGGCGGCCACGAGGTCGTCCAGCACCTCGGTCCGCCGGACCGCGCCCACGACGACGTCGCCGGCCGCGAGGGCCGCCTCGGCGATCGCCCGCCCGAAACCGCTGCCGGCGCCGGTCACCAACCACACCTTGTTCATGACCCCTCCTGGGTTCGTCGCTACGGCACCAGGCTCCGGCCGGGACCGGTGGCACGTCCAAGACCCGTCGTGATAACCGATGGTCATGACGACTGACGTTCATGTGCGGGACCTGCGCTACTTCGTCACGGTGGCCGAGGAGCTGCACTTCACGCGCGCGGCCGAGAAGCTGTACGTCTCGCAGCCGGCGCTGAGCAAGCAGATCCGGGCGCTGGAGCGGCAGGTGGGCGTCGAGCTGTTCCGGCGGGAGCCTCAGGGGGTCGTGCTCACCGAGGCCGGCGCGGCGCTGCTGCCGCACGCCCGGCGGGTGCTGGCCGTCTGGGCGGAGGGGGCGGCCGCCGTGGAGGAGGCGCGGACGGCGCAGCGCAGCACGCTGGTGGTGGGCATGAGCACCAGCCCGGGCCGCGGCGGTCTGCTGCCCGCGATCCGCTCCCGCTTCACGGTCACGCAGCCCCAGGCGTCCCTACGGCTGCACCAGGTGAGCTGGGAGGACCCGACCGCGGGCCTGGCGGACGGTGACGTGGACGTCGCCTTCGTCTGGCTGCCACTGCCCGACGCCGACCGCTACGCATGGACGGTGGTCGCCGAGGAGCCGCGACTGGTCGCCCTGCCCGAAACCCATCCCCTCGCCGCCCGCGCGGAGGTCGACTTCGCGGACCTGGCCGACGAGCCGTTCCTGGCGCTGCCGCCCGCCGCCGGTCCGCTGCGCGACTACTGGCTCGCCCTGGAGGCCCGCGGCGGCACTCCGCCGCGCGTCGGCGCCGAGGTGGCGAGCACCGAGGAGACGTACGAGGCACTGGTCGCGGGACTGGGCGTCTGCCTGGTCGCGGCGGGCAACGCCCCGCTGATCACCCTGGGCGGGGTGACCACCCGCCCGGTGCGCGGCGTCGGCCCCAGCCGCTATGCGCTGGCCTGGCGCCGGGAGGACGGAGGCCGGCCGCTGGTGCGGGCGTACGCGGAGGCCTGCCGACGGGCGACGGGCCACACGTGAGCCCATGGCCCATGCGCGTGAGCGCATGGGCCATGGGCGTGAGCGCATGGGCCATGGGCGTGAGCGGCGCGGAAGTCCATGAGCGGCGCGGAAGTCCATGAGCGGCGGGACGGACCGGCGCTGGACCGTGAGCGGCGCTGGACCGCGAGCGGCGCGGAAGTCCGTGAGCGGCGCGGAAGTCCATGAGCGGCGGGACGGACCGGCGCTAGACCGTGACCGGCGCTGGACCGCGAGCGGCGCGGAAGTCCATGAGCGGCGGGACGGACCGGCGCTAGACCGTGACCGGCTCCGTGGGGAGCCCGGTCTCCGGCTCCTCGACCAGCAGTTCGCGCGTGCAGTCACGGATCAGGCTGTGGAAGGAGAAACGGGCCGGTGTGTCCTCCCGGATGAGGTTGTTCTCGATCAGCACGTCGAAGTGGCGCTCCACGTCTCCGACCGGCAGCCCGGTGACGGCGGCAGCGTGGTCGACGTCGTACCACGGGGACGGGTGGCGGCTGATGAGCCGGCTGAACCGCCGCTGGGACTCGTTCAGATGCTGGTAGGACGTGCGCAGCATGGACATCAGGTCGCGTTCGGCGGTCTGCAGGCAACGCGCCCGCTGCGGGGTGCTCACCAGGCGGTCGGCGAGGTCCGCGACCGTCCAGGCGGGACGGCCGCGCAGCCGGGTGGCGGCGATACGGATGGCCAGCGGCAGCCGGCCACACAGCTCGACGGCCCTGGCGACCTGCGCGGGTTCGCGGGCGGCGCGCCGCTCTCCCACGATCCGGGTGAACAGCGTCACGGCGTCCTCGTGCGGCAGCACGTCGAGGCACAGTGGCAGCGCGCCGTCCAGTGCGGTGAGCTTGCGTCGGCTGGTCACCAGCACCAGCGCGCCGCCGGTGCCGGGCAGCAGGGGCGTGACCTGGGCGGTGTCGGCCGCGTCGTCCAGGACCACCAGGCAGCGCTCGCCCGCCAGCCGCGACCGCCACAGGGCGCTGCGCTCCTCCAGGCTGCCCGGGATCGCCTCCCGGGGCACGCCGCTCGCCTGGAGCAGGGTGGCGAGCGCCTGTTCGGGGGGCAGTGGCGGCCGGTGCGCGCTGTAGCCGTACAGGCCGATGAAGTACTGCCCGTCGGGGTAGTGGGCCGTGACGCGGTGGGCGACGTGCACGGCGAGGGTCGTCTTGCCCACCCCGCCCATGCCGTCGACCGCGATCATCAGGGGTGAGGCGCCGTGCTCCTGCCCGGCCACGTCCAGCAGGGAGCCCAGCTCGGCGCACCGGCCGGTGAAGTCGGTGAGGTCGTGGGGCAGGTAGTTCCCGTTGCCGGACGCGGGCGCGGCGGAGGGGCGTACGGGGCCCGCGTCCCGCCGCGTGTCCTCGCGGCTCACCGCGAGGTCGGACGTACCGAGACCGTGAGCCCTCGGGGAGTCGGCGAGGATCTCCGCGTGCAGGGACCGCAGGTGCTGACTCGGCTCCAGGCCGAGTTCCTCCGCCAGAAACCGCCGACCCTCGTCGTAGACCGCGAGGGCGTCGGCCTGCCGGCCGCTGCGGAACAGGGCGAGCATCAGGCTGCCGCGCAGGGAGTCGCGCAGCGGGTACTCCGCGAGGAGCGCGTGCAACTCGCCCACGAGCGAGCTGGTTTCACCGATTCTCAGCCGCAGGGCCATGAGGTCCTCGAGGGCGGTCAGCCGCTGCTCGTTGAGCTTCACCGCGGCCGAGGTGACCGACGGGCAGTGGATGCCGGCGAAGGCGTCGCCGCGCCAGAGGTCCACCGCGGACTGCAGCGTGCGGATGGACTCGGCGAACCGGCCTTCCCGCTCGGCCGCCTTGGCGGCGCGGACCCGTGTGACGAAGCGGTGGGCGTCAACGGCGTCGTCGGGAACCATGAGCCGGTATCCGGCGTCCATGGTGACCAGGCTGATCCCGTCGTCGGCGGACAGGATGCGGCGCAGGTCGCGGATCGCGTTGTGGACCTGCGGACGTGCCGACGGCGGCGGGTGCTCCCACAACTCGTCCACCAGCACATCCATCGGAACGACCCGGTTGGCGTGGAGGAGCAGCAACGCCAGGAGTTTCTGCTGGCGCATGCCCCGGACGCGGATCGGCTCACCCGCCTCGCGCGTCTCCAGAGAACCCAGGACCAGGAATTCCATTTCTTCTGTCCCCCGATGTGCTCAACTCGGTTCAGCACTGGTTCCGCGGGATGGTCACTTTCCCCAGGTGACGTCGTCCAGTGTCGCGACGGCGGTGGTGGTGGTGCCCTGCTCGGCCCGAACGACTCCCGGAATGTGCTCCACGTGGTCCTTGACGTTCGCCGCCAGCGCCATTCCGGCCACAGCAAGAAGCGCGGAAGCAACGATTCTGGAGCATCGGGTAGCCGGCACGGATTTTCTCCTTCTGTGGCGAGGTGATTCCCGGGAAGAATTCCCGGGGGTTTGTCGGCTGCTTTCGTTTCCGCCGATGCCTCTACTGTGGTCGACCGCCGGACCGGAGGGAACAGAGAGCGGCTGGACGGAACATGCCGTGTCCTAAGCCGTCCACCGTGACCTGCGGCAACGCGTGGGTCAGGTGTCCCACCAGGGGCCGGGCACCAGGACGGCCTCGGCGGTCAGCACGTGGAATCCGTGCAGGTCGGGATGGTGGGCCACGGCCCGTTCCGCCAGCCGTGCGGCACTGTCCTCGGCCGTGGCGAGGCTGGCGGCGAGCAGGAAAAAGCCCAGCGTCACGGCCCCGGAAGGACCCGGATGGACGGCGACATGCTCGAGGCCGTCCCCTTTTTCCGCGCACGATGTGATGATCGTGGCGAGGTCGGGCCGCTCGTCCGTACCGCCGGAGCCTTGCAGGCGCACGTGGATGAGATACATGCTCGCAATTCTTCGCCGCCTGAATTCAACAGGGGAGCAGCCCGGGGTGGACGGTTTATGCCATGGCATGAAGCGTCACTCGCCGGACCGGCGCCGCAGCGCCTAGATTGGCCCGGATGTGACGGCGCCCGGACCGGCCGCGCAGCCGGGATACGGCGGGCGGGCCCGCCCGCCAGCGCCCGGCCGGTGCGCGCGTACGCAGGCGGATCCCGTCACCGGCCCGCCCCGGACGTACCACCCGTGGCGCCCGCGCTCCCCTACAGGTTGAAGGTTGGCCGATTGGCCGGAACCGGCCTCTCCGTCATCTCTGGAGCATCAGGAGTTCAACATCAGTAAGCTCAGGGGCACTAAGTTTCGAACTCGCTGAGTTTGATGCTGGCCAGGGGGATCGCATCATGTTGGAGGTTCTGGGACTCGATGCTGAGGCCGAAGCCATTTACCGGGGGATGCTGACAAATCCCCAGGACGGTGTGGCGGCACTCGCGGCCCGGCTCGGCCTGACGGAGGAGCAGGTTCGCAGGGGCCTGGACCGACTGAGTGAGCTGGCGCTGATCCAGCCCTCAGGGAGAGAGGGGATAGGTTTCCGGGCGATCGGCCCGGAGATCGCGATGGAGGTGCTGCTGGCCCGTCAGCAGGCGGAGTTGGCGGCCCAGCAGATGCGGGTGGAGGCGTCCCGCGCCGCGGCCGCCCAGCTGATCGCGGAGTGCTCGGCGCTGCGCCCGCGCGCCGTCGACCACGCCTCCGAGCAGCTGATCGGCCCGGAGGCGATCCGCGAGCGGCTGGCGGAGCTCGCCCGGTCCGCGCAGACCGAGGTGACCACCTTCGCACCGGGCGGCGCGCACTCGGCCGAGGACCTCGCAGCCAGCCGCAAGCCCAACGCCGACCTGCTCGGCCGCGGGGTGCGGATGCGAACCATCTACCTTGACAGCGTGCGCAACCATCCGCCCACCCTGGAGCACGTCAGCTGGCTGCACCAGCACGGCGGGCAGGTCCGCACCGTGCCCGACCTGCCGATCCGCATGGTCATTTTCGACCGGAGCCAGGCGGTGCTGCCCATCGACACCAGCGACGCCCGGGCCGGCGGGGTGGTGCTGCGCGGCGCCGGGACGGTCGCGGCGCTGTGCGCCCTGTTCGAGAGCGTGTGGAACACGGCGATCCCGCTGGGCAGCACGCCGAAGTGCGGGGCGAAGGACATGCCGCCGCAGGAGCGCGCGGTGCTGAGGATGCTCGCCCAGGGCTACACCGACGAGGCCATCGCCAAGCGCCTCGGCGTCTCGCCCCGCACGGCCCGCCGAATCGCCGCCAACCTGATGGAGCGCCTGGACGCCCGCAGCCGCTTCGAGGCCGGAGTCCATGCCGTCCAGGACGGCTGGCTCCCTTCCTCGCGGTGACGTCGGGCGTCCCTGCACCGGCTCCTCCCCCGTTACGCCTTCTCCCCGGTCCGGCGGGCTTCGCGGCGGTCCGCCGCGAGCAGCGCCAGGGCGGGGAGCAGCGTGACGGCGTAGACGCCGAGCAGCCAGGCGAAGGAGTGGGCGAAGGCGCCCGGCACCAGGCCGTGGCGCTGTCGCGCCGCCGCATCCAGCACCACCGTCACCACAGCGAGGGCGACGGCGCCGCCGATGCGCTGGATGAGGTTGAGCTGGGAGGAGGCGTCCGGGATGGACTGCGGCCGGATCGACTCGAACGCCCTGGTCATGGCGGGCACGATGGTCAGGCCCGTGCCCAGGCCCCGCACGGCGAGGCTGGCGCACAGCAGCGGGTACGGTGTGTGCGCCGACAGCCCGGTCAGCGGCACGGTCGCGAGCATGGTCAGCGAGATGCCGACGACGACGGTGCCGCCTCCGCCCAGCCGCTTCATCAGGACGCGGCACAGCCAGGCGGCGGAGACCACGCCGATGCCGCCCGTGGACATCAGCAGACCGGTCGTCACGGCGCTCTCGCCGCGTGCGGACTCGAAGTACAGCGGGATGAGCATCATCGGCGAGTAGAGCACGAAGCCCAGGCAGAAGATGTTGACCGCGGCTGTGCGGTAGACGCGGTGGGCGAACAGCCGCAGGTCCAGCAGCGGGAACCGGGCGCGCAGCTGGCGCACCACGAACACGGCGCCGCTGAGCACCGCGAGGGCCAGCGGCAGCAGCAGGGACGTCCGCGCGTGCAGTCCGACGCCGGAGAACGCGTGGATGGCCAGGACGGTGCTCACCGTGCAGGCGGCCGAGGACAGCAGTCCCACCACGTCCAGCGGCTTGGCGTCCTTGCCGACCGGGGTGTCCTTGCGCACCCAGCGCAGCGTGACGGCCAACAGGGCCGCGCACAGCGGGACGTTGACCGCGTACACCGCGGACCATCCCCCGGCCTCGACCAAAAGGCCGCCGATCGTCGGGCCCAGCAGCGGGCTGATCAGCATCACGCTGCCGTTCAACGCCTGTACGCGGCCCAGGTGTTCGCGCGGTACGCCGCTGGTGAGCAGGATCGTCGACACCGGCGTGAGCACACCGGCGGCGGCCCCGGACACACCGCGCGCGGCGATCAGCTCCGGGAGGGTCTGGCTGAACGCGCAGGCCGCCGAGCCCAGTGCGAACAGCGTGGTCGCCCCGGCGAAGACGCGCTTGACGCCGAACCGGGTGGCCAGCCAGCCGGTGGCCGGCATCAGGGCGGCCAGGGCGATCAGGTACGTGGTCACCACCCACTGCACCTGGTTGATGGCGCCGAACCGGGCCGTGGTGTCCTCCAGGGACACGTTCACGATGGTCGTGTCGAGCAGCGCGAGGAACCCGCCGGTGATGGCCGCGGCGATCGTCACGGCGGTCGGGCCGGCAGCCGTCCTGGCGGAGGCCGGGGGAGCGGACGAGGACTTGGACGGGGCCTGCTTGGACGGGGCCTCCTCGGACCCGGCCTCCTCGGACCAAGCCTCCTCGGACCCGGCCTCCTCGGACCGAGCCTCCTCGGACCGGGCCTCCTCGCGCGGGGCCGGAGCGGTGGCCGCTTCCGGGCGCTCCGCGTCGCCGGCCGGGGCCTCGGGGCTCTCCGGAGGACCGGACGTGTCTTCGTTGGTGGGGTTGGTCAGCGACATGTGGGCGCATCCTTAGGAAGTCAACAGGTGGAGAAGCCGGTTCAGTCCGCCGCCGTGAGCGCGTGCTCGATCCCGTCGAGGACCGCCTCGCCCGCCTCACGGGCGCCGGGGCGGTTGCGGCAGGAGAGGGTCAGCTCGGTGTCGTCGCCGATCTGACAGGCGCTCAGGAACATCTCGGCGTAGGGCACGAGCATCGGCAGCGTGGAGAACGCGGTGGGCCGGAAGGCGTCGGTGCGCAGCTCGTCGGTGTCGATCCGGCCGTGGTCGGAGACGATCGCCGTGCAGGGGAAGCGGGTGCCGTCCAGCTCCTGCGCCTCGCGCAGGGTGTTGGCGAAGGGGTTGTGGCGCAGGAAGTCCCGGTCGAGCGAGGCCACTTCGCGCTTGCTCAGCAGGGCGCGGACGATCCGGCCGTGCAGCCGTTTCCAGCTGTCCTCGCGCCGGAAGTCCAGCACCAGCTGGGAGGTCAGGTTGGCGGTGGAACGCACCGCGCGGTCGTGGCGGCGCAGGTCCACCGGGACGATCAGGCGGCCGGTGTCGGTGGCCAGGTGCCGGGAGAGGGCGGCGGCCACGCGGGCGGTGACCGCCGACGGGCAGGCCGGCACCCTGCGGCGAATCCACAGCGGGGTGCCGTCGGCCGGACCGTCGCCGAGGATCGCGGGGAAGCCCGCGAGGCGAGCGGGCGGCTCGGCGGGGGGCACCTGGCCGGCGGCGGTGCGGAAGTGCGTGTCGTCGACCACCGAGGTGGCGCCGAGCGGCTCCTCACCGCGCAGCACCCGGAACACGTCGGCGATCCACTGCCGCAGGCCCCGGCCGTCGGTGACGATGTGGCTCGCCCGCACCACCAGCCGGGTCACCGCTCCCCCGCTGATGCCGACCTCGCAGACCGGGCCGGTCACAACGTCGAGGTCGCGGTGGAAGAAGGGTGCGTCGAAGCCGGTCCCCTCCGGCAGTTCGACGACCGGTGGGAGGGGGCCGTCGGCGCGCCAGGCCGCGGCCCGCCGCCGCACCGCCAGGCCCGGGTTGGCGAGCGTGGCGACCCGTACGGCCTCCCGGAGGGCCTCGGGATCGATACGGCCCTCGCCCTCGACGACCATCTGGATCAGCTGCGGGGTGCCGGTCGCCGCGGCGTTCAGGTAGCCGCGCTCGATCTGCGAGATGCGGCGGGTGTACGGCCGTACTGCCGTTGCTGTGGCTGTCATGCCGCCTCCAGGGTCAGGGCGTCGGTACGGGTGGCCCGCGCGGCGTGGCCGGGCCGCCACCACCAGCGCACGGGGGCGGCCGCGTCGGCGGCGAGGGCGAGGTGCAGGTCCCGGCCGAGGCAGGCCGAGCGGACCTGGTACGCCGGGACGTTGGTGCGGCGCCAGCCCGGCTGCCAGGCGGGCAGCCGGACTCCGGCGAAGGTCTCCTTCGTCACGTGCGAGGCCTTGATGAGCGCCTCGCACTCGGCGAAGTCCCGGATGGTGGCGGGCCCCGGCCGGCCGAGGAGCTCGCCGAGCCACCGCATGGCGTGCGGCCGGTCCCGCTCGTCCTGGAGGTCCACACCGATGTGCGGACCGGTCGACAGGGCCACGGCGCTGTAGGCGTCGCAGTGCGCCACCGAGACGGTCAGGCCGTGGGCCGGGACGCTCCAGCGTTTGTGCACGTCCCGGACCATGTCCCGCCCGGTGACGTCGAGGCCGTACACGGCCCTGACCGCCTCGATGATCAGCGAGCGGCCGGAGTGGCTCAGCCGGTGGCCCATGCGGTCGCGGGGAAGGCGGGGGTGGTGGGTGACGAGGCAGTCGATCACCGTCCCGCCACCCGTACGGCCCCGGACCACCGGATCCATCAGGAGACCCATCGGACCGCCCATCACGACCCCGCGTCGAACACGGCCGCCGCGTACGAGCCGCCGTAGGCGAAGCTGGACAGCAGCAGCCGTCCCTGCGGGTTTTCGCCGCCCAGCGCCGCGACCAGGCCCAGGGCCCCCGCGCTGCCGTACGTCTCGCCCAGCAGGGCCTTCGGTGTGAGGACCGGGTGGTCGGCGAGGCCAGCCAGGCGCAGGGCCCGGGACTGGGCCAGGTCGACCAGGCTGTAGCCGGACGCGGCCGACACCACGGTGTCGATCCCGTCGGGGGTGACCTCGGCCTCGGCCATCGCGGCGCGCAGCGCCCGCGCCCAGGCCTCGCCGTCGCGGCCGAGGCGGCCGATGCCCACCGACTCGCCGGAGGCGCCGTAGCCGCGGACCCGGGCCAGGACGTCCGCGCCGCGGGCGGCGGCAGACTCCCTGCTCTCCAGCAGGATCGCGGCGGCCCCTTCGCTGAGCACCATCCCGGTACGGCCGCCCGGGACCACCCGCGCGGAGCGCGCGTAGCCGGGGAGGCCGGCCTGGGTGGCCAGCGCCTGCTCGGGGAACTCGTCGGCGATCACGACCATGATCCGGTCGGCGGCGCCGCGGGCGATGACGCGGGCCGCGAGCTGCAGCGCCAGGACCGAACTGGTGCCGCCGTTGGCGATGGTGGCGGTGTAGCCGCGGTAGCGGTGCAGCATGGCCACGTGGCCGGCGGCCGCGTTGACGACGGTGTTGGCGAACAGGGCGGGGTTGGCTCCGTTGATGCCCTGCTGGAGGACGCCCTTGTGGAACTGGAGCACGGAGGTGACGGGCCCGTAGCCGGTGGCGAAGACGATCCCGGTGCCCTCGGCCTCGGCGCGGGAGGGCTTGCCGTGCCGGGCGTACAGGTCGGCGACCGCGGCGGCGGCGAGCAGGCTCAGCGGGTCCATCCGCCGGGCGCGGCTGGGGTTGAGCCCGCGGGAGGCGGACTTGACGTCCACCCGGCCGACCGGGACCTCGCCGACGCCCTCGACGTGCTCGACGCCGGTGAAGCAGGGGCGGTCCTCCGTCAGGGCGGCGACGAGGTCGGCGGTGTTGCCGGCCGCGCCCGCCAGGCCCGCGACGCCGGTGACGACGACGTCGTGGACCGACTCGGTGCGCCGCGGGGCCGACCCGGGCCGGCCCGGCCGGTTGAGGACCACGGAGGCGTTGTTGCCGCCGAAGGCGAAGGAGTTCGACAGCACCACCTCGGGGTCGGCCGCGCGCCCGGTGTCCGGGACGATGTCGAGCCCGAACGGCTGGTCCACGCCCCGGGTGTTGATGGTCGGCGGCAGCGTCCCGCGGTCGATCGCCAGGGTGCTGACGACCGCCTCCACGGCACCGGCGGCGCCGAGGGTGTGCCCGATGATCGACTTGGTGGAGCTGGCCGGCGGGACCGACGAGCCGAACAGCAGCTTGACCGCCTTGGGTTCGGAGGCGTCGTTGGCGGGCGTGCCGGTGCCGTGCAGGTTGAGGTAGTCGACGTCGTCCGGGCCGAGGCCGGCGGTCTCCAGGGCCTGCGCCATGGCGGCGCAGGCGCCCTTGCCGCTGGGGTCCGGGGCGGTCTGGTGGTAGCCGTCGCAGGACAGGCCGTACCCGCCGAGCTCGGCCAGGACCCGTGCGCCCCGGGAGGCCGCGCGGTCCGCGGACTCCAAGACCATGAACCCGGCCCCCTCGCCCAGGGTCAGCCCGCTGGAGGCCGACATCGGCGAGCAGGGCTCCGGGTCCAGGGCGCCCAGGGCGCTGAACCCGTACGCCGACAGGGAGGCGAGGGGGTCGACGCCGCCGCAGATGACGTAGTCGACGTCCTCCTTCCACAGCAGCTCCGCCGCGTAGCCGAGGGCCACCGCGCTGGCCGCGCAGGCGTTGGAGAGGACCACTCGCGGGCCGCGCAGGTCGAACTCGGCCGCGATGTAGTCGCCGACGCAGGGCAGTTGGGAGGCGGCCGCCGCTTCCGCGTCCAGCTTGCCGTCGTGCACCAGGTCCCGGTGGACGCCCTCCAGCGTCGGCATGGCGCCGAGGCTGGAGCCCACCACGACCGCGACCCGGTCCCGGTCGACCGTGTCCAGGTCGAGACCGCTGCCCCGCAGCGCCTCGCGGATGGCGGTGGCGGCCAGGCCGTAGCAGCGGTCGAGGTCGGCCGGCTGCGGGCCGGTAACCATGCCGGCCCAGTCGGTCAGCAGCTCGGAGGTGTCGAAGAGCGTGTTCGTCCGGATGCCGGAGGTTCCGGCGGTGATGGACGACCAGCACTTCTCGACGTCGTCCCCGGCCCCGGTGATCAGCCCCAGGCCGGTGAGGGCGATTCTCGGCGTGGTCATCAGGAGATCCTCGTGGTGAGCGAGCGGGCGATGACGCGGGGCAGGGTGACGGTGCGCAGCGGGCGGTCGGCGCCCTGCTCGTCCTGGGCGGCGAGCTCCAGGCCGGGGACCCAGAAGGGGGCGTCCAGCAGGGCGAGGACGAGCTCCTCCTCCGGGTTGGCGGAGGGGGCCTGCCACAGGACGGTGCCGACGGCCTCACCGGCGGCGGTCACCTTGGCGCCGGCGGCGAACCGGCTCTCCGCCGGGGCGGCCAGGGCGGTGAGCTTGGCCGTCTCCGCGGTCGGCTGGACCAGGTCGTCCGAACCGTGGAACTCGCCGATGCGGTTCCAGTCGATCATCCAGGACAGGTCGGCCTGGTTCACCGTCAGCCCGGCGAAGCCGGCCGCGTAGACGGCCATGCCGGCCTCGGCCTGCACCCGGGCCAGCCCCTCGGGGCCGACCGCCGCGCCGCCCTCCTCCACGACGGCGGCGAGGACGGCCTCGTGGGCGGCCTCGGGGGCGTTGGACAGGAGCAGGTAGCCGTACTCGCCGGTGGTGCCGACTCTCGCCAGGTGGGCCAGGGCGGTCGGCTCGTCGGGCAGCGCGGACTCGGTGACGGCGTGCAGGGTCAGGCCGGAGATGTCGAAGTCGACGAACTTCGCCGCGACGGACCAGGCGGTGGGTCCCTCGAAGGCGGTGGCGCCCCAGCCCTCGGGCTCGACCTCGATCGTGACGTCCTCGGGGACGTCGAGCTGCTCCAGGTAGCCGCGCAGTTCCTCGGCGGTGACCTGGGTGCGCGGCAGCAGCCAGGCGTCGTCGCCGATCTCGAAGTGCAGCAGGATCGCGAAGGGGGTGCCGTCGGCGTTCAGCGCGAGGGCCTCGCGCACGGTGTCCGGCTCCACGAACTCGCCGGACTTGGCGAGGAACTGGTCCAGCAGGGAGATCCGCTCGTCGCCGGAGATCCGCACCAGGGGGGCGGTGATCCGGTAGGCGCCGACGGTGGTGCGCACGGTGGTGTAGTCGTCCGTCTCGGTGCGGAGCGGGGCGGTGGTCATGACGGTGTGGTTCCTTTCGCTGGGTGTGAGTCCGTCTTCGGTGCGAAGTGCGGTGGTCGTACGAAGTGCGGTGTTCACAGGCCGGGTTCGCTGCTCACGGCCAGGTGCCAGGCGTTCTTCCGCCGCGCCGGGGAGGCGCAGCCGACGAGCAGTCCGGAAGGGGTCGTACGCAGGACGATCTCCGCCTCGGCGGATCCGGGGTGGGCGGGCCGGCAGTGCAGCCAGCTGCCGTCGGACAGCCGGACCGCGGCCGCCGCGGCCCACACCTGCCGGAAGTCCGGGGAGTTCAGCTCCCACCGGGTGCCTGCTGACTCGATCACCACGGTGGTCTCGCGCGGGGTGTTCGGGGTGAGCCAGAGAACGACCTCCTCCTCGGTGTCGGGGGCCTGGATGTCGACGCGCACCGGACGGGCGGTGTCCTCGGATGCGGTGAGCTCCCAGCCGATCCCCTCCTGCGGGCCGTACAGGCCGAGCGGGTGCTTCTCCTCCCAGGCGGCGGTGGACCTGACGCCCCAGCCCAGTCCGCTCGCGCGGCTGAACCGGCTGTGTTCGGCGGTCACCCACATCCCCGCACTCCAGCGGGGGTTGTTGCCGAACGCCCGGGTGCGCGGGAAGGGGCTGCGCAGGACCTTGACCGCGCCCTCCCGCCAGGCGGTGACACCGGCCGCGGAGGCGTCCAGCTGGAGCCGGCGCGGACCCTCGACCGGCCGTGGGGCCGTGGTGGCGCGCTCGGCGGGCGCGTCCTGCGGGCGGAGCACGGTGCGCAGCCGGGCCACCCCGTCCGGGCCGGGCGTGAGACCGCGCTCCAGCAGAACGCTGTGGATGATCCGGACCGGTTCCTGGACCGGTACCTGGACGCGCCATGCGGCGCCGTTCCAGGTCAGTTCGCTGCCGAGGGGGGCGACCTGCGCGGCCGCGACGACCTCGGAGGCGTCGCGGACGCCGATGCCGAGCCCGATCGGGTGGGCCTGCTCACTGCCCTGGGCGAAGGTGCCCTGGCGCAGCCCGACGGTCTGGAAGATCCGGCCGGGCGGGCGGGTGAAGGCGAAGTCCTGGCTCAGCACGCCCTCGGTGAGGGTGACCGTGCCGACGACCTCGTCGTCGCCGCACCGCTCGGTGATCCGCACCCCGTGCTCGACGGGGACGAGGTCCAGCTCGCGCGGCTCGCCCTCGCGCCAGCCCGCCGGGCGGTCCGCCCGGCAGCTGGGCCAGGTGGAGACGAACACCGGCCCGTGGTGGCCGTCGGCCAGCACGCGCACGGTCCCGTCGTCGCCGTCCACCTCCACCGCCAGTCCGCCGGAGGCGAACCGGTACGGCTCGACTCCTCGGGGGGCCCGGACACGGTAGGGCGGTTCCTCGATGCGCAGCGCGCGATGGGCGCCGTCCGGGCCGGTGATCGACGCCTCGCGGACGAGGCCCCGGTCGACGTCGACGGTCGCCGTGAGCTGGAACTCGCCCAGCGCCAGGGTGTACGTGACCGTGCGGACGCCGTCCACCAGGAGGACGTCGGACCGCAGTTCGTCGTCCCGGGCCTCGGTGACCGTGCCGAAGCTGTTCAGTCCGCCCAGGGCCGACCTGACCTCGGCCCCGAGGTCCGCGAAGACGCTCCGCAGGATCAGCGGGATGTAGTTGTGCAGTTCGACGTTGCCGTCCTCGCCGGGCACGGTCTGCCCGACGGAGACGCATCCGACGCGCCGGTAGAGCCGGAACGCCACGGTGTTGGCCGGGTTGACGGTCAGCCGCAGGACGAGGCAGCCGGTCCGTATCATCCATTCGACCGCCTCCGTGAACAGCCGTCCGGTGATGACGCCGTTGCGGTAGGCCGGGGCGACGAAGAACATGTCGGCGATGAGCTCACCGGCCCGGGCGGAGCGCCGGCCGGTGTTGTGGAACAGGCCGAAGGTGCCCACCACACGCCCGCCGTCGACCGCCACGAGGAACGTGGCCGTGTCGCGTTCGGCCAGCTCACGCTCCAACTCCTCGCCGGTGATGCCGCCGGCCACCGGGTTGGGGTTGTCGCGGTGGCGGTTGTAGAGCTCTGCGATGTCATGCGCGTCGCCCTGCTGGTACAGGCGGATCGTGATGGACATTCCACACCTCCTTCTCTTGGGCTTCTGCTGGTCGGGCCGGGGTCACGGGGGCGTGTGCGCTAGGCCTTGCGTCCCGTGGTGACGATCAGGGAGCCGACGGCCGCCAGTTCGCTGCCGACGCTGGCCCGGACCGACACCTGCCTGAGGCCGCCCAGGCGCTGGCCGAGCTTGGCCTCGAGGGTCAGCTGGTCGCCGGGGACCACCAGCCGGGAGAACTTCATCGAGCTGATGGAGCCGAGGTAGCCGACGCTGGCGGACGGGTCGCCGTCGGTCTGCGGCTCGGGCGCCTCGACCAGTTCGGCGACGTACACGACGGCCACGAGCTGGGCCATCGCCTCGACGATCATCACGCCGGGCATGATCGAGTGGTCGGGGTAGTGTCCGGCGAAGAACGGCTCGTTCACCGAGACACTCTTGACCCCGCGGCCGGACACACCGGGTACGACGTCGTAGGCGCGGTCGATCATCAGCATCGGCCAGCGGTGCGGCAGCATGCGCTTGATGTCGTCCGAGGAGTAGCTGTACGTCTTCTTGGAGCTCTTGGCGGGTGCCTCGGAGGTGACCGCCATGCTCACACCTCGCGGGCTTCGATGAAGTCGACCAGGGCGTTGATGGAGCCGAACGCCTCGAAGTCGTCGTCGCTGATCAGCACGTCGTACTCGTTGTTGACCATGACGACGATCTCCAGGGTGTCCAGCGAGTCCATCTCCAGACCGCGGCCGAAGAGCGGCTGGTTGTCGGAGACGACGGCCGGCTCCACGTCCAGGCCGAGCCGGTCGATGATCATCGACTTGACCTTCATGTTCTTCTCCAGGCGCGCCTCGGCCTGGCTGCGGATGTCCTCGAAGGTGGCGACGGACATGGGTGTTCCTTTCGATGAAAGATGATGGCTAGTCAGATCAGGTGGGAGACTGACTAGTTGGGGATCATTCCGCCGTCGACGGTGAGCACCTTGCCGGTGATGTAGGAGGCCGCCGGGCTGGCCAGGAAGGCCGCCGCCTGGGCCACCTCGGCCGGGGTCCCCATGCGCCCCATGGGGATCGCCTGCAGGGCCTCCTTCATCTGCGCGGGCGGCACCTTCTTGACCATGTCGGTGTCGATGAACCCGGGCGCCACCACGTTGACGCGGATGCCGCGCGGGGCCACCTCGTACGACAGGGTCTTGGCCAGGGAGATCACCCCGCCCTTGCTGGCGGCGTAGTTGGCCTGGCCGGCCCGGCCCGCGATGCCGCTGGTGGAGGCGATGAAAACGATCGCGCCGCCACTGGCGTACATCTGCTTGGTCGCCTCACGGGCGGTGAAGAAGGTGCCGGTCAGGTTGGTGCCGATGACCTCCTGCCACTTGGCGCCGCTCATGGCGGCCAGATGGCCGTCGGCGGTCACCCCGGAGTTGAGGACGGCGACGTCCAGGGAGCGCCACGTCGTCTTCAGTTCCTTGAACATGGCGGCCACTTGGGCCTCGTCGGAGATGTCCGCCTGGAGCGGCAGTGCCTGCCGGCCCAGGGCGCGGACCTGCTCGGCGACCTCCTCGGCCTTGGCGGCGTTGGAGCGGTAGTTGAGCGCGACGTCGCAGCCGTGCTCGGCGAGCGCGATGGCGATCGCCGCGCCGATGCCGCGCGAGGCGCCGGTGACCAGGGCCTTGGTGCCCTCGGCGAACAGGGTTCCCGGCGTGCTCATGCCGCGCTCCCCAGCATCGCCGCGGTCACGCGGTGGCTGCCCGGGTCGAAGCCCTCGGCCTCGGTGCCGAGCCCGGCGGCGGTGGCGGCCTTGAGCACCGCCTGCGCGACCGCCAGGTCCAGGACGCCCAGGCCGAAGGGTGAGAAGACGACGGTGCCGGTGGTGGCCGGCGGCTCGGTGCAGCCCAGCACGGAGGCGATCTCGGCGTGCACGAACTCCCGGTGGCCGACCTGCTGTTCGGCCTTGTGCAAGGAGGTCTGCTCGCGGACGGCGTGCTCGATGTCGTCGACCACGTTGTACGCGTCGAGGATCGAGCCGGTGCTCAGGTCACGCAGCGACAGGTGCAGGATGACCTGGCCGGACGGCCGGTTCGGGTACTCGGCCAGGTCGAGCCAGTACGTCGAGTCGGTGGTCGCGATGCTCACGGTCTCGGCGCCGAGCGCGTCGGCGACGTCGCCGGTGCGGAAGGTGATCCGCGGGTACTCGGACTCCAGTTCGGCGGCGAAGACCTCGGCGCGGCCCGGAACGACGTCCTGGAGCACCACGGTGTCCAGTTCGGGGTGGGTCAGTGCGAGGAAGGCGAGGACGCGCTGGTTGATCGTGCCGCAGCCGATGAGGCCGGCGGTGCGCACCCGGCGGTCGCCGTGCAGCGCCCCGGCGGCGAGGGCGGCGCTCGCGGCGGTGCGGGAGGCGGAGATCTGGCTGCCTTCCAGCAGGGCCACCGGGTAGCCGGTCCCGAGGTCGTTGAGGATCTGCACCGAGGACGCCCGCTGCAGGCCCTTCTCGACGTTCGCCGGGAAGGACGAGATCCACTTCAGGCCCATCACCGGCTCCGGGCCGCCCAGGTAGGCCGGCAGGGAGATGATGCGGGAGCCGGTGGGCTGCGGCGGGCGCAGGAAGCTGGAGAACGGCACCTGCGAGTGGCCCTGGCCGTGCAGCACGTAGGCGGTGCGCACCGCGTCGAGGACGGTGGGTTCGAGACCCGTCAGGGCGGCTTTGACGTCGTCCCGTCCGAGGATCTTCACGGCTCACTCCTTTCTTGGTCGAGGTCCTGGTCGAGGTCCTGGTCGAGGTCTTGGAAGGGCGGGATTTCCTGGAAGTTGGTCTCGACCCAGGCGTCGGAGTAGATGGTGTCGAGGTACCGGTCGCCGCCGTCGGGAAGCACCGCGACGCAGGTCGCGCCCGCCTCCAGCCAGGAAGCGGCCCCCTGGAGCGCGGCGATGACGGCGCCGGACGAGCCGCCGGCGAGGATGGACTCCTGGGCGAGCAGCTGGCGGCAGCCGCGCACGCAGTCGAAGTCGGTGACCTTCACGACCCGGTCGGCGAGCCCCGGCCGCAGCAGCGGCGGGACGACGGCCGCCCCGTGCCCGGGGATCGTGCGCCGGTGCCCGCGTTCCCACGGCTCCGGCGGGCCGAAGATGACGCTGCCCACCGCGTCCACCGCAACCACCCGGGTGGCCAGGTCGTTGTCCCGGATGTACTCGGCGCAGCCGCGCAGCGTGCCGGTGGTGCCGGCCGCGACGAACAGGTAGTCGGGGCCGCCGGGCAGCGCCTCGCAGATCTCGCGCATCGTGTGGTGGTGCGCACGGGCGTTGTACTCGTTGGCGTACTGGTTGGGCCAGTAGGCGTCCGGCACGCTCTCCAGCAGGGAGCGGACCCGCTCGAGCCGGGCCGGCAGGTACTCGCCGGTGGCCGGGTCGCGGTCGACGACCTCAACCTTCGCGCCGTACGCCCGCATGATGGCGGCGTTCTGCGCGGTGGTCCGGGGGTCGACCACGCAGATGAGGTTGAGCCGGTAGAAGTTGCACAGCTGGGCGAGGGCGATGCCGAGGTTGCCCGAGGAGGACTCCACGACGGTGGACACCCCGGGGACGAGCTTGCCGGCCTTGATGGCGTGTTCGATCATGGACTTGGCGGCGCGGTCCTTGATGCTGCCGCCCGGGTTGAAGCGCTCGCACTTGGCGTACACCTGGAACCGTGCGGGCGGGAACAGCCGGTCGAGGGCGACGAGCGGGGTTCCGCCGATCGTCGCGACGATGTCGGGGTCCCGGGAGCGGGTGGCGCCGTGCGCCAGCGCCGCCCTGTTGGAGGCGAGGACGGTCATTCCGGCACCTTTCTGCTGATCTGGAGCCGCAGTTCGCTGACGTAGCGCTCGCCGTCGGCGTCGGTCAGCCACGAGTCGTCCGGGGCCGGCAGCGGCTCGCTGAGGGTCACGACGGCGTCGGGGTCGAGGCGGCGCGCGGTGCGGACGAGGTTGGCGAAGGAGAGCACGAGAGTCGGGCTGGTGAAGTCGACGAGGGACGGCTTGGTCTCCTCGGGGAACTTGACGAAGAGCAGGTCGGGCAGGGCGTGTGCGGCCACCCAGCGGCGCACGGCGAGGTAATCGCGCTCCCGGTCGGCCTTCTCCGGCAGGGCGGTCCCGGCTACGGGCAGCCGCCAGGTCTCCCGGAACAGGACCAGGTCGTCGAGGGTCACGCGCGGGGCGTGCGCCCGGTCGAGCCCGATCTTGAAGGCGTCCGCGGCGATGATCGAGATCGGCACTGCGAGCAGCTCGGCGATGCTCCACGTGCGCCCGTCGGGGGTGGTCGCGGTGACCGTGCCGTCCGTCTCGGTGAGCGTGATGGCGGCCGCCGGGTCGACCCGGGTCCGGTCGTCGTACGGCGCCCGGGTGAACCCGATCAGCCGGTCTCCGGCGCCGATCGGCGCGGGGACCATACGGCCGCTGTTGCGCTTCCACTCGACCGGCAGCAGCGGCACCAGACGCGGGGCGCCGATCGCCGCGTTGACCTTGTCCCGCAGGGAGCCGGAGTCGGTGGTCCAGTCGAGGAACGGCAGGTCCAACGTGGCGAGGCAGGCGTGCAGTTCACCGAGGACGACGGTGTGGTCGCCGGCGTTGACCGCGTCCGCGGACGGGGCCACCACCTGCAGGTCGGGGCTGTGCAGGGCCAGGTGGGGCGAGCGCACCGGGCCGGTGGCGAAGACGGCGCGGGCCCGCTCCTCGATGTCCGCCACCGACAGCCGCACGCGGGCGGGCAGGTCGACGGCCGGGTCCACGTCCAGTGCCTCGCGCCACTTCTGCGCCAGTTCGCGGGTCGCGGTGTGCACCGGGGTCGCGTTGTTCCCCCAGAACAGTCCGAGTACCTGCGTCCAGACGTCGGCGAGGGTCACCGCCCTGCGGCGGGCCGCGGCCGTACGGACGAACCCGGCGACCTCCGCCTCCACGAGCTCGGCGAGCCGGTTGCCGAACCAGTCCGCCGCGTCCGCGACCAGGGCCAGCGGGCGGGCGATGCCGTCGAGGAAGTCGCGCCCCAGGCGGATTCGGCAGTCCCGGAGGGCGTCCTGGTAGCACAGCGTGCGGCCGGCGTACGCCTTGCCCTCCTCGCGGGACGCCGCCTGTCCGGTCGTACGGACGAAGAAGTCGTCGAGCCGGTCGAGCGCCTCGACGAGCTCCTCGGCGCTGTCCGCGCGGTCGATGCCGTCCCGCAGCCGGTCCAGTTCGGCGAGGACCGCGTCGAACCTGACGAACAGTTCCGGGTCGCCGACTTCGGCCACCCGCCGGCGCAGGATCGCCTCGGCCCGTACGTCGACGGGGATGTTGGCGTCCCAGGTCAGCACCCGCTGCTTGAGCAGCCGGGTCAGGGTGCGCTCCACGCGCTCGCGGGCCGTCGCGGCGTCCCACCGCTGTCCGGCGACGAGCGCGTCGGCGATGGTCTCGCCGTTGCGCTCGCCGTCGGCGTACCGCAGCACCTGCACGTCGTCCTCGCGCAGCCTGACCGTGCGGCCGCCCGGCATGACCAGCCGGTCGCCGTCGAGGTGCACGTCGGGCCGCAGCATCGGCGGGAACCACCAGCGGGCGCCGGGCTGTGCGGCCATCCAGTCGGCCAGGGCGGCCACCGTCCAGCGCTCGAAGAAGGTCCGGCTCTCGGTGGTGAGCGACGGGCCGTGCTCCAACTCCAGGGCGCGCCGGGTCTGTCCGACGGAGATCCACGCGGCCGGGCCGAAGAAGCCGATGGTCTCGGCCTTGGCGCAGTACCGCAGCCAGTACATGGCCAGGGTGCGTTCGCGCTGCCGGCGCTTGGACTCCTTGCCCTTGCCGGCCGCGAGCGAGTCGAGGATCCGGTAGACCGTCCGGTTCTGCCAGGCGATCGCCCGGCGCACCCGGTCGTCGAGGGCGAGGCGGGCCAGCTGCTCGGCCTCGGCGGCGCTGTCGGCCTTGTAGGCGGCGGCGAACTCGTCGGGGCCGGCGGCGCCCTGCTCGACGAGCGCCGCCGCCCGGGCCGCCCGTGGCCCGCCGAGCCGGTCCAGCCCGGAGACCGGGAAGCCCGCGCTGCGCAGCAGGCCGACGCCCCACATACGCCAGTCGGAGTCGCCCAGCCGGTACGACGGGGCGAAGGCCGACCAGTCGAGGGCGCGGGTCCCTTCGGGCACCGTGATCGCCGTGGTCATCGCGCCGCTCCTTCCAGGGACGGCACCGGCGTCGAAAGGGCTGCGGCCAGGCGGGAGATGCCCTCGCCGATCCGCTTCTTCGGCACGTGGCTGAAGCACAGCCGCAGTCCGTCGGCGTGCTCGCCGTCGATGCCGAAGTGACTGCCGGGCACGAAGGAGACGCCGTGTTCGGCGGCGGCCTCGGCGAAGCGGGAGGTGTCCACGCCGTCGCGGTGGCGCAGCCAGATGTAGAAGCCCCCGTTGGGGCGCTCCCACTGCCAGGGCCCGTCGGTGCCGAGCTCCGCCTCGAGCGCGTCGGCCATGAGCCCGCAGCGCTCCCGGTAGCTGCGCCGGTAGCCGTCGATCAGGTCGGTCCAGCCGGCCCGGGTGTGGAACGCGGCGAGCGCGGCCTGGGCCAGGGCGGACGGCGACAGGGACATGACCTCGGTGGTACGGCGCAGGGTCTGCGCCAGCTGCTCCGGCGCGGCGATCCAGCCGCAGCGCAGGCCCGGGGCGAAGACCTTGGAGAAGGTGCCGAGGTAGACCACGCGGTCCGGGTCGAGCGCGTGCAGGGCGGTGGTGGTCTCGCCGTCGAAGGAGAGCAGGCCGTAGGGGTTGTCCTCGACGACCAGGAGGTCCAGCTCCCGGGCGACGGTGAGCAGTTCGTGCCTGCGGGCGACGGACAGGGTGGCGCCGGTCGGGTTCTGGAAGGTGGGGTTGCAGTACAGCAGCCGTACGGTGCGGCCGGCCGCGCGCAGCCGCAGCACCGTCTCCCGCAGCCCGGCCGGGTCCAGGCCCTCGGCGTCCTCCGGAACGGGGTGGAGGGTCAGGCCCGCGGTGCGGAAGGCCGCGGCGGCGCCGGGGTAGGCGGGGGTCTGGCACAGGACGGTCTCGCCGGGGACGCCGATCCCGAGGCCCACGGCCATCAGACCCATCTGGGATCCGCCGGTGGGGACCAGGTGTTCGGCCGTCGCGGTGGTGCCCTCACGGGCCATCAGGTCGGTGATCGCCGGCACGAGGGCCTTGGCGACGTGCGGGGTCGTGTACTGGAGGGCGAGCTTTCCGCCGAGCCGTACGAGCCGGGAGAGCTGCTTGGAGATCGTCTCCAGGGGGAGGACGTCCAGGTCGGGCAGGCCGCCCGCGAAGGATATGAGGTCCCCGCCCCGTTCGAACAGCCGCGGCATCTCCACCGCGGGTCGGGTGTCGGTCCACATGGCGATCAGCTCCCGGATCTGGCGGGCAGGGAGGCGGCCAACTGGTCCTGCACGCAGCGCCACAGGCCGGCGGAGGAGGTGAGCGCGGGGTCACCGAGCACGTCGGGGTCGATCTCGATCCCGTACTGCTCCTCGACGGCCATCACCAGGGCGACGGTGTGGAGGGAGTCCACACCGAGGTCCACGAGCGGGGTCTCCGGGTCGGTGACCGTGACGGAGCAGATCCGCTCGACGAGCTCGTTGAACTGCGACTGGGTCGGCTGGTCAGACTGCGACTGGTTCATGGCTGGTCCTCGTCTGTGCGAAGGGAGGCGTCGTGGTGTCGTGCGCGCGGGCCGGCGGATCGACCAGGCGCTGCGCGGCCGCGCGGTCCGGCTTGCCGTTCGCGGTCAGGGGAACGGCGTCGATGAGGGTGATCCGGTCGGGCATGCGGGCCCGGTCGAGCCGCAGCGCCAGGTGGGTGCGGATCTCCTCCGGGGTGAGGGTGCTCTGCACCACCAGGTGCAGCGGGCTGTCCTCGGACTCGGGCCGCAGCGCGACCGCCGCGGTCACGCCGGAAATCCGTTCGGCGGCGTCCTCGATCTCGGTCAGGCCGAGGCGGATACCGCGCCGCTTGATCATGTCGTCGTCGCGGCCGACGAAGTAGAGCCGGCCGTCCTCGTCGAGGTAGCCCTGGTCGCCGGTGTGCAGTTCGAGCGTGCCGTCGGCGCGGCGGACGTAGCGCTGCTGCTGCTCCAGCGGGACGCCCCAGTAGCCGGCCATCACGGTGGCGCCCCAGACGACGATCTCGCCGACCTCGCGGGGGCCCAGGGTGTGTCCGTCGCCGTCGACGATCCGGACGTGGTCACCGGGGATGGGCCGGCCGACCGAGTCGGGGTGGGTGGCGTACTCGGCGGGGTCGAGGATGGAAATGCGCTTGCACTCGGTCATGCCGTACATCGAGGCGAAGACCGACCCGGGGAACGCGTCCAGCAGCTCGGACATCACGGCCCGGCCCGGCCGGGCGCCGGTGTTGGTGAACAGGCGGACCTTCGTGGGCCGTTGGAGCTTGCGCTGCAGCAGGGTGAGGATCTGTGCGAGGGAGGGCACCAGCGGGACGACCGTCACGCCGTGCCGCTCGATGACCCGCAACAGGCTGACGTCCCCTGCGCGTTCGGCGAGGACGAGCGTGCCGCCGGTCAGTGCGCACAGCAGGGCCTGGTAGAGGCCGTAGTCGAAGGAGAGGGGCAGCCGGCACAGCACCACGTCGTCGGCGCGGTAGCCGAGGCAGGCGTTGATGGCCTCGACCGAGGCGAGCATCTGCCGGTGCGGGCAGACCACGCCCTTCGGGCGCCCGGTGGTGCCGGAGGTGTAGATCAGCATCGCGACGCCGTCGTCGGGGATGTCGGCCGCGAAGTCGTCGGCGGGGGCCTGCTGGACCTCCTGCCAGGCCTGCGCCACCTCGGCGGTGCGCCGGGCCTGCTGTCCCGCGCCGGGCGAGCAGATCGCCAGGGCGGCGGAGCAGTCGCCGACGATGTGGCCGAGCTGGATGTCGGTCAGGTCGGGGTGGACGGGGACGAAGACGGCGCCGATGCGGAGGGTGGCGTAGAACAGGGCGAGGAAGGCGCGGTCGTTGCCGCCGGCGTAGACGACCCGCTCTCCGGCGGTGACGCCCTGGCCGCGCAGCCAGCCGACGGCGCGGTCGACGGCCTCGCCGAGCTCGCCGTAGCCGAGGGGGCCTTCGGAGTCGATGACGGCCGGGTGGTCGCCACGGTCGGCGCGGCGGCGCTCGAAGAGGTCAGACACCAGCACGAGCGGGCTCCCCCTTCCGGACGGCCGCGCCGGCCGCCGCTTCGAGCCGGGCGCGGACCTTGTCGAGGTCCCGGGCGGAGTTGACCGGGAGGACGGCCAGTTCGGGGTGCTGGCGCCTGAGGATGTTGGCGAGGGTCTTGGCCGGCGGCAGGGACACCGTCAGCCCGGGTTCCAGCCGGGCCAGGCTCCGCAGGCACAGGTCCCAGCGCACCGGCCGCACCACCTGGTCGACGAGCCGCCGGCGGATCACCTCGGACGTGGCGAGCACCTCGCCGTCGGCGTTGGAGAGCAGAATCCCGCGGGGTCGCTCGAAGGGGGTCGCGGCGGCCGCGGCGGCGAAGGTCTGCCGCGCCGACTCCATGTACGGGGTGTGGAAGGCGCCCGCGACCGGCAGCGGTTTCACGGTCGCCCCGCCGGGCGGCGCGGCGGCCAGCTTCTGAAGGTCCTCGGTCAATCCCGCGGCCACGATCTGGCCGGGGCCGTTGAACGTGGCCGCGGTCAGGCCGAGTTCGGCGATCCGGGCGAGCACCTCCGCCTCGTCGCCGCCGACCACGGCCGCCATCGACGTGGGCGCTTCGGCGCAGGCGGCGGCCATCGCGCGGCCACGGACCGCCGCCAGCCGTACGGCGTCCGCGGGCGTGAGGACCCCGGCGTAGACGGCCGCGGTGAGCTCGCCGACGGAGTGGCCGGCCACAACCGCGGACTGCTCGGCCGCCGCCGGGGCCAGCGCCTCGTGCGCCAGCAGGCCCTGGGCGACCAGCAGGGGCTGGGTGTTCTCGGTCCGGGCGATCTCCGCGGCCGAGGCCCGGGTCCCCAGGTGGACCAGGTCCACGTCCGCGGCCTCGGACCAGGCCCGCACGCGCTCGGCGCACACCGGGTCGCGCAGCCAGCCGGCCAGCATGCCGGGGGTCTGGGACCCCTGGCCCGGCGCCATGATTGCGAACATTTGCTCTATCCCCCTTTCGTGTTGAGTACCCATCGCGCGGCGCTCGGCCGGGAGGCGGTCGGTACGGGCGGTGAAACGGACGGTGGTACGGCGGTGAAACGGGCCGTGGCAGAAGAGGCAGTGCGCCACGGCGGTGAAACGGGCCGTGGCAGAAGAGGCAGTGCGCCACGGCGGTGAAACGGGCCGTGGCAGAAGAGGCAGTGCGCCACGGCGGGTTCGGCCTACGGCCCGCTTGGGCTACTGGCGGCCCGTGCTCTTGGCGAAGCGGCGGATCGCCATGAAGGAGAAGCCGGCGAACCAGGCGACGAGGTTGAACACGGCGCCCGCCAGGCTGCTGTGCTCGCCGCTGAAGGTGTAGCCGTCGGTGAGGGTGTAGCGGGCGAGCGTCGACACGCCGTACATCGGCGTGTACCGCGAGATCTCCAGCATGGTCCCGCTGAGCGGGATGAACAGGTTGCCGAGGAAGGCCAGCGCAGTCATGGTCAGACCCGGCATGTGCATCACGACCTCGGGCTTCATGGCGAGTCCCATGGCGATACCGAGCGCGGCGAACACGGCGGCCCCGAGCCAGGCGACGAGCAGGGACGTCACCCAGACCTTGGTGTCGGCGTGCGCCCCGGTGACGGCGCCGAGAACCCCGACGATGGCGACGGGCACGGCGGCCATGACCACCGAGCACAGCACCTTGACGAGCAGATACCCGGGCGGGGCGAGCGGGCTGAGCGCGATCGTGCGCATCCAGCCCGCGGACTTCTCCACCGAGATGGTGGCGGCGGAACTGGTGGCGGCCATCGCGGCGCCGTACACGGCCAGGCCGATCATCATCCAGGCGGCGAAGTTGCCGTGCGGCACCGACCCGTGGGCGGGAGCGGTGCGGAACAGGGCGAGGTAGAGGACCGCCGGGAGGAGGAGGGTGAAGATGGTGGTCTGACGGTTGAACCGCCGGCGCAGCTCGTAACGGACGAAGGTGGGGTTGACGCCGCTGAAGGGCGAGGTGCGCGGACGGGCGGGGGCGGTCGGCGCGGTCAGGGTGGTCATCGCGGGCTCTCCTGAGCGGTGCGGCCGTGGTGCGTGATGGCCATGAAGGCCTCTTCGAGGCTGCGCGGGGTGACCTCGATCTCGGTGGCGGACGTCTGGTTGACCAGCAGGCGCAGCAGGGCGTCGGAGTCGGTGGTGTCGAAGTAGTGGCGCTCGCCGCGGGCCACACAGGAGCGGACGACGGGGGACTCCGCCACCTCCTGCGCGTCACGCGGGCTGATCAGGGCCGAGACGGTGCATCCGCTGATGGCCGCACGGATGGACGAGGCCGAGCCGTCGGCGACGACCCTCCCCCGGTCGATCATCACGACGCGGTCGGCGAACTGGTCGGCCTCTTCCATGTAGTGGGTGGCGAACATGACCGTCATGCCGCGCTCGGCGTCCTCGCGGACGGTGGCCCAGAACTCCCGGCGGGCCGCCACGTCCATGCCGGCGGTCGGCTCGTCCAGCACCAGGAAGTCGGGGTTCGACAGCAGCGCGACAGCGAACCGCAGCCGCTGCTGCTCACCGCCCGAGCACTCCGCGACCCGCCGGTGGCGCAGCGCGGTGATGCCGGCCCGGGTCATGACGTGCTCGACGTCGGCGTCGGGGTGCAGCGAGCCGAGCATGCGCACCGTGGCCTCGACGGTCAGGTCGGGCAGGAGTCCCCCGGACTGCAGAACCGCGGCGACCCGCCCGGCGCGCACCGCGTGCTGCGGCGCCTCGCCGAACAGCTCCACGTGACCGGAGTCGGGCCGGGTCAGTCCCAGCAGCATGTCGATGGTGGTCGTCTTGCCGGCGCCGTTCGGCCCCAGGAACGCCACGATCTCGCCGCGCCGGATCCGCAGATCCAGCCCGTTCACGGCGGTGAACTCCTCACCCTTGGCGTTGGTGAAGCGCTTGACGACCGTGCTGAGCACGGCGGCATCCGGGGACGTCACCTCCCTCGCTGCCGGACGGGGTTGGGTTTCGATCATCTTCAGAGTCCTCACCATTTCCGTGGCCGTGTTCATGGCGAGAACCAATCTCTCGTGACCGCCTATCGCCCCGAACCGAAGCGGCTACGGCCTCGCTATCGGGGGGCTATCGGACGCGAGATGCCTACAGGTTTGCCACTCCGGACGGCGGCAGGAGAGGCGGGGCGCGCGGGGAGACCACGGCTCGGCGGACCCCGCGAGCACGACCGCCCAGCACCCGTGACTGACCGAAAAACTTCACCACCCGCCCGTGCCCGAGCACCGGTATGCCCAAGGTCTGCGGATCACACCGAGTCCGTGCGGCACCGCGGAGGGCTGTTTCCCGGGGCCGGCCGACGGCACCATCCATGTGATCACGGCCTGCAGCCCGTACGGCCGCCTCCTTCCCTCCGACGAGAACCGCCGCGCCCACGGCCTGCTGCTCGACGAGGTCCACCGACGCGGGTTGTTCCCGTGGCAGGCGGCAGGAGGCTCGGCCTGCGGCACGCACGTCGAGGAAGGCGTCGCCGTCGTCGGCAGGAGCGACACCGTGGCGCATGACCTGGGCCGTCGTTTTCCACCAGGACGCCGTCTTCGCCTGGACCCGCGACGCCTGGCGGTTGCTGTCCTGCGCCGGCGACGAGACAGTCGTGTCCGGATGGACGGCGTCTGCGCACCACGCCGGGATCTCGAAGTCGTCGTACGAGTGACGGACCCGGGACCCGAACTCCCGTACGCAGAGAGGAGAAAACCGATGGGCATGCACCTCATGCGGACGCCGGCCGACTGCCCGCACTGCATGCAGATCTCTCGCCGAGCCTCCGAGGCCCGAACGGGTCAGGCTCGACGGTTTCCCGGCGGAGGTGACGTACGAGACCGACCCCCTGCGCGGAGCCCGCTGGCACGTGTGGGACAAGACGTCCCCGCTCCCCCGCATGGCCCGCGTGTACGTGGACGGCGCATGCTGACCTTCCGGTGTCCACGCCGCCCACTCGGCGCCGGCGGTCCGACCCCCGGCCGTCGCGCCGACCGGCAAGGAGCGACCACCGGCGGCGACCAGTCGACCGACGCTCTGGACCCGGGCACCGTCGCCACCAGGACGGAGCCCGAATGCCTGGTGCTGGTCAGTGAGTTCGGCGCCGCTCAGGTCGCTCACGGCGCCGACTCCTCCTACGCCGCCGCCCGTAGACTGTGCGACCTGCCTCGCAGGTCCAAGTCGGCGCCCTTAGACTGTGCGACCTGCCTCGCAGGTCCTGACACCAGTGCCGCCGGACGGCGAACGCCGCTAAACGTTGAACCGGAACTCCACCACGTCCCCGTCCTGCATGACGTAGTCCTTGCCCTCCATGCGGGCCTTGCCGAGGGCGCGGGCCTCGGCGACCGAGCCGGCCTCGACGAGGTCGTCGAAGGAGATGACCTCCGCCTTGATGAAGCCCTTCTGGAAGTCGGTGTGGATGACACCGGCGGCCTCGGGGGCGGTGGCGCCCTTCTTGATGGTCCAGGCGCGGGTCTCCTTGGGACCGGCCGTCAGGTAGGTCTGCAGGCCGAGGGTGTTGAAGCCGACGCGGGCCAGGGTCGCGAGGCCCGGCTCGTCCTGGCCGACGGACTGGAGGAGCTCCAGGGCCTCGTCCTCGTCCAGCTCGGCGAGGTCGGCCTCCAGCTTGGCGTTGAGGAAGATCGCCTCGGCGGGGGCGACCAGGGCGCGCTGCTCGTTCTTGAAGTCCTCGTCGACCAGCTCGTCCTCGTCGACGTTGAAGACGTAGAGGAAGGGCTTGGTGGTGAGCAGGTGCAGGTCGTGCAGCAGTTCGGCGCGCTCGCTGCCCTGGACGATGCCGTGCGCGAAGAGCGTGTCGCCCTTCTCCAGGATCTCCTTGGCCTCCTCGACGGCCTTCACCTTCGGAGCCACGTCCTTCTTGATCCGCGACTCCTTCTGCAGGCGCGGCAGGACCTTCTCGATGGTCTGCAGGTCGGCGAGGATCAGCTCGGTGTTGATCGTCTCGATGTCGTCCTTGGGCGAGACCTTGCCGTCGACGTGCACGACGTTCTCGTCCTTGAAGGCGCGGATGACCTGGCAGATGGCGTCCGACTCACGGATGTTGGCGAGGAACTTGTTGCCCAGGCCCTCGCCCTCGCTGGCGCCGCGCACGATGCCGGCGATGTCGACGAAGTCGACGGTGGCCGGGAGGATCCGCTCCGACTTGAAGATCGAGGCGAGCTGGGCGAGCCGGCCGTCCGGGACGCCCACGACACCGATGTTCGGCTCGATCGTGGCGAACGGGTAGTTGGCCGCGAGCACGTCGTTCTTGGTCAGGGCGTTGAACAGGGTCGACTTGCCGACGTTCGGCAGACCGACGATTCCGATCGTGAGCGACACGTTTGCGACTTCCCGTACGTGAGGATGAGGACTGAGGGGACTGGGCTGCGGGCCCGGGTCCTACTTCGTGATGCGCGGGCCGATCCACCAGTCTACGGCGTGCCGGGTAACGCCCCCGCGACGGATCGAACGCTGGCCAAGCTCTGCGCCACGGCGTGTCAGACGGCCTATTCGGCACATAAACAGACCTAGGTTGGTCGAGTGGAGCATCACAGGACGCGACCCCAGCACCACGGACCGCGACGCGGCAGGCCGCCCCTGCCTTCACAAGGGGAACGGGGGCAGAAGGAACGGGCGGTCGGCGGCCGTTCCGGGCGGCCCGCACCGCGGCGTCCGCCGGCGGTACGGCGGCCCGCTCCGGCTTCGGCCGCGGGCCCGGCCTTACGACACCTGCGACACCTGCGGCGGATGCGGCGGATCCCCAATCCGCGGCTGACCGGGCTGGGCGGCGGGCTGTTCTGCGGGACGGTGATGTTCACGCTGGGCTGTCTGGACCAGTTGGTCCTCGGGGGGTCGCCGACGGCGTACGGCGTGCTGTTTCTGCTGGTGTGCGTGCTGACGGCGGTGTGGGTGCGCAAGGGGGACCTGCTGACCTCGCCCGTCGTGGTTCCGATCGCGTTCGCCCTGGGGCTGCTGCCGGTGGCCGACCGGGGCGGGGGACTCGCGGGCAGGCTCATGGGGCTGGTGACCGCGCTCGCCACGCAGGCGGGCTGGTTGTACGGGGGGACGCTGCTCGCCGGAGTGACCGCCATGGCGCGGAGGATCCTCCTCGTGCGTCACCGCCGACGGGCTTAGGCCCAAGCCCTCCCCCGGCCCCGCCCGGCGCTACTCCTCCTTCGCCGCCCGCATCGCCGCCCGCATCGCCGCCCCCACGATCCCGGCGTTGTTCTGCAGCTGCGCCGGGACGATCTCCGCCTTGATGCCCTCGATGAGGGGCAGGAACTTCTGCGACTTGCGGCTCACCCCGCCGCCGATGATGAACAGCTCCGGGGAGAAGAGCATCTCGACGTGGGCGAGGTACTTCTGGACGCGGCGGGCCCACTGCTCCCAGGTCAGCTGGTGGTCGTCCTTGGCCTTGCTGGAGGCCCGCTTCTCCGCCTCGTGGCCGTCCAGCTCCAGGTGGCCCAGCTCGGTGTTGGGGACGAGGACGCCGTCAACGAACAGCGCGCTGCCGATGCCGGTGCCGAAGGTCAGCAGGATGACCGTGCCGCGGCGATCCCGGCCCGCGCCGAAGTTCACCTCGGCGATGCCCGCCGCGTCCGCGTCGTTGACCACCGTCACCGGCAGGCCGCCCAGACGCTCGCTGAACAACGCGCGCGCGTCGGTGTCGATCCAGCTCTTGTCGACGTTGGCCGCCGTGCGGATCGTGGCGCCGTCGGTGACCACGCCCGGGAACGTCAGCCCGACCGGCCCCGTCCAGCCGAAGTGGTCGACGACCTGCTTGACGCCGTCGGCCACCCCGTCCGGTGTCGCCGGGTGCGGGGTGAGCACCTTGAAGCGCTCCTGGGTCGGGTCGCCCCTGTCCAGGTCCACAGGGGCACCCTTGATCCCGGACCCGCCGATGTCCACACCGAAGATCTGCATGGCCTCCACGTTACGACGGACGACTGACAGTCACGTCCCGGACGTGGGCGATCACGGGCAGACGACGGTCACACCGGGGCCTGGGCGCCGTCACGCCTCGGCCGTGCCGGCCCCGCCGCGCTCCGCGACCAGGGCGGCCGCCTCCTCGCGCAGGTCCCGGCGGAGCTCCTTCGGCAGTGAGAAGGTGATGGACTCCTCGGCCGCCTTGACGATCTCGACGTCCTCGAAGCCGCGCTGCGCGAGCCACTCGAGGACCTGCTCGACCAGGACCTCCGGCACCGACGCGCCCGAGGTCACGCCGACCGTGGAGACGCCCTCCAGCCAGGCCTCGTCGATCTCGTCGGCGAAGTCCACGAGGTACGCCTGGCGCGCGCCCGCGAGCTTGGCCACCTCCACCAGCCGCTTGGAGTTGGAGGAGTTGCGGGAGCCGACCACGATCACCAGGTCCGCCTGGGCGCCCATCTGCTTCACGGCGAGCTGGCGGTTCTGCGTGGCGTAGCAGATGTCGTCGCTGGGCGGGGAGATCAGCTGCGGGAACTTCTCCTTCAGGGCGTCGACCGTCTCCATGGTCTCGTCGACCGAGAGCGTGGTCTGCGACAGCCAGACGACCTTGGAGGGGTCGCGCACCTCGACGTTGGCGACGTCTCCGGGGCCGTCGACGAGCTGGATGTGCTCGGGGGCCTCGCCGGTGGTGCCGATGACCTCCTCGTGACCCTCGTGCCCGATCAGGAGGATGTCGTAGTCCTCGTTGGCGAACCGGACGGCCTCCTTGTGGACCTTGGTCACCAGAGGGCAGGTCGCGTCGATGGTGGCGAGCCGGCCGCGCTCGGCCTCGTCGTGGACGACGGGGGCCACGCCGTGCGCCGAGAACATCACGATGTTGCCGGGCGGCACCTCCTCCGTCCGCTCGACGAAGATGGCGCCCTTCTTCTCCAGGGTCTGCACGACGTACTTGTTGTGGACGATCTCGTGCCGGACATAGATCGGAGCCCCGTACTGCTCCAGGGCTTTCTCGACGGCGATCACGGCGCGGTCCACACCCGCGCAGTAGCCCCGGGGGGCGGCGAGCAGGACACGGCGGCCAGGCGAAGCAGTCATGGCACCCATCGTAAGGCCGCGTTCGGCGGGTCAAAGATCGCGTGCCCGTCCCGGTCCCGGTGACACTGACGGTGAGCCGGGCGGGGGCGCAGGACACGACGCGCGGAGGCACTGATGCCCGACACGGCGCCGGCGCGCTCGCCACTGACATGGCTGAGCCGCTCCTGACATGGCTGAGCTGCTACGGCGTTGTCGGCGGCGACGGCTACCCTCGCGGACATGGCTGTCTCCACGTCCCCCGAAGCTCCCCTGCCCGTCGGTGAGGTCTCGCGGCTGATCGGGGGATGGATCGACCGGCTCGGTGCCGTGTGGGTCGAGGGGCAGATCACGCAGTTGTCGCGGCGGCCGGGCGCAGGGGTCGTGTTCCTGACGCTGCGCGATCCGTCGTACGACATCTCCGTCAGCGTGACCTGCTACCGGCAGGTGTTCGACACGATCGCCGACGTCGTCAGCGAGGGCGCCCGCGTCGTCGTGTACGCGAAGCCGGAGTGGTACGCCCCGCGCGGGCAGCTGTCGCTGCGCGCCGCCGAGATAAGGCCGGTCGGTGTCGGGGAGCTGCTGGCCCGGCTGGAGCAACTGAAGAAGGCGCTCGCGGCCGAGGGGCTCTTCGCGCCCGAGCGGAAGAAGGCCCTGCCCTTCCTCCCCCAGCTCATCGGCCTGGTCTGCGGCCGTGCTTCCGCCGCGGAGCGGGACGTGCTGGAGAACGCCCGGCACCGCTGGCCCGCCGTCCGCTTCGCGGTGCGCAACGTCGCCGTCCAGGGCGTGCACGCCGTCCCGCAGGTCGTGCAGGCCGTCAAGGAGCTCGACGAAATCGTCGACGTGGACGTGATCATCGTGGCCCGCGGCGGCGGCAGCGTGGAGGACCTGCTGCCGTTCTCCGACGAGCAGCTCGTCCGCGCGGTCGCCGCCTGCCGTACGCCCGTCGTGTCCGCCATCGGGCACGAGCCGGACACCCCGCTGCTCGACTACGTCGCCGATCTGCGCGCCTCCACCCCGACCGACGCCGCCAAGAAGGTCGTACCGGACGTCGGCGAGGAGTACGAGCGGGTACGGCAGCTGCGCGACCGGGCGCGCCGGTGCATGGGAGCGTTCATCGAGCGGGAGGAGCGCGGTCTCGCCCACGCGCTCGCCCGGCCGGCGATAGAGGATCCGCACCGCATGATCGACGAGCGGGCGGACCAGGTCGCGTCCCTGTTGGACCGTGGGCGGCGCACGCTGCGGCACCTGCTGGACCGCGCCGACTCGGAGCTGACGCACACGCACGCGCGCGTGGTGGCCCTCTCCCCCGCCGCGACGCTCAGACGCGGATACGCCGTGCTGCAGAAGGCCGACGGCCACGTGGTCCGTGACCCGGACGAGGTGACGCCGGACGAGGCGCTGCGCGCGCGGGTCGCCGAGGGCGAGTTCTCGGTACGGGTCGACCGGGACGACCGGACCGACGCATAGGGTGGGTGCATGACCAGCAACGTGAGCGAGACGGCCGGGGTGGGCGAGGCGGCGCTCGGCTACGAGCAGGCGCGGGACGAGCTGATCGAGGTGGTCCGGCGCCTGGAGGCGGGCGGCACGACCCTGGAGGAGTCCCTCGCGCTGTGGGAGCGGGGCGAGGAACTGGCCAAGGTGTGCCGCCAGTGGCTGGAGGGGGCGCGGGCCCGGCTGGACGCCGCGCTGGCCGAGGAGGCGGAGGAGGACGAGGAGGGCGCCGCCGAGTAGGCGCGCGCCTGCGCGCGGGGCGCGGCTCAGGACGTCTTCAGCGCCTGCCTCAGGACGTCTTCAGCGCCTGCGCCATCGTCGTCAGCCGGGCGAACGACGCCGTGCCCGTCACGACCGTCGTCGAGCCCTTGGTGCCCTCCAGTACGAGGGCGTCGTAGCGGCCGCCGGTGTACCGGGTCCACGTGCGGCCGCCGATCTTCTCGGTGACCTTCGTCGCATGTGCGCCCTGGCTGGCCTCGTCGATGAAGTCCGCGCGCTTCTGAGCGGACTGCTCGACCGCCACGTACTCACCGTCGGGGTCCTGGAAGCCCAGGTGCCAGGCGTCGTACTTGTCGCCCTGGAAGCGGACCGAGGTGGCCTTCCAGCTCTGGGGCAGGCCTTCGGGCGCAGCCACCGGGTACGACGCCGCGCGGCGCGCCGTGAGCAGCTCGACGCGGTAGTCCACCCGCTTGAGGTCGGGAGCGTGGTCGTCATGCGGGACGAAGAGGTAGATGACCGCCGCCGCGATCCCGATCAGGCCCAGGGAAAGGATCATGTCCCGGACCGTCTTCTGCTTGCCGTTCGAACCTGCCACGCCCCCTATCGTCGCAGGTGTCCTGCGCGCTCATCCGTGGGGCCCCCTGCTCATTTTGTCTACTCGGCGATAGAGTCAGGGCCAACACCCTCATCCGGCCGTCGTCGTATCAGAAAGGTGCGCTCCGATGACCGAGCATCATCAATTGCCGTCCGAGCTCGATGTCCCCTCCGAGGCTCCCGACCGCAACCTCGCCCTGGAACTCGTCCGGGTGACCGAAGCCGCCGCGATGGCCGCGGGCCGCTGGGTCGGGCGCGGTGACAAGAACGGCGCCGACGGTGCCGCGGTGCGCGCCATGCGGACCCTCGTCTCGACCGTCTCGATGAACGGCGTCGTCGTCATCGGCGAGGGCGAGAAGGACGAGGCCCCGATGCTCTTCAACGGAGAGCGCGTCGGCGACGGCACCGGGCCCGAGTGCGACATCGCCGTCGACCCGATCGACGGCACCACGCTCACCGCCAAGGGCATGCCGAACGCGATCGCGGTGCTGGCCGCCGCCGAGCGCGGCTCGATGTTCGACCCGTCCGCCGTGTTCTACATGGACAAGCTGGTCACGGGTCCCGACGCGGCCGACTTCGTCGACATCGACGCGCCCGTGTCGGTGAACATCCGGCGCGTCGCCAAGGCCAAGCGCTCCACGCCCGAGGACGTCACGGTCGTCATCCTGGACCGGCCGCGACACGAGGGCATCATCAAGGAGATCCGGGAGACCGGCGCCCGCATCAAGCTGATCTCCGACGGCGATGTCGCCGGCTCCATCCTGGCGCTGCGCGACGGCACCGGCATCGACCTGCTGCTCGGCATCGGCGGCACGCCCGAGGGCATCATCTCGGCCTGCGCCGTGAAGTGTCTGGGCGGCACGATCCAGGGCAAGTTGTGGCCGAAGGACGACGAGGAGCGGCAGCGGGCGATCGACGCCGGGCACGACCTCGACCGCGTGCTGACCACGGACGACCTGGTCTCCGGGGAGAACGTCTTCTTCGTCGCCACCGGCATCACCGACGGCGAGCTGCTGCGCGGGGTGCGCTACCGCTCGGAGACCGCCACGACCGACTCGATCGTCATGCGGTCGAAGTCCGGCACGGTCCGCCGGATCGACTCCGAGCACCGGCTGAGCAAGCTGCGCGCCTACAGCGCGATCGACTTCGACCGCGCCAAGTAGCCGCGGCCGGCGATTCGGCAAGCCGGGCCATCGACCCGGACAGCCGGGCCATCGACCCGGGCAGCCGGGCCGTCGACCCGGACCGGCCTTCGACGGCGTTACGGCGATGGGGCGCTCCCTGTGCGGAGGGGGCGCCCCATCGCGTACGACGACCGGTTCCGGCCGGCTGCCGCTGTGCGGCCCGTCCGACCGGTTCTAGCCGGCTGCCGCTATGCGGCCCGTCGTGCGGGCCGCCTTCAGCTCCAGGTCGCGGCGGCGGCGCCGGGCCAGGACGACACGGCGCTCGGCGGCGGTCAGGCCGCCCCAGACGCCGTACGGCTCGGGTTGCAGCAGCGCGTGCTCGCGGCACTCGACCATCACCGGGCAGCGCGCACAGACGCGCTTGGCCGCCTCCTCGCGGGAGAGCCGGGCGGCGGTGGGCTCTTTTGAGGGTGCGAAGAACAGGCCGGCCTCGTCACGCCGGCACACCGCCTCGGTGTGCCACGGTGCGTCTTGGTCCCTGTCTCGCACTGGCACCCGCTGGGCCGGCACGGCAGCTACCTGCAGGGACGAATGCGGCGGTTGCAGCACGGTCTACTCCTGACGACGGCTTCGCGAGCGAGAGACGATGCAGCAAGGCCTACCCGCTGTGCGCGCGCCTATGCACTCAGTTCCGAACCGCTGGATTCCGGGGCTTCGTGGGCGAGGTGACCGGACCGGGCGAGGGCGGACCGCTTCGCTCCGGAAGCGCTCGAATTCACAACCGTCAATGTCACAAGTGTTTGCGCAAACGCTTGTCGACCTTGCGCTGAACTCGATCGAGAATGTCAGCGACGAGCTTGCCCCGCTTGGGCCGCGCCTCGACGTTGCCCAGGACGGCCCAGCCGTCGACGTAGACGACGGGCGCATCGGGTTCGGCCGAGTCCAGCGTGTCCACCTCGAAGTTGCCGAGGACGCCGCCGCCGGTGCCGCGCAGCGACACGTTCTCCGGGACGCGGACCTGGACGTCGCCGAAGACCGAGATCGCCTTGATCACGACCTGCTGGTACTCGAAGATCGCCTCGCTGAGGTCGATCTCGACGCTGCCGAAGATCGCGTACGCGTGCAGGCGGCGGCCCGCGCGCCAGCGGCCCTTGCGCATGGCGGCACTGAAGACGGCCACCACGTTGGCGTCGGCCTCCGGCGGTATCGCGCCGGCCGTCGGGCGGTTCGGGGCGGGAGTGTAGGCCGGGGCCGTGCGGCCCTGATGGGCGGCGGGCAGGTCACGGATGAAGACCTCCAGCTCGCCGACCGTCTTGGCGTTCAGCACCCCCTCGACGCGCTCGGCGTGCTCGTCGGCGGTCAGACGGCCCTCGGCCAGGGCGTCGCGCAGGATGTCGGCGATGCGGTCACGGTCGGCGTCCGAGGCGCGCAGCTCGGCGACGCGCGGTTCGGTCTGCTTCTGAAGGTCCACGGCAGCAGCGTACCCAAACGCGATAGATCGCGACTACCCCCCGTCCCCGACCTGTGGAAAACCGTTACGTCCACCCTTGGGCACCGGCACTGAGCCTTACCTCACAGGCTCGCCGTCAGCGGCAGGTTCTACGCTGGTGAGCGCCCGCCAACGGAGGCGGGCCGCCGTCTGTCGAGTGAGGAATGGGCTGAGATGCCTGAGTTCGCGTACACGGATCTGCTCCCCATGGGTGAGGACACCACCCCGTACCGGCTGGTGACGTCCGAGGGTGTCTCCACCGTCGAGGGACCCGACGGGCGTACGTTCCTCAAGGTGGAGCCGGAGGCGCTGCGCAAGCTGGCCGAGGAGGCCATCCACGACATCCAGCACTACCTGCGCCCCGCGCACCTGGCGCAGCTGCGCCGCATCAGCGACGACCCGGAGGCGAGCGCGAACGACAAGTTCGTCGCCCTGGACCTGCTGAAGAACGCGAACATCGCCGCGGCGGGCGTCCTGCCTATGTGCCAGGACACGGGCACGGCGATCGTCATGGGCAAGCGCGGCCAGAACGTGCTCACGGAGGGCGAGGACGAAAAGGCCCTCTCGCGCGGCATCTACGACGCGTACACGAAGCTGAACCTGCGCTACTCGCAGATGGCCCCGCTGACGATGTGGGAGGAGAAGAACACCGGCTCCAACCTCCCGGCGCAGATCGAGCTGTACGCGACGGACGGCGGCGCGTACAAGTTCCTGTTCATGGCCAAGGGCGGCGGCAGCGCCAACAAGTCCTTCCTCTACCAGGAGACGAAGGCCGTCCTGAACGAGGCCTCCATGATGAAGTTCCTGGAGGAGAAGATCCGGTCGCTCGGTACCGCCGCGTGCCCGCCGTACCACCTGGCGATCGTGGTCGGCGGTACGTCGGCCGAGTACGCGCTGAAGACGGCGAAGTACGCCTCCGCCCACTACCTGGACAACATGCCCACCGAGGGCTCGCCGCTCGGCCACGGCTTCCGGGACAAGGAACTGGAGGAGAAGGTCTTCGAGCTGACGCAGAAGATCGGCATCGGGGCGCAGTTCGGCGGCAAGTACTTCTGTCACGACGTACGGGTGGTGCGGCTGCCGAGGCACGGGGCGTCCTGCCCAGTGGCGATCGCCGTGTCCTGCTCGGCCGACCGCCAGGCGTTGGCGAAGATCACGCCGGAGGGCGTCTTCCTGGAGCAGCTGGAGACGGACCCGGCCCGCTTCCTGCCGGAGACGACGGACGCCCAGCTGGACGAGGGCGACGTGGTGAAGATCGACCTGAACCAGCCGATGGAGTCGATCCTCGCCGAGCTGACGAAGTACCCGGTCAAGACCCGCCTGTCGCTGACCGGCCCGCTGGTCGTGGCCCGCGACATCGCCCACGCCAAGATCAAGGAGCGGCTGGACCGCGGCGAGGAGATGCCGCAGTACCTGAAGGACCACCCCGTGTACTACGCGGGCCCCGCCAAGACGCCCGAGGGCTACGCGTCGGGCTCCTTCGGCCCGACCACGGCCGGCCGCATGGACTCCTACGTCGAACAGTTCCAGGCGGCGGGCGGTTCGAAGGTGATGCTGGCCAAGGGCAACCGGAG
This sequence comes from Streptomyces sp. NPDC005202, assembly GCF_040608235.1. NCBI lineage: Bacteria > Bacillati > Actinomycetota > Actinomycetes > Kitasatosporales > Streptomycetaceae > Streptomyces > Streptomyces sp. NPDC005202. Next base: position 522 of record NZ_JBEXHW010000028.1, on the reverse strand, counting down.
CAAGCAGGTCACGGACGCGTGCGCGACGCACGGCGGCTTCTACCTGGGCTCCATCGGCGGTCCGGCGGCCCGCCTCGCCCAGGACTGCATCAAGAAGGTCGAGGTCGTCGAGTACGAGGAGCTCGGCATGGAGGCCGTCTGGAAGATCGAGGTCGAGGACTTCCCGGCGTTCATCGTGGTCGACGACAAGGGCAACGACTTCTTCACTTCGCAGGAACCCTCTCAGCCGACCTTCACGACGATCCCCGTGCGTGGTCCTGGCCTCGGCTGACACAGCCCCAGCACGCCCCAGAGAGCCCCTGGCCGTTGGTCGGGGGCTCTTTGTCGCGTCCCTGCCTCCCGCCCATCCGCAGAGGGCGCGTGGGCTCCCTGGGGGCGCGCCGCCGGGGGCGCGCCGCACCCTGCTAAGACGTCGTCTCATTTGGTGAGTCTGCGGTAGCAGATGAGGGTGCAGGTGATGGCGGTGAAGGCCAGGAAGTGTTCGGCCTTGCGTTCGTAGCGGCGGTGCAGGCGGCGGCAGCC
>NZ_JBEXHW010000027.1:0-97851 GCF_040608235.1 Streptomyces sp. NPDC005202 | reverse complement strand
CGGGCCGAAGACCGGCGGCAACTGCCGCCACGTGCAGCCCGAGGTGGCCACGAAGATGATCGCTGCGAGCACCTCACGGTCACCGTACCGGCGCCGCCCACCGCCCTGCGGCCGTGTCGGAGCGGGCGGCACCACCCGCTGGAACAACTCCCACAACCCGTCCGGGACCAGCCGCTCCACGATCGTCATGCCTCAAGATTACGATCCCAAATGAGACGACGTCTTAGGGTGCCTACGGCAGGGCAAGAGACGGACTTACTTCCCACGCCGTCCCTGCCTGCGGCACGGGCCATCCCTGGGAGAATCCGGGGAGTATGGGCGACCCTGGGGAGCGCGCGGGGAGAATCGACTGCGTAACCTGGCATGATCTGAAAGACGCTGAAAGACTCATCTGCGCAGGTCAGAGGCGGACATGCCCGCATCACCGCAGGTCAACGCCACCAGGTAGACGACTTCATGCCGGATATGCCCTGGAGGTGGGGCGGGGTGGTGAACATGCAGCGTGTCACCTCGCTGTTTACGCGGATCAGTCGGTCTGTAGACCCGCTCAGGTTCTGGCCTGGGGAGGATTTAAGAAGTTCGGGCCAGGACTCTCGTTCGCCTGACCAGCAGGCCGGCTACCGATCGCCCCGCGTCTTTTCGTGCCTGCCTCCGGCATGAAGTGGATGTAGTGGTCGACCCGCCGCTGGACGCGGGCCGTATGCCTTCGTCCGGCACGCGCTCTGCCGCAACTGTCAGGACAGCTGGTCGAGCAGTTCCTGACGGTGTGCGGTGGCCCACGAATCGAGATGGATGGGCTCTCGGCCGAGCAGGTCTTGGACCGTGCTGGTGGTGACCGCGGAGTAGTCCATCCGGCCCTCGTAGGTCTGTCGCGCCCAAATCAGCGTGCTGGCAGCGTACGCGGCGTCCATGTTGGCGGGCGCGGTGTTCAGCCCTGCATCGATCATGCGCTGCAGATCGTCCGGGGTCAGGACCAGCGCGGGGATCTCCCGCCCGAGGGCGGCGGAGAGGACCTCGGCCACCTCGGCGCCGTTGAGGAGATCGGCGGACAGGTAGTAATCCTCACCCGCATGCGTCTTGGGGCCTTCGGCCAGGACCTTGGCCACGACCGCCGCGATGTCGTCGTTGGCGATCCAGCCGACCTGCTTGTCGCCCATCGGCCACACCATCTGGCCGTCGCGCAGCCGGTTGATGCCCAGCAGATTCTCCATGAACACGTGCGGATGCACATTCGCCCAGGCCAGCTTGGAGCCTGCGATGTAGCGCTCCACCAGTTCGTGCCACGCGAAGTGCGGGTCGGTGGACCGCCCGTCGCTGAACACGCCCAGGTGCATCAGGAAGCCGACGCCGGCGTCCTCGGCGGCGTCCACCAGCGTCTTCGTCTGGTGGTTCATCGCCGATGTGTATCCGGTCATCAGGAATACCCGGTCGATGCCCTCCAGCGCGCCGGGGAAGGTGTCGGGGTCATCGAGATCGATGCGGACCGCTTCCTTCCCCTCCTTGTTCCACTGCTCGACGGTCGCGTTGCTGCGTGAAGCACGCACCGGAGCTGCTTGGCCGGGTGTCGCCTCCAGCGTCTTCACGACCGCCGCTCCAGTGCGGCCGGTGGCCCCGAGGACCAGCGCCCGCGGGGTGTCTGCGTTCCGCATCTGTCTCTCCTCGACCTCATGCGACAGCAATCACCGAGGCGGCTGTGAAGTGGTCCCGTGATGGCTTCGGTGTGGGCGGTCGGAAACTACATCGAAGGCGAATGCTCGCTGCTTCGGTCAGCGCTCCTCGGGGAACGTGTCACCGTAGATTGGTAGACCGCTTTCAATGAGTTCGCGCGAGATGTCTCGTTCTCGATGATGTCCCAGTGCTCCTTGAGCAGCCCATCCTCCATACGGACGAAGTCTGCGGCGATCCAGGGTGCCGGTTGAGCGTGTCCGGAGAACCGTCCGCGGACCATCACCATGTCGCCTTCCGCCATGATGCAGTCGACTTCGTGCCGCAGCTCGTCCGGCAGGATCTTGATCATTGAAAAGACCCTCGCGGCCCGGCTCGATGTGTGCACTGTGCTGGATGTAGTCCGGGGACCAGAACTTTTCGGCCGCTGCGTAGTCACGCTTGTTGAAGAGTGTGTCGAACGCCTCCCGGACGATCTCCTTGTTCCTTTCTTCCACGGTCTGTCCCATGAGAGTTCTCCCTACAGGTGGTGCTGCAATGCTTGTCTCCGGCGGATCCGATGAACAGCGACCGCCGTAACGATCGGCCCTGCCTTCGGCGCGGGCTGACGCCTCGCCAAGGCGCCTCCTGTGGCGCAACACGTGGCGACAGCCATATTGCGTTCCGGGGCGACCCATTGAAGTCGTGGGAGGAGTCAAATTCCCCGGTTTGACAAATTCCAGCCTCAGACTTGAGCCATGCCGCCGTCGACGCTCAGGTCCATGCCTGCACAGAAACTGCTTTCGTCGGCTGCGAGGAAGAGGGCCGCCGCCCCGACTTCCTCGGGGCGTTCCATTCGTCCGAGGGGGATGACCGATGCCAAGGACGCGAAGTCACTCGCCCACCAACTGGTAATTCTCTACGACGGCGCCGGCGTCAGCGCCTGGCTGGACCGCGACCCCAGCGCCGAAACAGCGGCCCGCACCGTAGCCGCCGCCCTGGTCGACGCCGCCGTCCCAGACTGAGACTGAACCACCCCACGGCGACCGCGATCGCCAACCCTCGATCCAGGCGACGGGCTTCGGAAGCTTCGAGGGGGCTCCGCGGGTTGCAGTCGGCCTCGTCCGCCGCTTGGGGCTCGGACCCGTACGGCGTCGGCGTCGTAGCCCCCCGCCACGGGGCTCTCCCTGGCCGTGCGCGGCGGTGTTACGGCGTCTCGGTGGTGATCCGACGGGCCTGGTCGCGGCCCACTTCGGCGGCCTCGCGGAGATACTCGGCGATGATCTCCAGTTGCTCGTCGGTGTAGCGATCGAGCACCGCGCCGAACGCCTTGCCCGGCGTCTCCCATACCTCCGCCATCCGTGCGGCCGCGTCGGGGGCGAGGGCGACGAGGGCCCGCCTGCGGTCGTTCGGGTCAGGCCGCCGCTCCACGAAGCCCACCTTCTCCAGGCGGTCGACCAGCCGGGACGCCGATCCGGACGCCAGACCGGTCAGCCGGGCGATCTCCCCGGTCGTCACCGGTCCGGGCTCGAGGTCGAGCAGTGCGATGCACTGCACGTCGGTGGGGTGCAGCCCGAGCCGGTCGGCCAGCGCCTGGTTGAACAGCGTGTAGGCGGCATAGTGCCGCCGGCTCTCCCCTACGACGCGCGCGAGCAACTCCGCCCGGTTTGACATCCGGTGCCTCCAAGCCGCAAATTACCTTCGCGACGAAGATACTTTGCCGCACAGAATCTGCAGCACGAAGTATCTGTGTTGCGTTTGCATTCTACCCTTCAGAAGGGGATACCCATGTTCTCGCTCGCTCGCGCCGCACCTACGGCCTCCGAGGGACAGCGGTGGGCGGTCTCGTCGCCGTCATCCTCACAGCCCCCGTGCTCGACCTCCTCGACGGCACCATCACCAACGTCGCCGCGCTTGCCATCCTGGCGGATCTGCACAGAGGTGAGCCCCTCATCCAGTGGCTGGGTGCCGGGTACGCCCCCGCGCTCGGTGTCCCCTTGGTCGTCGGCGGCCGCCTTGGTGACCGGTACGGACGGCGCCGCCTCTTCCTGACCGGTATCACCGGCTTCACGACGGCGTCCGCGGCTCTCCATGGTCGTCGCGCGGCTGGTGCAGGGGGCGTTCGGCGCGCTGTTGATCCCGCCGGGGTTCGGCATCCTCGGCGCGGTCGTCCCCCGCGAGCGGCTCGGCTCCGCTTTCAGCGTCTTCGCCCCTGCCCTCGGTCCGTCCGCCGTCGGCGGCCCGATCCTGGCGGCCTTCCTCATCGAGGCCGACCTGTACGGCCTCGGCCGGCGCCCGATGTTCCTGACCGACATCGTGCTCCTTTCCGGCAGGTCACCCGCCAGGAATGGAAGAAGGAGATGGCGGAGTACGTCCCGGCCGCCTTCGCCAACTCCCTACTGGACTGGTGGCTGTTCAACGACGGCTCCCCCGTCGATCTCACCCAGACCGTGCAGGAGCTGACCGGCCACCCCGCGCGCACCTTCGCAACCTGGGCGCAGGACCACGCCGACGACTTCCGGCTCTGACCGGAAGCCCCCCAACCCGCGCGAGCCGCCGGACGGCGGCCCGCGTCGCGCGCAGCTCGCCGTACTCCGCGTCGCTGAGGCTCTCCACGGGGCGATCGTGTCCGGGACGGAGAGCGGGTCGGCCAGCCGCGCACCTTGCAGGCGGCCCAGCACTACGTGGCAGAGTTCCATGCTTGGACACGGGGACCCGGTGATCGATGTCCAGGCCGCGGCGGGAGACACAGCGGGCGGAGAACGCGCATCCGCCTTACGGTCGTGTGATGGGCGACATCGAAGCCACAGCCGGCGGGTCAGAGCCCGAGCGCTGCCCGGACTGCGGCGAGCCGGTCACGTATGACATCACCGACACGACGGCCTCCGGGCCCGAGGGCCGCGAGAAACAGCGCGGGGCGGCTATCTGCACCAATGAGGAATGCGCCATGTACGGGCGATATGTGCACCCTGGCTAGCGCCCCTCCGTCTGCTCACAGCGGCGCTGCTGCTTTCCACGCAAGCCCTCCGGCCGCCGTCAAACAGCGGCGCTTGGACGCAGCCGGTGGGCCATGACGAGCCTTGCGGGTCGCTGGGCGAGCAGTCTCCGTCTAACTGTGACGGCCGGCCGCCGCGGCGTCCGGCCGCGGTTGTGCCGGTGACGCTGTTGGTCTGTCTTCTCCGGGATGGTGTGCGCGATACCTCGCCTGCGCAGGTGGGCCCGGAATTCGCGGGAGCTGTGGCCTTGTCCCCGATCACGTGGCCGGGACGGCAACGTGGCCGGCCAAGGCCGTTGCGAGGTACCCCGATCCGTTCGAGGAGCGGGCGTGCGCAGATGCTGTCATGGCGTTGGCCCGGCGTCACCAACACGGCGAGAGGACGGCCCTTGCCATCGCGGGCGAGATGGATTTTGGTGGTCAGGCCTCCTCGGGATCGGCCAACGGCGTGATCGTCCGGTTCGTCCTGCATTGATGACCTGCCGGTCCTCCACGCGAGGCCACCCTGTGGCGGCCCGCGGTATCAGCGGAGCAAGCAACTCCCACTCCTGATCGGTGAGTTCATGGCGACGTATCACCCAACCATGATCCACCACCCGATGATCTTTGAAGACGGACCCTGGGCCGCCCCGGTCTACCTTGAGCGCGGGCAGAAGCCTGACAGCCAAGCCACAGTGTCCCCTTGCCCGGTTCCGCGGGCGGACCCGGTCACAGCCAGGTCAGGAGGGCGTAGCCGGCAGCTGCGGCGGCGAGGCCGACCAGGAGGCTGCCGATGGCGTTGAGTCCGGCCTCGGCGAGGGAGCCGTCTTCGAGGAGGCGGACGGTTTCGAAGGTGAAGGTGCTGAAAGTGGTCAGGGCGCCGCACACGCCGGTGCCCAGCAGCAACAGGACGTTGGGGGGCAGGCCGTGGGTGGCTACGGCTGCGGCCAGAGAGCCGAGGATGAATGAGCCGGCGATGTTGACGGTGAAGGTGCCGAAGGGGAAGACGCTGTCGTGGCGGGCCTGGATAACCTTGTCGGTGAGGTAGCGCAGGGGCGCGCCGAGCATGCCCCCGAGGAAGACCAGGAGGAGGGGCATCAATTGATCTGCTCCTCGGTGACGGGGCCGAGTGCCTTGCTGCACTGGGCGACGACTTGGACCGGTTCCAGCGTGATCAGTGCGTCGGGGGCGGCCTCGCGGGCCTGAGGCAGGAACGCGTGGATGCGGTCCTCCTCGTCGATGATGACGACGGTCACGGGGAGGTCTTCGGCGAGGTCGAGCAGGCGGGTGGTGTGCACGATCGATGAGGTGCCGAAGCCTTCGAAGCCGCGGAAGACGCTGGCGCCGGAGAGCCCGGCGTGGTGGGCGCGGTGGACGATCTCGGTGTAAGCGGGCTTGTGGTGGTACTGGTCGGACTCGCCCAGGTGGACGGTCAACCGCAGGACCGGGGCGTTCAGGGGCGGGCGCGGCGGCCGCGGGGGAGGGTTCTCCTCGTGGTGGTGTCGGGGAAGGTGCGGGTTCATCGCTACTTCCTTATGGGACGGATCGCTTAGGCGGCGGGGTGGCCGGTCCGGCGGTCGGCGAGGAGGGTATTTGGCTACGGCGGCCGGGTCCGCGGCGCACCGACAGTCCGGCGGCCCGGCGAGCGGCCGCGATACCGAGCCACACCGCGACGAGCCCGGCGACAAGGCTGGTCAGGGCGTAGGCGTCGGCCTTGGACCAGTCGCCGAGGGAGAGCAGATGGCGCATCTCCACGGCGAAGGTGGAGAAGGTGGTGTAGCCGCCGAGGATGCCGACGCCCAGGAAGGGCCGGACGTAGCGATTGGGTGGCCACACCTCCAGGATGTAGACCATGAACAGTCCCAGGGCGAAGCTTCCGGAGATGTTGGTGATGAAGGTGGCCCAGGGGAATCCGCCGGCCGGGGTGGGCCAGGCGAGGGTCAGGCCGTAGCGGGCGATGCTGCCCAGTCCGCCGCCCAGGGCGATCACCGCCAGGACGTCCGCCTGGCGGGGACGCTCAGCCTTGGCCGGTGGCTGCTGGGGAGGGGCCTGCGTCTCGTCGCCGGCCTCGACGTCCGGGTCGACCGGCAGGACCTCCTCCGGCGGCGGTGCGTCGTCGCTGGGCCGGGCCTGGGGTTCGGCGCTGTCGGCGATGTCCGGGTCGACCGGCAGGACTTCCGCCGGCGGCGGTGCGTCGTCGCGGGGCCGGCCTAGGGGTTCTCCGCCGGACATCGCGCTGCTTCCTCACCGAGGTGGGCTAAGGGGTCCGACGGTGGTCCGCGCGCCGCCGTCGGCCGTCCTCGCGCTGTGCGTCGGACGCGAGGGTTGGCCGCTGGGCTGCAGCTGCTCCGGGTCGGCTGAGGCGCTGTCTGGGGCGGTCGGGGCATAATCTTCTCCTACCTGTGGGTGTGCCTGCGTTGCAGGTGCCAGGTAGGGACTGTTGTCGACCCAGGTACACGGTCGCGGTTTCGGCGAGCCCCACCGCCATCAATGTCAGCCTACGCCGCCGGCCCGGCGAATAGGAGGGGCGCACCTGGCAAGCGGCTGCGGCGGCCGTGGTGAGCATGCGGCCACGCGGTACAGACGTCCTCATCGCGATCAGTCCTCGCGGCCGGTTTCGGTGGGCGCGACGTCGACAGGCTCCAAAGTCGCCAGCATGCGCACGCCCATGCGGTCCAGGCGGGACGAGAAGTCCTGCAGGACGACCAGGTCGTCCACGAGCACGATCTCGACCGGCAGGTGCCGAACAGGCGCGAACGGCCTCTCCTGCCGCAAGGTGCCGCCATCTCCGAACCCGGCGACACAGCAGCGCACGCTCGCCCCGCGCAAGCGGCTCTCATGGGCATAAAGGACGATCTGCGTGGCCAGCGGCTCATGCCGCCACTGGAGCGCACCATCGAGGTAGATCGTCAGCCGACCGAATTGTGTCGGCGAGGCTACGGCTTCTCCTCAACCGACGGCCGGAGATTGCACACCGCCCAGAGGCAAGAGCGCCGGGCGACAGACATCCCCGCACACCCATCGGAGCACACCTGACACAGGCCAGCAAGGACCCCCGGGCGGAGGCCCTTGGCCGAGTGGTTCTCCACGGCACCCCGCAGTTCAGAGCACTTCCTTGGACGGAGTAATGGGCTCCCCCGACTTATGTACTGGAGGCAACACACTCCTGGTGAGCCGCCCCCCGCAATCTGTGGCGCTACGGTTCGGCCCATGAAAGACGCGCGCTGGTGGAGTGGGGGTTGCGTCCTGGGAAGTGGTGTACGGGCTGGACCTGATCCGGGGGTTTGCTCCGCTGGCGGCGCGCGCCGTTCCCGAGTGGCAGTGCACCCTGGACGCCCTCCAGGACCTCGACTGCGTCGGCGCAGGCGGACCAGTGGGATTCTGGGGCCTGTCGCTGGGCAGCGGGAACGGCGTGCCGTTGGCCGCCGCCGAGCCGCGCGTCACTGCCGCCGTCTTCGGCTGCGCGGGCCACGAAACCCTGGCCGAGGCGGCGGCACAGGTCACCATCCCGGTCGAGTTTCTGCTGCAGTGGGACCACGAGTTGGTGCCACGCGACTCCGGCCTCGCGCTCTTCAACGCCTTTGCTTCCCACGAGAAGACGCTGCATGCCAACCCGGGCCGCCACGCAGGCATACCCGCGTTCGAGCTGGAGAGCTCACAGCGCTTCTTCGCCCGTCACCTCCTCCGAGACCTCGACGCCCCGCAGGCGCACCGCTGACCTGCGTGGATCAAGTCGCCGTACCGCGACGGCACTTCTGTCCGCACACCGCTTGAAAGGATCTTTGCCATGCCTCCCTTCTCCGCGCATGACGGAACCAAGCTTGCGTACCACCTCTTCGGCGAGGGCCATCCCGTGGTCTGCCTGCCCGGGGGACCGACGGACTCCGAATACCTCGGCGACCTCGGTGGCCTTTCCGCGCACCGGCAGTTGATCGGGCTGGATCTTCGGGGCACCGGCCAGTCGGCGATCCCGGAGGACGCCGCCTCCTGCCGATGCGACCGACTCGTCGATGACGTGGAGGCCCTGCGCGAGCACCTCGGCCTGGACCGGATGGACCTGCTCGCGCATTGCGGGGGCGCGAATCTGGCCGCGCTGTAGGTGGGCCGTCATCCGGAAAGCGTCAGCAAGCTGGCGCTCATCACGCCGAGCGTCAGGGCCGTCGGCCTCACGATCGCAGGAGACCTCCGGCGCGAGACCGCGCAGCTCCGCCGGGACGAGCCGTGGTTCCCGGCGGCGTTCGCAGCCCTGGAGGCGATAGTGGCGGGCAAGGGCACCGAAGAGGGCTGGAAGGCCATCGCGCCGTTTTCCCATGGCCGTTGGGACGAGGTGGCTCAGGCCCATCAGGCTGCCGAGGATGAGCAGATGAACATGGAGGTCGTGGCGGCCTTCGGTGCCGAGGGCGCTTTCGACCCGGATACCACCCGCGCCGCCCTCGCCCAATTCGCACCGCCCGTGCTCCTGATGGCCGGGGAGGTCGACCTGGGTGCCCCTCCTCGCACGACGGCCGAGTTCGCGGGTCTGTTTCCGAACGCCGAGCTCGTCGTTCAGGCCGGAGCCGGACACTACCCGTGGCTCGACGACGCCGACCGGTTCGTGGCGACCGTCGTGGCATTCCTGGGGTAGGTGACCGCACCGTCGCCGTAACCCCAGCGGATGGAGATCTCCAGTAAGGGGGCAGTGCCTCGTCGCCCTCGTCATGCGGCCACTGAGACCGCTTCACCGGGCAGTCGCCCGGTCAGGATCGTGACCGCGCTTCGTTGAACGCGGTGACGAGCTCTGCCGTGGTGACGATGGCATGGGCGAAGGTGGGGCCGTTCAGCTCGTGTGCGGCGTGCATCATCTCGGGGAGAAAGGCCGCGGTGGCGTTGCGGACCAGTGTCACGTGGTAGCCGTTCGCCTACGTCTTCGACATGGGAGATGACTGGGCGCACCTGTGCACAGTGGGCGACAGGAGCCTCGATCCGCTGGAGGAACTCGGCGAGATGCCCGGCCGTCCGGTTCCGTACTGGGGCTGGGGAAGCCTTCCGGATCAGTACGGCCGCCGCTGGGATGGTGACGACGGCGAGTCGCCCATGCCCAAGCGGCCTGCCCGAGGGCTCAGCGACCTGCCTCCGATCCTTCCCTGGTGGGGCGAACGACGGCGAGGCTGAAGTTTTGGCAGGCACGTCCTTGGTAACGGCGCCACCGGCGCCGATGACGGCGTCCACTGAGGCGAGCGGTTCGGCCAGGACCGGCCTGGCGCTTTCCCCGTCCTCTGCACAGGCGGCCTGGTAACGGGCAGTCAGTCGCAGCGCACGCTGCCGCCGCGTTCATCGGCCCGACCGGCCCCAAGCGCGACACGCGGATCGCACTGGCGGCTCCCGCGGGCCCGATGGACGATCCTCACCTGGGGCTGGGGGCCCGGTTCCGGGAGGCTTCCGAGAAGGCGACCGGCGTCGGCCACCCCGGCGTCTGAGCGGCGCACTCGTCACCGGCGCGGTCACCGGCCCCGTGGTCGCGCCGGGCAGCGTTCCGATCAGCGACACCGCGACGACACACCACACCGGAGGCTGCGGGGCGCGGCATCGGACCGCTGATCACCCCGCGGGCCTCCTCGACGGCGTAGGCGCGCGGCATGGCGATGATCTCGGCGACCGGCTGGCGGGCGATCTTCAACCGGTGTCCCGCCGCACGGGCCTGCTTGTCGGTGAGACCCACCGTGGCCAGCGGTGGAGTGACGAACAGGGTGTGCAGCACGGCGACCCGGTTCGCGCCGGTGCGCCGGCCCTCGCCGGGGAGGTGGCCGAGGACGATGCGGCTGTCGTCGACGAGAGGTGCGTCGGGCAGGACCCTGTCGCGCCCGCGGCGGGATGCGTGTCGGCCCGCCTCTGCCTCCGTGGTCCGTACGTTGCGGTGTGCCGTCTGTCGATTGCATGTGCGGCCGACGAGGATGGCACACCCAACGTCAAATTCCCTGTCTCAGGCGGGACTTCGGCGCCTCACCCTTGCCTGTGTGTCATGTTCCCGCCATGCTTACCAAGGAATCTACTCGCATAGATTCCCCCCAGGCTCCACCCGCTCCACCCGCTCCACCTGACAGCGCGACCAATACTCGCTCCCAGGAGGATCGATCCAGTGAGACCTCGTCATCCCCGTCGGCGCGGCGCCGTCGCCGCCGTCGCGGCATCCCTGCTTGCCCTGTCCGCCGGCCAGGCACTGAGCGCCCCACCGGCGGCAGCGGCCCCGCACGCCGCCGCTCCCACGTCCGCGGTCTCCGCGGCGCAGGACCAGGCCGCCCGTGCGATAGCCCGCTCCCTCTCCGACGCCGACTGGCGCACCCGTGTCCAAAAGGCCGCCCTCGCCTCCGACGAGGTGGCCGTCACCGCGCTGGCCGGCCAGGCCGGCGGCACCCTGAAGTCCACCCTGGTCGCGGCCGATCACCGGATCGCCACGGCCAAGGGCCTGGACACCGGCGTCGGTTCGCTGCTCCGGCTGCGGCTCGGGGACCGTGCCATGCGCGGCGCACTGGCTGCCGGTCTCGCACCTTGGGTCGCCGCGGCCGCCACCGACGACGACGCCACGACTGTCGTCGCCTACGACAGCGGGGGCCGGGTTCACACGCTCGACCCCCGCCACGCGCCCGCCCGCCCGGTGTACGTCGTCGACATCGACGGCTCCAAGGCGCTCGCCGCCGGCCTGGGCGTGCTGCACGAAGAACTCAACCGCTACGGCTTGGCCTCCGCCGCACCGGCCCCGCAGCGGGAGGCCACCGCCCCTCCGCAGGCCCGGGCGGCCACCGCGGGCTTCTGGACCACCCGTATCACCGCGGTGGAACTCTCGGACGACGAGGAGCCCTGGGCCAAGGGCGACGCCGAGATCTACACGCTCGTCACGGGCTTCGGCCAGGACGGCAAGGTGCGTGTCGACCCCGTCGACATGCCGTACCTCGACAACGACGGCACCGTCTACCGGCCCGGACAGATCCTGGTCAACTGGTCGTACTACAAGTACGACCTGGCCGACGCCGTGATGATGGAGGAGGACGGCAGCACCAACTACCGCGATCTCGCCAAGGCCATCGCCACCGCCCTGCTCACCATCACCGACCAGGGGACCTACATCCCCCTGGTGAACGCGGTCCTGGACGCCATGCCCAACGACTGGTGGACGGACGACCCGGACTACGTCGACTCCTGGTACACGCTGGCCCGCAGCGACAGCGGCACCCGCTACGGCGCCCGCGGCAACGGCTGGATGACCGTGGAGCCGTACTTCGTGCAGGAGTTCTGAGGCACGCGCCGGAATCCCAGGCCCGCGGCAGCGGTACGGGCCGGCGGAAGATTCCACCGGCCCGTTCGCGCCCGGCCGCCCGAAGCGCACATCCAGCCACCTGCGGCAGGCGCCGGGCCGACGCAGGCTTCTCCGTGCGGCCGGACTGTCGTGCGGCGACGGGTTCTACGAGGATCCGCCCTGGCGGGTAAAGTTCGGCTCCCGCCACCCGGTACGCGGCTCCGCCCAGCGGTGGGCGGGCCTGAGCCCCCGCCGTCGGGGATGCGGCAGTGAGTCGCCACGTTTCCGGCGGCGACTACGGGGCGTACGGCGGCAGTTGGGCCGGGCTCACCCGCTCGCCCAGTACCTCGGCCATGAACTGGACCAGCCACCGCTGCGAGGGGCTGCGCGAGGATTCGTGCCGTGCGTAGAGGGCCACCTCGATCGGCTCCGTCTCGAACGGCAGCCGCACCAGGCGCAGGCGGTGGGACGCGGTGAAGACCTCCCCGACGTACTCGGGGACGATGGCGATCAGATCGGTCTGCTCCAGCAGGTAGGGAAGCATCGAGAAGCGGGTGGCGTCCACGGCCACGCGGTCCAGGAGCCCGTGCGCGGCCAGCACCGCCCGCGGCACCACGTGCCCGCTGGGGCCGAAGACCGTCGCATGGTGCTCGGCCGCGAGGTCCGACAGGGTGACCGAGTCGCCCCGGACGCGGGGGTGGTCGGCGGCCACCATGGCGACGTATCGCTCGTGGAAGAGCGGGATCCGCACGGTCCGATGGGAGGTCAGCACCGGGGTGGCCACGAACGCGTCCAGGTCACCACGGCGCAGCTGGCTCTCGGCGTCGTCCACGTCGAGCGGACGGACGCTGAACGACACCCCCGGCGCCCGCTCGCGTGCCGCCGCCAGGAGGCGAGGCAGGAGGGTCGCTTCCCCGAGGTCGGACAGGGCGAGTGTGAAGCGGCCCGACATGGTCGCGGGGTCGAAGTCGTCGGCCTGGCCGATCGCCCCGTCGATGTCCGCCAGGGCGCGCCGCAGCGGCTCGTACAGCCGGCGGGCGCCGGCGGTCGGTGTCAGTCCGCGCCCGGTACGGCGGAACAGCTCGTCGTCGAAGTGCCGGCGGAGCTTCGCCAGGCTGTAGCTGACGGTGGGCTGGGTGAGGTGGAGCGTCTCGGCGGTGGCCGTGACGCTGCCGGTCTCGTAGAGCAGCACGAAGACGCGGGTCAGATTGAGGTCGAAGTTCCTCATATCGAAGGACTCTATATCGCAGCGCCGCAACATCTATTGGTGCCCATGTCCCGCCGGTGCCTAGCGTGTCGCGCGTCACTCCGGAAAGGAACGTCCGTGCCATCCGTGCGTCGTGTCTCCCACCAGTTCTTGGAGCGCCAGGGGCTCACCACCGTCTTCGGCAATCCCGGCTCCAACGAGCTGCCCTTCCTCGCCGATCTTCCGGACAGCTTCCGCTACGTCCTCGGCCTCCACGAGGGTGCTGTGGTCGGCATGGCCGACGGCTATGCCCAGGCAACCGGTCGGCCCGTCCTGGTCAACCTGCACGCCGCCTCCGGATCCGGGAACGCGATGGGCGCGCTGACCAACGCCGTGGCCTCCCGGACCCCGCTCGTGATCGTGGCCGGCCAGCAGGTACGGTCCGCCGTCGGCACGGAGGCCAACCTGGCCAACGTCGACGCCCCGGCGCTGATGAAGCCCCTCGTCGGCTGGGCCGCGGAGCCGGCGTGTGCCCAGGACGTACCGCGTGCCCTCGCGCAGGCCGTGTTCGAGGCGCAGTTGCAGCGGCGACCGACGTACCTCTCCGTCCCCTACGACGACTGGGCGGCCGAGACCGACGACAACGGCCTGGCGGTGCTCGACCGGCAAGTACAGCGTGGCTCCGTGCCCGGCGGGGAGCAGGGCCGTCGGCTCGCCGAGCAGGTCACCTCCGCCGAGCGGCCCGCGCTCGTGCTGGGCGGCGACATCGACTCGGCCGGTCTCTTCGACGACGCCGTCCGCCTGGCCGAGCGCCTGGGCGGTCCGGTGTGGGCGGCCCCGTCGCTCTTCCGGCTGCCCTTCCCCAACCGCCACCCGCTGTTCCGCGGTGTGCTGCCCGCCGGGATCGCGCCCATCTCCCAGGCGTTGGAGGGCCACGATCTTGTGCTCGTGCTCGGAGCGCCGGTGTTCCGCTACCACGAGCACCTCCCCGGCCGGTACCTGCCGGAGGGCACCCGGCTGATCCAGGTGACCGAAGATGCCTCCGCTGCCGCACGGGCGCCGATGGGCGAGGCGCTGGTCGCCGACCCCGGAGCGGTCATCGACCTGCTGACGAAGGTCCTCGACACCCCCGCGGCGCCCGCAGGTGCCTACCGGCCCACGCCCGAGCCGCTCACCGTCGAGGGGCCGCGCCTGCATCCCGAGCAGGTCTTCGCCGCGCTGCGCGACGAGCTGCCCGGGGACACCGCGTACGTGGTCGAGTCGACCTCGACGAACTCCTCGTGGTGGCGCCAGATGGACCTGCGCCGGCCCGGCTCCTACTACTTCCCGGCGGCCGGCGGGCTCGGTTTCGGGCTGCCGGGCGCTGTCGGAGTCGCGATGGGCCGGCCCGACCGGCCGGTCGTCGGCGTGATCGGGGACGGCTCGGCCAACTACGGGATCACCGCCCTGTGGACGGCAGCCCAGCACCGGGTTCCCCTGACCATCGTGCTGCTGCGCAACGGGACGTACGGGGCACTGCGGTGGTTCGGCGGCCTGCTCGGCGTGCCGGACGTCCCCGGACTGGACATTCCGGGTCTGGACTTCACCCGTATCGCCGAGGGCTACGGCGTCCTCTCCCACCACGTCACCGGTGTCGAGGAGCTGCGTGCCGTCCTCTCCGAGCGCCTGGACCATCCCCGGCTCATCCAGGTGGACACGGCGCTCACCACCCCCTCCTGAAGACCACGCCCTCCTGCAGAAAGGGAAACCGATGACACTCCTGGACAACGACGTCTGGGGCAAGAAGTACTTCAGCGACGGCTGGAAGGAGTCCGCCCGCGAGCACCCGGTGGTCGAGCCGGCGACCGGTGATCAGCTCGGCACGGTGGGCCTGGCCACGGCCGAGGACGTCGGCCGCGCCGCCGCCCGCGCCGCCGAGGCCCAACGTGCGTGGGCGGCGACCTCCCCGCAGCAGCGGGCCGCCGTCCTGCGGCGCGCGGGTGAGCTCTTCACCGAGCACGCCGCCGAGATCGAGGACTGGCTGGTGCGCGAGGCCGGCTCCGTGCGGGCCAAGGCCGGCTTCGAGGTACAGCTCGCCGTGGGCGAGTGCTTCGAGTGCGCGGCGCTGCCGACCCACCCGCAGGGCGAGGTGCTCACCTCCGAGGACGCCCGTTGGTCGCTCGCCCGCCGCCGCCCCGCCGGCGTCGTCAGCGTGATCGCACCCTTCAACTTCCCGCTCATCCTCGGCCTGCGCTCGGTGGCGCCCGCGCTCGCCCTCGGCAACGCGGTTCTGCTCAAGCCGGACCCGCGCACCACGGTGAGCGGTGGCGTCGTCATCGCCCGTGTCTTCGAGGAGGCCGGGCTGCCGGCCGGGGTACTTCACCTGCTGCCGGGCAACGGCTCGGTCGGGCAGGCGGTCGTCGAGGCCCCCGAGGTCCGGGTCGTCTCCTTCACCGGCTCCACGCCGGTCGGGCGGGCGATCGGCGAGCAGGCCGGCCGCCTCCTCAAGCGGGCCCACCTCGAGCTGGGCGGGAACAATGCTCTGGTCGTGCTGCCCGGCGCCGACGTCCAGAAGGCGGCCTCCGCCGGCGCGTTCGGCTCCTACCTGCACCAGGGCCAGATCTGCATGACGACCGGCCGCCACATCGTGCACGAGTCGCTGCTGGAGGAGTACACCACCGCGCTCGCCGCGAAGGCCGAGGCGCTGCCGGTCGGTGACCCGGCCCGCGAGGACGTGGCGCTCGGCCCGATCATCGACCGGCGTCAGCTGGAGCGGGTGCACGGCATCGTCACCGAGAGCGTCGCCGCGGGCGCGACCGTCGTCGCGGGCGGCGAGATCGTCGGCGCCGGCTACCGCGCCACCGTACTGACCGGCCTGACGACCGACATGCCCGCATGGCGTGAGGAGATCTTCGGCCCCGTCGCACCCGTCATCGGCTTCTCGACGCTCGAGGAAGCCGCGCGGATCGTCAACGACTGCGAGTACGGGCTGTCCGTCGGCATCCTCGGGGACGTCGGGACAGCAATGAAGCTCGCCGACCGGATCGACTCCGGCAAGGTCCACATCAACGAGCAGACCGTCAGCGACGAGCCCAACGCCCCCTTCGGCGGTGTCAAGGCCTCCGGCACCGGGTCCCGTTTCGGAGGCGCCGCCGCCAACATCGAGGCCTTCACCGAGACCCAGTGGGTCACGGTCCGCCCGGACATCGCCGACTACCCGTTCTGACCCCGCTCTCCCATACCCGCCCCTGGGGGGAATGCCACCATGACAACCGTCACCCCGTCCGACGCCTCAACACAGGCCGGCACCGCCGGACGCAACGCCTGGACGGTCATCCTGTGCTGGATCACCGTCATGCTCGAGGGCTACGACCTCGTGGTCCTCGGCGCCATCATCCCGACCCTGCTCAAGACCCATCATCTCGGCATGACTGCGGGTGACGCGACCACCATCGCGACGCTCTCACTCGTCGGCGTGGCCATCGGTGCGGTCTCCGTCGGCCCGCTGGCCGACCGGCTGGGGCGGCGCCACCTGCTCATCGGGTCGGTGCTGCTGTTCTCGCTCTTCACCCTGCTGGTGCCGCTGGCCGGCTCCGTCGCGATGTTCGCCGTGCTCCGCCTCATCGCCGGCCTGGGTCTCGGTGCCTGCATGCCGGTGTCGCTCACGATGATGGCCGAGCACATGCCGGCCGACCGGCGAGCGCGGGCCAGCACGCTGACGATGACCGGCTACCACACCGGTGCCGTGATCACCTCGCTCCTGGCGCTGCGGGTGACCGACAACTGGCAAATCCTCTTCTACATCCTCGGCATCGCCGGCTTCGTCATCGCCGGCATCCAGTGGTTCCGTCTGCCGGAGTCGGAGGCCTTCGTCCGCGCCAAGCAGACAAGCGGATCCCAGCGTGTTCCGTTCACCGAGCTGCTCAAGCCCGCATACCTCCGCGCGGGCATCGGGGTCTGGGTCGCCTCCTTCATGGGGCTGCTGCTGGTCTACGGTCTCAACACCTGGCTGCCGAAGCTCATGAACGACGCCGGCTACCCCGTCCCCACAGCCGTCACCCAACTCCTCGTGCTCAACATCGGTGGCGTCGTCGGCCTGGTCCTCGGCGGCTTCGTCGCCGACCGGCGGGGCATCAAGGGCACCACGCTCGGCTGGTTCGCGGTCTCGGTGGTGATGCTGGCGTGCCTGAGCATCAAGATGAACAGCGACATCCTGCTCGACGTCGTCGTCTTCCTCACCGGTGTCTTCGTCTTCTCGGCCCAGGTGCTCGTCTACGCCTATGTGACGAACTTCTACCCGGCCTCCGTCCGTGGCACCGCCCTCGGCTCGGCCTCGGGCATAGGCCGGATCGGCTCGATCGTCGGCCCGTCGATCACCGGCGCTTTGGTCGCCGCAGGAATCGGCCACCCCTGGGGCTTCTACTTCTTCTCCGCGGTCGCGGTCCTCGGCTTCCTGGCCGTGCTGACCCTGCCACGCCGGACGGAGAACACACCGGCGGAGGACGTCCAGCCCGTCACCTGATGCCAGGCCCTGGTCACCTTCACCCGCCCACGGCTGGGCCTGCCCGACTTCGCGGACACGGCCCAGCCTGGCGGAAGCGCTCGGGACGTCGGCCACGGGCTCTGCAGTTCCGTTCCGGTGTCCCGAAGTGCAGGATGCTGCTGCAGCCCATCACCGACACGGAGGGTTCCGTCACCTCGCCGCTGAGGGACGGATGTTCTGGTTGAGGCGGAACATGTTCGTGGGGTCGTAGGTGTCCTTGACCCGCACGAGCCGTTCGTGGACGGCGTCCGGGTACGAAGCGTGCACCTTGTCCTCGGCTGCGTCGCCGGTGAAGTTGACGTACATGGTCCCGCGGCCGTGGCGTGCGATCTCCTTGCGGGCTTCGCGGGCCCACTCGACATGGGCGTCGAAGCCGGTCGCTTCGGGAGAGCGCGCGATCACGTTGCACAGCACGCTCGCCTCCCGCTGGCTGAAGGCCGTGGCCTCGGCGGGCACGCGGGCGAAGGCACCGCCCAGTTGGTGCAGGTGCAGTTCGCTGAAGGGCGTGGGTGTCGTCAGGTGCTGCCGCAGCAGCGCGTCGATCGCCGCGTCGGACGGCTCGATGAACGCCGAAGTGAAGTAGTTGTGGGCGCCGGCCGTCCATAGCGGGTCGAGCAGTGACTGCATGCCCATGTACGGCATGGGGCCCATGAGGTCGGCGATCGGTGTCCCCAGCCTGCGCAGCGGACCGACGGCCGCCTCACCGGCCGCGGGAGGGCCCGCGTACATGCCGGCCAGCACCACGACCCGGGTGCCGTGGACCTCCTCGGGCAGGAACGGCAGCGGAGGCGCGGTCGTCAGGTTGACCACTGTCGTCAGCTCGTCGGGCATCTGGGCGGTCAGTTCGCGCCAGCGCGTGATCACCTGCCGGGCCTCCGCGAGGGGGTAGACGATGAGGCCGGCCAGGACCTGCGGCCCCACCGGGTGCAGCTGGTACTCGAGCGACGTGACGACACCGAAGTTGCCGCCGCCGCCCCGCAGGGCCCAGAACAGCTCCGGGTGCTCTCGCTCATCGGCGCGCACCACACGACCGTCGGCGGTGACGACCTCGGCCGCCGTCAGATTGTCGGAGGCCAGGCCGTGGCGGCGCACAAGCCAGCCCACCCCGCCGCCGAGCGTGAAACCGGAGATGCCGGTCGTGGAGATCAGGCCTCCGGTCACGGCCAGGCCGAAGGCCTGCGTCTCATGGTCGAGGTCGCCCCACGTCAGGCCGGCCTGGGCGACCACCCGACGCCGTACGGGATCGACGACAGCGCCGTTCATGGCCGACAGGTCGATGACGATGCCGTCGTCGCAGGTCGAGAAACCGGCGATGCTGTGAGCGCCGCCGCGCACGGCGACGAGCAGATCCTCGCTGCGTGCGAACTCGACGGCGCGGATCACGTCCGCGGTCCCGGTACAGCGCACGATGAGGGCCGGGTGCTTGTCATGGGACGCGTTCCAGACCGTTCGGGCCTGGTCGTAGGAGGCGTCGCCCGGGCGGACAACCGTGCCGCGCAGGCCTGCCTCAAGCTCACCTATGGTGGCGTCCCCCAGGACGCCCTTTGCCGCGTCGATCGACATCGTCGGCTCCTCCGTGTGGGTGGGTGCTCGCTTCGACACTCAGGACCGTAGGCAGTGCCTCTTAGCACTCACTCAGCAGCCGTTTTGCACCTGTGGCGCCGTGCGCCGCAGGACCGCCGGGCCCCGTGTGTCGCCCAGCCCGGCGAAGAGGTCCCCGGCCCGGGCGGCCGACGCCCCGGCGGCGACGCGGTCACCCGCCTGCCGTGCCAGCTGCGACAGCATGAGCGCCACCCATCCGGCGGCGGAGGGCGACCCGGCGACGTGCTCCAGCCGCTGGGCGCGGGTCAGCAGGGTGCGGGCTCCCGCCGGGTCACCCGCGGCCCGGGCCACGAGTCCGAGGTGGAGCAGACTGTTGGTGGTGCCCGGGATGTCGTCGGTCTCCTCGAAGCCCGCCAGGGCGCGGGCGATGGTGGCCCGTGCGCTTTCGGTGTTCCCGTCGCCCAGGTCGAGCAGGCCGAGACAGCCGAGGGTGATGCCCTCCTCCCGGCGGTCGCCGAGCCGGCACCTGATCGCCAGCGCGGCGTCGAGGTATTCCCGGGCCGCGTCGCGGTCGCCCCGGGTCCGGCAGATGTTGCCGAGGGTGTTGAGGGCCAGGGACTCCCCGTGCGGGTCGGCGAGCGCGCGGAAGGTGTCGAGGCTGCGTTCGGCGGCTGCCGTGGCCCCGCCGGTATCGCCCTCCAGGCGGGTCGCCCACGCGAGGTTCGCCAGGACGTATCCGCGTGCCCGGGCCGTGCCGACCGTCCGGCCCGCGAGCACCGTTTCCTCGAAGAACAGCGACACCTGCCCCGCGTCGTCCTCCTCGACCTCGTAACCGGGTGTCATGACCGGCAAGAACGGGCGGGTCACCTCCGCCACCTCGTCGAGCAGCCGCAGACTTTCCGTGCAGGCCTCGCGGGCCGCCGTGCCCTCACCGCGGCAGACGGCCCAGACGCCCTCGAGGTGCGCGGCGGTGGCGAGGACCGAGGGCTCGCCCGCGTCGCGGGCGAGAGCACGGGCTCGGTCAAGAGCCGTGCGGGCGCGGTCCCACGTACCGCGCATCCAGAGCAGGACCGCCTGCTGGTGGTAGGCGTACCCCAGCGCCGCCGGGTCCGACCGCCGCTGCTGGATCCCGACGATCTGCGCACCGATGTCCTCCAGCGGGGATCCATCACCGAGGCGGATCGCGAGCACGCCCTGTCCCATCAACGCCCTCGCACGCTGCGGGGTGGGCTCCGGGGCGGCGGCCAGGGTGTCGTCCAGCCAGCGTCGCCCCTCGGCGAGGCGCCCGCGTTCGGACCAGAACACCCGCAGCGCGACCGCCAGGCGCAGCGCGCTGTCCGGGTCGCTGCGCAACAACGACCGCAGGGCGGCGCGGAGGTTGTCGTAGTCGGCTTCCAGTTCCAGCGACGTCGCCCCGGAGATTCCGGTGAGCGGCTCGCGGTCCCGCGCCTGGGCCAGCGCCAGGTAGAAGCGCTGGTGCCGGGCCTGGGTCGCCGCCAGTTCCCCGGCGGCACGCAGGCGCTCCGCCGCGTACTGACGGATCGTCTCCAGCAGCCGGTAGCGGGCCTCGTCCTGCCCGGGCTCCACCCACACCAGTGATTTGTCGGCCAGTTGGCCGAGGAGGTCCAGCACCGCCGCGGGGGCGACACCGTCGGCGCACACCTCCTCGGCCGCGGTCAGCGAGAAGCCTCCGGCGAAGACGGCGAGCCGACGGAACAGGCGTCGTTCCTCGTCGTCGAGCAGCCGGTGGCTCCACTCCAGGGTCGCCAGCAGCGTCTCCTGCCGGGTCACGCCGTGCCGGCTGCCGCGACCGAGGAGGGCCAGGGTGTCGTCGAGCCGTTCGGCGATCTGGCGCGGGGCCAGGACGCGCACCCGCGCCGCCGCCAACTCCAGGGCCAGGGGCATTCCGTCGAGCCGGAAACAGATCTGTGCGACAGCAGCCGCGTTGCCCGAGCTCAGCCGGAATCCGGGGGCGGCGTCGGCGGCCCGCTCCACGAACAGCCGCACGGAGGCGAAACGACCCAGTTCCTCCACGGACGGCAGCCGGCGCGGGTCCGGCAGACTCAGGGACGGCACCCTGAAGGTGCGTTCCCCGTAGCTGCGCAACGGCTCCCGGCTGGTCGCGAGCACCGCAACGCCGGGGCAGCGGGCCAGCACATCGGAGGCCAGAGCGGCGCACGCGTCGACCAGGTGCTCGCAGTTGTCCAGCACCAGCAGCAGTTCCCGGCCGCCGAGCTGTGCGACCAGCGCGTTCCGCGCCCCGCCGGACGGCGGAAGCCGCAGCCCGAGTACGGCGGCGACCGCGTCCGGTACGAGGTGCGGTTCCGTCAGCGCGGCGAGGTCCACGAACCACACGCCGTCCCGGAAGGCGTCGACCCGCCGCGCCGCCACGGCGAGCGCGAGCCGGGTCTTGCCGCAGCCGCCGGCCCCCGTGAGGGTCAGCAGCCTGCTGCGCCCGAGCAGTTCCTCCACCTCGGCGATCTCGCGTTTCCGGCCGATGAGGCCGGTCGCCTGGGCCGGCAGATTGTGCCGTGGGGCGTCCCGCCGCGGCTCCCGCGCCTCGACCGAGTCGGCCAGCAGCGCGCGGTACAGGCGGCGCGTCTGCGGGTCGGGGTCGGCGCCGGTGTCATGGCGGAGCGCGTCCCGCAGACGCTCATAGGCGGCCAGCGCCTCCCGGCGCCGCCCGGCGTCGGCCAGGGCCCGCATCAGCGCCCGGTGGCCGGGCTCGTGCAGGGGCTCCTGGGCGATCAGGTCTCGCAGCACGTCGATCGCCTCGGCCGTGCGGTGATCGCGCTCGAGTGCCTCGGCCAGCCCCAACCTGAGCGTGGTACGCCGCAGCTCCAGGGCCGCGGCCGCCTCGCGCGCCCATGGCTCGTAGGTGTCCTCGGGCAGCAGCCCGGGCTCGGCCAGGGTGAGCGCGGCTCGGTAGTTCGCCGGGGCGCCGTCGTGCGAGGCCCGCCGGACCGCCTCGTCGAGTTCGTCGACGTCGATCCGCACCTCGCCGTCGGGGCCGAGCAGCACCAGGTCGTCGCGGAGGACGACGACGTCGCCGGGCGCCCCCGTGGAGGCCAGTGCACGCCGCGCGGCGTGCAGCACCTGGTGCAGATTGTTCGACGCGGCCGTCCGGTCGAGGTCCGGCCACAGCAGGTCGTAGAGGCGCTCCCGGTGCATCCGGTGGCCGGGTGTCAGGCACAGCAGCTTCAGCAGGCTCCGCGCCTTGCGCAGCCGCCACGCCCCGGCGGCGACCGGGCGGTCCCCGACCGCCACACCGAAACCGCCGAGGAGCCGGATGCGTACCTCATCGGCCATGGCTGCCCCTCACGAGCAGGCTACCGCCTGACCGGTGCCAGGACCGGCGGGAAGCACCCGCGGGAAGCACCCGCGGGCGCCCGCCGCGGGGTCCTGCTCAGTGGTTCCACTGCGCCGTGAGGGCCCGACTCCCGCCGTGTGTCGGGAGCCGTCCCCCCACAGCCAATGCCTGAAACACCTGGTCAACGACGCCGGAGGGCGGAGGGTGACCGAGCTGGACGGCCCCACTCGCGTGACGACCCCTGCCGTACCCGCCGCCGGAACGTCCTACGACGCGGGGTTCACCACGACCTTGGCGGCGTTGTTCTTGGGCTTGGGGTCGAAGGGGAACGAGGTGCCGCTCTCGGGATGGGCCCTGTCGGGTGCCGTGCAGGTAGACCGCGCGGCGGGCGATCGCCTCCGAGTCGGTCGAGTCCTCGTCCCCGTAGTCGTGGATGAGCCCGACCAGGTCGGTGATGCCGTCGTGGTCGATGTCCCCGGCGGCGACGTCGTCGGTGGCGTAGTCGGAGTCGAGCGACAGATCACCGGAGTGCGCGGCGCCGGTCGTGCGCCCGAACAGCCCGTACAGCAGGCGGTTGGCCGTGGCCAGGTCGAGGTGGCCGTCGCCGTTGAAGTCACCGACGGCGGGCTGCTGGGCGTTGACGCGGTCGCCCTCTTCTCCGGTGGCCACGGTCGAACCCCCGGACAGCCCCTTCGGCCCGCCCCATACGACGGTCAGGGTGCCCGCGCCCCGGACGGAGCCCACGTCCTCTCCCCCGGCGCCGACGACGAGGTCCGCGTACCCGTCGCCGTCCAGGTCTCCGAGGGCGAGGCCGCTGCCGAAGTGGTCGTCGGCCTCGGCGACGCCCGGTATGCCCGCCGTGTCCCGGCTGATGACCTGCCGGTGCGCGGTGTTGAGCCCCTTCGCCGAGCCGTACGCGATCCCCACATACCCGGCACGCGCGTGACCGTCGATCCTGCCCCACGGGGCGGCGACGGCAAGGCCCGCGTACCCGTCGCCGTTGAAGTCGGCGCGCACCCCGACGGTCCGTGCACCGGCCGCATGCGCGGCCACCGGGCCGACGACGGTCCCGATGACGGCCGTGGCCACCGCGAGCCCGAGACGACGACGGAATCCACGCGTGCTCACGGGGGCACCAACTCCTGTCTGCATGAGGGCAGTCGACGCACGGAGGGCCCAAGATCCTCACGTTGCCGCCCAGTACGACTCACCGCACGGTGAGGGGGTTGCCCTGAAGGGGGCGCGAATTTCCCAGGCGTTGACCAATGTTCCCGTGCTTCTCGCGGCAGCCCCTCGAGGCGCCCTTGCAGGACATTTCGGCCGGAGACCTTCTTCCACGTGCTGCAGGCCGTTCTCGTCTTCGAGGGCGTGCCGAGTCGGCCCCAGAGGCTGGAACGCCGCAACCTGCGTCTGACCCGGCAGGTCCCGGCCTCGCCCGCGCGCCGAGCCCGCTGGCCGAGCCCGCTGGCCGCCAGCCGGTACCAGGCGTCTGCTGGTGGCATGGGAATGACGGCTGCGCAATGCGGTGACGGACAACGACGCGAACGGGCGATGCAAGGCGATCGCCGCGGGCCGGAACGGCACCGCGCCCAGGAAACGACGAGGCAGACATCACGGCCTGGTGGTTGAGGCCTCCCCTGCACCAGGATGAGCGGATGATCGATCGCGATGCCCGGTCCGCCCTGCGTCCAGTCCGGGGAGCGGCCCGCATGACGGTTGCCGCCTTCCTCCTCGCCGGTGCCGCCTGGGTGGCCCGGGCCGTGTGGCACATGCAACTCGCCGCGGCGGGCCGGCCGGATCCTGGGTCACCAGGCCAAGGAGAGGGCCGGCACCGCCCGCTGACGGCACTGGAGAACGCCTACCACGTCGTCAGTTCCCTGGGGGATGCCACCACGGCCCTTTGCGCGATCACGTTCCTGGCGTGGCTGTGGCGCGTCCGGGACAACGCGTACGTCCTGTCGAAGCAGCGGCCGCGGTACGCCCGGCCGTGGTCTACGCCGGCTGGATCGTGCCGATCGTGAACCTCTGGGTGCCCCGCGGCATCGTCGCGGACATCCACCAGGCGAGCGCACCGGAACAGCGGCTGCCGCGCGCGGTGAACCGGTGGTGGGGCCTGTGGCTGGCCGGGCTGCTCAGCGGAGCCGGACTGATGTACGCCGACTCCACGGACGCCGTTATCGCGCGCGCCTACACGGACGTGCCGCCGTTGCTGGCCGCTGACGCGGCCAACTTCGGTGCTGTCGTTGCTGCCATGCTCGTGGTCCGTGCCCTCACCGCAGTGCAGCAGGAACACATCGACGAGCCCCTGCGGCAGCACGGCGCCGGCCCGGTGTCCCAACCTGCCAAGTCGCCGTCCTGAGCCGTCGCCTGACACCGGACGACACCGGACTCTTCCCGGCCTTCATACGGGCGCGAACGCAGGCGCCAGGCTTGGAGGACGGCAAGCAGGCCATCTTGAAGCAGTGTCAGGCCGGCCCTCCAGCGACGCGTCCGCGGAACCGGTCCAAGCCGCCACAGTTGAGGCTCTTTGGGAATCAGGGGCCCGTCGGCCTCGGGGGCTGTGCCGTCGGCTGCGGCGGAGGGGGCTGGACCCTCAGCACGATCGCCTGGCGGCTGAAGCTGGGACCGCCAGACCGTGGGCCGCTTCCGCAGCACCGACCTCGACCAGGCCCCAGCTGGAGTTTTCGCCCACACCGGCCAGCGCCTGCTCGCCCTGGCAGCCGCCATCTGGCACAACTGGACCACCGAAGCACCAGTCCTGACAGCCGTCACACAATCCCGTTGCGCCGGCGACGGATGACCTGGTGGGCGAACGTCCACCGCCCACCAGGCTCATGAGCTACAAAGACGTCCGCAGAGTCACCGACTGAGACGCGAAGCCGTTGCGCTCATAGAACCGGATGGCCTCGGCATTGCTTGAGTATGCCGTCACCTCTGCTGCTCCAGCCCCTGCCTCCTTCGCCCAGCCGAAGAACTCTGCGATCAGACGCCCTCCGATCCGGCTTCGGCGATGTGCTGGCTGCACATACATGCTCACCAGCGTCGCGACCTTCACCGGCTTCATCTCAGACGCCTCTACCAGCGCACCCACAAGATGCCCCACCACCTCGCCGTTACGGTCAGCAACGAGCAAGAGCCGGTTCGGATCACCTATACCAGCGGCGAAACGTTGGGGCCCGTGCTCACGAGGCCAATCGATGTCAATGCTTGGATCCCGAGTCCCGGCGTCCTCGGCAACGCGCTACTGCACGCCACGAGCCCGTCAACGTCCGCGTGCTCAGCCCGGCGGACAACCACTGCCAATCGTTGATCACTCATGGGTCGCGACGCTATCGGCAGGCACTGACATCCCGCCCCAAGTGCCAGGCACACGGTTGCCGCCTTCACCGTGCTCCGGCGTGGACGCCGGCGTATCACGCGCCGGACGGCCGGCCGTTCTTGTCCGTCGGCGTCGTACATGCCGACGACACGAACCTCCACTACCCGCACGACGCATCGATGTTCAACAAGCGGTACGGGGGGACACGTATCCTCGGCGACCACTACGGCACTCGCGAGCCGGTGTCCCGGACACAGTCCTGCCGCCGACTTCGGCAACTGGTGTCCCACGTGCGGAGCATCCCGAAGCGAGTACTCCATACCGCGCCCAGCCTCACGAACGCCCGAGGGTCGCCCGTCAGTTGCGCGCCTGGGCCATCGCGTCCGGAACCTGACGCCCTGCCCGGGGCCGCTAGATGGGTTCCGTCCGCCCGTCATGCCGTCGTTGTGTCACCGGCCTGTCGCCGAATCCCCGCAGAATCGTCCGTGATCGGTAACGGACGGATCCGGTGGCGGCCTGCCTCCGTCCTGACGGGTGCACGGCATCTACGGAGACGGCAAGGAACGGGGCGGACATGGTGCGGCGTGGCGGACGGGGATGGTACGGCCGGGTGCTCGCGGCGGCGGTCGGGGTAACGGCGGTGGCCGCGGCCACCTCGGTGTGGACCGCGCAGGCCGATCCCGTCGAGGGGCGGCACGCACGAGCGGGCGTCTCGGCGCACCCCTCCGCGCCGGATGCCCGGTCGCAGGGCCCCGGAGGGGCGGCAGTGTCGGTGGACATCGCCCATGCCTCGGACCGTGGCGCCCGGGGCGTCAACATCACCATCGACGACGGACCGGACCCGGTCTGGACGCCGCGGGTGCTGCAGGTGCTGCGGGAGAACGGCGTGAAGGCCACGTTCTGCATGGTGGGCACGCAGGCCCGGGCGCACCCGGACCTGGTCAAGGCGGTGGTGGCGGCCGGGCACCGGTTGTGTGACCACACGGTGTCGCACGACACCACCATGGACACCAAGTCCGAGGCCTACCAGTCACAACAGATTCTGGACGCCGAGCGCATGATCACTGAGGCGTCCGGGGGCGTCCGGCCGCTGTACTACCGGGCCCCGGGCGGTGCCTTCACCCCGTACAGCCGCCGGCTCGCCGCGTCCCGGGGTATGCGGCCGCTGGGCTGGAACGTCGACTCCAGGGACTTCGAGCGTCCCGGCACCAACGCCATGGTCGCCACCGTCAAGAATGAGATCTCCAACGGCCCGACCGTCCTCTTCCACGATGCGGGCGGGGACCGTTCCCAGACCGTGGCCGCCCTGCGCGAGATCCTGCCGTGGCTGAAGCAGCAGGGATACTCCTTCGGCTTCCCGGTGCGCTGAGCGCGCCTCATCCGGGTGTGACCGTTGCCGCCGGGACGTCGGTGGTCGGGTCTCCGCGAGACCGCCGCCGAGCGCCTCCGACCCCGCCACCTCCGCGAGCATTAAGTCCGGTTTGCGGCGGGGGCGGCCGATCATGCCGCGGCGCAGGCCCCGACCCATTCGGTTTGGGGCGGCTCGATCAAAATTCTCCGTTCACTTCGCGAATTCCGCCTACGACTCCTGTCGCCAGAGTCTCCAGAAGAAGCGTCACGGCATTCTCGGCAAGCGCGGCCGCGTTCGCGTGTACCGACTCCCCGGAGAGGATGTCGCCCTCTTCGAAAGTGACTTCCCAGGAGCGAGGCGACGGCCATTTCTGGGACTCTGCCGAGAAGCGCACGGTAATTGGCCAGGCCTGGCTGTCACCTTGGGCTTCGACGATGTCCACCGGCCCCGCTTGCGGTGACAGAACCAACTTTCCTCGAAGATCCTCCGCGATTAGCTGAGCTGTCTCGAACGGAGGGAAAAATTGCTCGGTCATGGCATGAATGTACTGCCAGTGGCTTGGGGAATTCATCAGAACCGCTCCACCGTGGAGAACTCGATGGCCCATGACGACGGCGGCAACGCCATACGCACCACTCGGTCGGACGGTTGTTCGGCATCACGGAACAGACCGCCATGCGGTACGTCGCCGCCGCTCAGCCCGAGCACACCGCGAAGCCACCCCAGTGGCAGCGTCGGAGCGTTCAGTCGGTGGGTGCCATGGGGTGCCGGTCGGCAGCCCAGGAGGCAAGGATGCGCAGCCCGTCGTGGGTGGGGGTGCCGACTTCGGCGGTCCAGATGACGAGTTGCTGGTCGGGGTCGGTGCTGGCGGTGAGCGTGTCCCAGTCCAAAGAGAGTTCACCGGCGACGGGGTGCCTGAGGATTTTGGTGCCGACGCTGAGGGTGGCGACGTGGTGGGCGGCCCACCACTTGCGGAAGTGGGGGTCCTGCACGGACAGCTCTCCGACGAGCGCGGTCAGGCGGGGGTCGTCGGGGTACTTCGCGGCCTCCATGCGCAGCTGGGCGACGCAGGTGCGGGCCACGGTCTCCCAGTCGGCGTACAGAGTGCGCATGGCCGGGTCCGTGAAGAGAATGCGAACGTAATTCCGGTGCTTTTCCGGAATCTGACCGAAGTCGGTGATGAGCGCTGACGCGAGGGAATTCCAGGCGATGACGTCCATGCGGCGGCCCATGACAATGGCCGGAGTGGCGGTGAGGTCGTCCAACAGGCGCCGCAATTGCGGTTGGACTTTCTGCCGTGCCCGGCGCCGCGGGCGTGCGGTTTCTTTTCCGGCGAGACTGAAGAGGTAGTTGCGCTGGTCGTCGTCGAGGTGCAGGGCCTGGGCGAGGGCATCGAGGACGGGCGCGGAGGCCTGAATGCGGCCCTGCTCCAGGCGGGTGTAGTAGTCGGTGGAGATGGCCGCGAGCTGGGCGACCTCTTCCCGGCGCAGCCCGGCGACCCGGCGTGGGCCTGCGGTGTCGGGCAGGCCCACGGTGCGGGGGCTGAGCTCGGCCCGGCGGACTTTGAGGAACTCTCCCAGCTCGTTGAGGTGTGCGTCGGGGCTCATGTCTCCCAGTGTGGCACCGGCCGTCGACCCCCTTGGGGGGAGAGTCCTCTCCCAGGATGTTTTCCTCCCAGGAGAGGACTCTCCCCTTTGCGGGCCCGCGTACGGGTGCAAGCCTGGAACCCGTGGCACCGGAAGAAGCCCTGCGGATTTCGACCCGCATAGCTTTTCCGGCCCGATGAAGCAGGAGAGGGATGATGTCGTGTCGCAAAAGGAATCTGCGGCGCAGAAGGCGCTCGGTGATCTCGCGCCGAAGATGGTGGAGCTCACCGACAGCGTGCTGTTCGGGGATGTGTGGGAGCGCCCGGAGCTTTCGCCGCGGGACCGCAGTCTGATCACCGTGACCACACTGGCGGCGCTGTACCGGACAGACCAGCTCGACTTCCACCTGCGGCTCGCGATGGACAACGGGCTGAGCCGTGAGGAGCTGGTCGAGGCGCTCACCCACCTGGCGTTCTACGCCGGCTGGCCCAATGCCATGAGCGCACTCGGCCGGCTCAAGGACATCGTCGGCGGCACGGACACCCCTGGGACCTGACACCCGCCCTCGGCACCGGCGGTCGCAGAACCCCGAAGAAGAAGGACACTGGACACCGATGGAGTTTGTGAAGCCTCAGCCCACCACGAAGGCCCCGGACGACTGGTTCACCGGGGACGTGTGGTTCGACGTCATCCACGCCGGCCGGGAGCCCTCCCGGATGCGCGCCAACATGGTCCGTTTCTCCCCGGGCGCCCGCACCGCGTGGCACCACCACGCCGTCGGACAGACCCTGCACGTCGTCGAGGGCATCGCCCTGATCGGCACCCGCGACGGCACCGTCTTCGAGGCCCACCCCGGTGAGACGGTCACCTGCCCGCCCGGCGAGGAGCACTGGCACGGCGCCACCCCGGACCGGTTCATGCAGCACCTGGCGATGTGGGAGGGGCCGGGCGACGACCGGCCGGAGACGACGTGGCTGGAGAAGGTCACCGACGAGCAGTACAACGCCCCCCGTACCCGCAGCGGTTACTGACCCTGGCCGCCCGGCGGGCCCGTCCGGTCGACCGGACACGCGCCACCCGCACGTGAAGGAGTGCGTGTGCGCATGACGATGACCGCCCTGTTCGGCGGCACCGGACACGACGGCGGGCCACGGGAGGTTCCTGTGCCCCAGGCCGGTTCCGGCCAGCTGCTGGTAGGTGCCCGGGCCGTCGCCCTCAGCCGTGATTGCCGCAGCCGACGAGCAACTGCTGCCCGCGGTCGCTGACGGCCGGGCGCGGTCCCCGATCTGCATCAGCCTCGCCTTTGGCACCGGGGCCGTGGCGGCCGAACGACTGCGCTCGCGCGGGGCCCACGGAAAGTTCGTCCTGCTCGTGCCATGACCAGGCGCAATTCTCCGCCATGCGAGCCGGAACGCGCCCTCACGGCGGCACTCCCGGATCCCGGCCCGCCGGCCCGCGGCGGCGCGGCACCACGCGGCCGCCGGGCGCCCGCCTCACCGCAGCGCCCCTTCGAGTTCACCCTCATCCATCACGTAGAAAGTGAGATGTCCCCATGCGGGCAACGTTCATGTACGAGGCCGGTGACGTGCGCGTCCAGGACGCGCCGGACCCGGTCATCGAGCAGCCCACCGACGCGGTCGTGAGGATCGTGCGCTCCTGCATCTGCGGCAGCGATCTGCACCCCTACCACTCCCTGGCCGCCTCCGACGGCCCCGCGCCCATGGGCCATGAGTTCCTCGGAATCGTCGAGGAGATCGGCTCGGACGTATCCGGCCTGCGGCGCGGCGACTTCGTCGTCTCGCCGTTCGCCTTCGCCGACAACACCTGCGAGTTCTGCCGCGAGGGCCTGCACACCTCCTGCCCGAAGGGCGGCTGGTACGGGGCCGGCGGCGTCGGCGGCGCCCAGGCCGAAGCTGTCCGTGTCCCGCAGGCCCAGGGCACCCTGGTCAAGCTCCCGGTCGGCGAGGACTCGGCCCTCCTGCCGTCGCTGCTGACGCTCTCCGACGTGTACGGCACCGGCTACCACGCCGCCAGGCAGGCCCGGATCCGGCCGGGCGACACGGTCACCGTCATCGGCGACGGCGCCGTGGGCCTGCTCGCGGTCCTGTCGGCCAAGCAGCTCGGCGCGGAGCGGATCATCCTCATGGGGCGGCACAAGGACCGCACCGACCTCGGCCGCGACTTCGGCGCCACCGACGTCGTCGCCGAACGCGGTGAGGAGGGCATCGCCAAGGTCCGCGAGCTGACCGGCGGCCACGGCACCCGAGCCGTGCTGGAGGCCGTGGGCCACATGCCCGCCTACGAGATGGCCGTCGGTGCCGTCCGGCCTGGCGGTGTGATCAGCCGGGTCGGCGTCCCGCAGTACGAGGAGGCACCGGTGGGCTTCGGCAGCCTGTTCGGCCCCAACATCACTCTGACCGGCGGCCCGGCACCGGTGCGCGCCTACATCGACGAGCTGCTGCCCGCCGTTCTGGACGGGACGGTCGAGCCCGGACGTGTCTTTGACCGCACCGTGTCCCTGGAGGAGGTGCCCGATGGCTACCGGGCCATGGACCGGCGTGAGGCGCTGAAGGTTCTCGTCACTCCGTAGCGACGAGCCCCCGATGGACAGACGCTCGGATGTCTGCCGGGGGCTGGTCAGTGGTGCCGTTGTCGCGGCTTCGCCGCCTGGTCGGTGGCGGTCATGTCCAGCAGCACCAGCGCGTCGTGCTCGGGGGTGCCCGGTTCGGCGAGACAGGTGATCAGCCGCTGCCCGTCGGTGCCCTCCAGGGCCATGGACTGGTAGCCGAGGACGAGGTCGCCGACCTCCGGGTGGTGGAAGGTCTTGGTGCCGTGGCCTTCACGTCGTACCGTTCCCAGAGCTTGGCGAAGTCCGGGCTCTTGAGCAGCAGTTCCCCCACCAGCTGGGTGAGGTCGGGTGCGTCGGGGTCGGTGCCGGCCAGGCGCGCAGCCGGGCCACGTAGCCGCGAATCTGGTTGTCCCAGTCCGCGAACACCTCCCGCGCCTGGGGGTGGAGGAAGAGGTAGCGGGCGACGTTGCGCTGCTTCGCCGGCCAGGAGTCGATCCCGGCGGCACCCTCGCCATCGTCGGCGCCCCGAGTTCCGCCTCAAGCGCGCCTCGCTGACCCTCAACCAACGTGCCTTCGCCGGCTCCCTGATCGCCGGGCTGCCCGGCACCCAGGAGATGCTCGACTTCTGCGCCGAGCACGGCATCGGCACCACGATCGAGACCGTATCGGCCGACCAGATCAACGACGCCTACGAACGCGTCCTGGCCTCCGACGTCCGCTACCGCTTCGTCATCGACAACTCCACCCTCGTCTGACGGACTCCGCGCCCGCCCCCGCCCACCCGAAGACATCAATCGGCGCCCCGTGCGAGCACCCATGGGAAGCCGTGTACGAGCAGCACCAGTGGCCCTGCGCCCTGCTCCACCAGGTGGATCCGGCCCGCCGGGGAAGAGACCAGCCGGTGGGTGAAGTCCGTGGCTTGCTGCGGCATGAATCCTCCCGGGCTGCTGATCTGCTCGCGCCGGGCCGAGGCGGGCCTGGCGTGCAACGGCTCCCTCCCGATCATGTGGCGCAGGCGGTGGACGCAGCCAATCTTGTTGCCGTTTCAGCAAATCCGCTCCGGCGGCACGTCTCACGCGCTCCGACGCTCCTCAGCCGAGCCCTTGGATGCGCGGCTGGACAGCAGACGCACCCGATGGGTGCAGGCACGGTGAATTACGGGGCGACGAGTCGCCGTTTTGCGTGCACGGTGAAATCTGGGTACCCGTGAAAAAAGCACTACCTGCAACAGGAGGCGGTCATGATCGTCCTCGGCGTCATCCTGCTCGTCGTCGGCTTCCTCACCGGCATATCAATCCTGTGGACCATTGGCGTCATCCTTGTCGTGGTCGGCGCCATTCTGTGGATCCTGGGCTCCATGGGGCATGCGGTTGCCGGCCGTCGGCATTACTGGTGATCCATCCGGCAACGTCTCCGTCAGGCGTCCCTGAGAATCCGGGAGACGTAACGATCGGATAGGCCACGACCCCTCCGCATCCGGGTCCGACCAGGGGCTGACCGCACACCTCTCAGCGCGACAACGATGACATCCGCCCCGGCCACCGCTGACTGCGGAGCCGGGCCGACCGGAGGGACAGGGCGCTCTCAGCCCTGGCGGGCCTTGAAGCGGGGGTTCTTCTTGTTGACGACGAAGACCGCACCCCGTCGGCGTACCACCTGGGCGCCGGGTTTGGACTTCAGCGAGCGCAGCGACTTGCGTACCTTCATGCGCGTGTTCTCCTCCTGATCAGGGAAGACGACCGTTCGGGAAACGGGGTGAATGACAGGCCTCGAGGCTCGGTGTCACCGCTCCTCACGGAAGAGGACGTGCTCCCCTGCCACCGGGTCGTACTTGCGCAGGACGAGCCGGTCGGGGTCGTTCAGACGGTTCTTGCGCGTCACATAGGTGACGCCGGTCCCGGCCGTCGACTTCAGCCTGACGACGGGACGCGCGGTGCTGCGTGCCATGAGGTTCTCCACTCCTTCTGCCCATGACCGGGTCGTTGACCCAGCCATGCCAATCACATGACCTGTAACGAGGCCCTTCATCCCGAAATTCCCGACCCCACCGCCCGAAGAGGTATGGGCTGCAAACGATCAGCCTCGGTGACAGCGACTTGGTGCGCCACATGGCAATATGCCAGAAAGTCATTCGACGATTACGTATCGTCATGCATGAGTGCCTGCATGGACAGGATTGTCCATCCCCCGCTCCGATGGCCGGCGTCACAGACCCAGGGAGATCGCCAGTCGGGTGAGTTCGGCCGTGCTGTTGATGTTGAGCTTGGCCCGGATGCGGCGGAGATAGGCGTCGACCGTGTGCATGGAGAGCCCCATGTGGCGAGCCGTTTGCAGGTAGGTGCGCCCTGCGGCGATATGGCGCAGCGTCTCCCGCTCACGCGGGGCCAGCGCAGGCGCGGGGGCCTCGGTGTACGGCGTGGTGAAGGTGAGGCTCATGGGATTCCCTCCGACGGATCGGCCCGGTCATCACTGCTCACACCCTCGGAAGCAGGGGACATACGCCTGAGTACTGATTGCGGCGTTTTGTCCTCTTTGAGAAATATCCTGCCTGGGCAACTTCACGTCGGTGTCCGCCGACTGTCACAGGCCTGTCACAGGGCACGGTCCACCAGGAGAGCCGTATGGCCCTTTAGACGCCCTACGGCACCCTTTCCTGCCCCCGTCGCCGCCGGCAGATGTACACCGCCCCGCCGACGGGGGCGGGAACGCCCCCGTCGGCGGGGCGGGCCGGGCCTGCTTGTGCACCGCCCGTCGTCCTGCAGGGCTGGGGTGCCGTGGGCGTCACCCTCACCGACGTGGGGCCGGAGTCGGTCAGGATCGGAGAAGCAGGGGCGGCAGGGCGCCCGTTGCGTAGAGCACACGGGTCGCACCGGCGGCCGGATGACCCCAGAAACCACTGAATCAACTGACTTGACGAGCAGGAGGCAGCGGGATGCTGTGCATCAACACCTACGCTCCCGAGTACGTCGAGGCCGCTCGGCGGCGGATCGACGAGCAGGTCGCGGCCTACCGCGCGGTGGCGGCCGCGGCGACGGGCCTGACGGGTCGCCTGCTCAGCGCGTCCCTGACGGGCAACGACGGCCGGCTGCTCGCCGACCAGCAGATCCGGCTCAAGCCGGAGACATCCGTCCTCGGCTACGCGGTCGGCGACGAGATCCGTGTCCTCGAGCAGTACTTCCAGCGGCTGGCCAAGGCGTTCTTCGCGGGCATCGAGGCGAAGTTCGTCTGACGCGCGTCGGCCTTCTGCAACACGCAGCCTTGTCGGTGGTCGCGGGAGCTACTTGCTGACCCGAACTTGTCGAACTCCCCTGGGTACAGCCCGATGCGGCTGCCGCGAAACGACGCCTGGGACTGCCGGCTCCGAGGCGAGAAGAGGCAGCCCTCGGTGGCATGGCGGCCGCCTGCATGGACGATCGCCATGGGTCCACCAGGCGCATCCCTCACGAGGAATGGGCGTTCCGCCCCTGCCGGTCGGATGCCGCAGGCGGCCGGCCCTGCGCGGGGCGGTGCTCTCCTGAAGGCGGGTGGCGGCCCGCAGCGCCGAGGCGAGCGCGGAGACGAGGGCCATGCCGGCGGCGACGCTGAAGACGATGGTGAGCCCGTGGTGGAAGGGGGCGGAGACCAGTTGCGGAAAGAACTCGTGCCCGATCAGGACCTGGCGGTCGGCCGCGGACAGATGTGAGAGCGTTCCGCTCGATGGCAGGTAGCCGATGATGCCCGGGGCGAGCGGATCGAGTCCGATCCCGCGGAAGATCGCGGGCAGCGAGATGATCACGATGGAGGCGTCCATCGTGGCGATCAGCACGCCGAGCGTGGAGTTGGACAGGGCGATCCACTTGTAGCCGGGGCCATGGCGGCGTCCTTGCGTCGACGAGCGAGGCGCAGGCCGCGGGCGGTGTCGGCGGCACTGCCTCGGGCGCGGTCCGAAGGTCGGTCCCCGGAGCTGGGAGGGGGCGCGCTCACAGCCGCTCGGCCAGCCGGTCGAGAAGGGGAAGGGCAGCGGCGAGCGTGCGTCGTTCCTGCGGACTGAATTCGTCCAGGACGTCCGCGAGGCGCTGTACGGATTCGGTGCGGCGCGCTGCGAGCATGTCCCGCCCGTCATCGGTGATCGTCACGACGGCTCGCCGCCCGTCCGCCGCGTCGGGGGTGCGCCGGACCAGCCCACGCTGTTCCAGTCCGGCGAGCGTGGTTGCCATCGCCTGCGGCCTGACCCGTTCCAGTTCGGCGAGCGCCCCCGGAGAGTCCGGCCCGTCCGCGGCGAGCCGGGCGAGCACTGACATGGCCGAGAGGGACACGTCGCCCACGGCGTGGGCCTGACGCAACCGCCGGGTGATCCTGGCGACGGCGAGGCGCAGAGCGGAGGCAAGCCGGGCGGTGTGCTCCGAAGAGCCGGGGTGGCTGCCGTGTGCGGCCGCGTTTCTCACGTCCACAAGTACTAACAGTAGGTTTATCAGCCTGAACTGTTAAACCAAACGTTAGTAATTACTCTGCGGACACAGCCCGGCGTCAGGCCTCAGGGCGGCAGCCGAACCCAGGGGCGCGCCAGTGGTGCGGGAGGTGCGCTGTGGTCCATGCCGACACCAGGTGATCGAGCTGGTCCGCGCTCCGCCGGAGCGGTCAACGGCTCGACGCCGAGGACACGGCCGTCCGGGCCGCTCGTTCCACCAGCGAGATGCCGTCCTTCATCGACGTGTCGCCGTCCGAGAGGACCGCGACCAGATAGCGGTGTCCGCCCACCATGACCTGTCCGACACTGTTGACGTCCCACAGTCCGGTCGTGTTGCGTTGCAGCCAGCCGTTTTTCAGTGCCCATCCGGAGTCCGCGGCCGCCGATACGCCCCACGCCTGGTCGGCCACGATCCGGGTCATCAGCCTCCGGATGTAGGACCGGGACGCCTCGTTCAACGTTGTGGAGCCCGCGTGCGACGCCGGGCTTGTGCCGAACACCGCGCGCAGCAACCGTATCTGGTCACTCGCCGTCGTCCGCGTAAGTCCCCACCTGGGGCCGGGGCCGCCCTTGGTCGAGGTCAGGCCCAGCCGCTTGTTCGCCGCCTCCAGCCCCGGCCCCTGGCCGATCCGCCGCCACAGGGCGTTCGCCGACGCGTTGTCGCTGCGCTGGATCATCGCCTCCGCCTGGGCGCGCTCCTGCGCGGTGAGGGGCCGTCCCGCGTCCTGCGCCTGGAGCAGAACCGCCGCGAGGATGTCGACCTTGACGATGCTCGCCGTGTCGTAGGGGGTGTCGTCTCCGTACACCGTGGGCTCACGGCCCGTGCTGTCCATGTCGAGCACCGCGGCCGTCAGGCGTGCCTTGCCCGGCGGCTGCACCGGCGCGAGGGACCCGGCCGGGACGTCGCCCCGCCCCGACGACGTGGCCGCGGCAGCCGGTGCGGCGCCGAGCGTTCCGAGGGAGGAGAGGGCCGTCACCGATGCCAGGAGTACACCGACACCGGCGATGGCGCGCCGGCCACGGCGCTTCTCCGCGGTTTCCCGGTGCGGCAGGGGGAACGGTCGGTACGGCATGGTGAGCAGGCCTCGGCAGGTCGATGGAAGGGGACACGTAACTGCGAACGTAGACAAAAGACCCGCACCATGAGGTGACCGCCGTCACAACAGGCCGCTTTCCGGCCCGCATTGTGGGGAGAACCACAGACCGGGGTGTGGGCGCCGCCACAACGACCCCCGGGGGGCTGACGGCGCCGAGCGAAGCCGGGGTCGGAGTGGTCAACCGGTTCTGCGCGCGTGGTGCAGCTCGGCTACGACTGCTGCCATCAGTTCGGGGTCCAGAACGGAGGCGTCGGCGAGACGGGTCGAGGCGGTCAGGGAGTTGAGCAGCGTCTTGGTGACGCGTAGGGCTGCGGGCGGACGCCGGACGATGGGCTTGGCCCAGGCGGTGACGGCCGCGTCGAGTTCCTGAGCCGGCACGGTCTTCTGCAGGATGGACAGGGACTGGGCCTCTTGGGCGGTGAAGGCGCGGCCGGTGAGGATGAGTTCGCGGACGCGGGCGGCGCCGGCCTCGCTGATCAGGCGGGGCAGGAGGCCGCCCCATGCGGTGGGCAGCCCGAGGGCGAGTTCGGGCAGGCGGAAGGTCGCGTCCTCGGCTCCGACCCGCAGATCGCAGGCGAGCGCCAGGGCGAGACCGGCTCCGACGGCTTTGCCGTGAATGCGGGCGATCGTGACGGCGGGGTTCGAGGTGAGGGCATCGCACACGCGTCGGGCCTTGGTCCCGGACATGCGGATGCCGCTGCCGGTGGGGTCGTGGGCGAGATGCTGGGCGAACTCGCCGCGGTCTCCGCCGAGGCAGAAGTCGTCGCCGGCCCCGGTGAGCACGACGACCTGGACCGACGCATCCTGGTCGGCGAGGACCGCCAACAGGTCGTCCAGCATCGCGTCGGTGACGGTGTTGCCCTGCTCGGGGACGTTCAGCTCGATGGTGAGGACGGGACCCTGCCGGTGGATGCGCAGGGTCTTGAGTATCCGGTCATCCCCAAAGGCTGTGCGGGGCAGGGCAGTCATGTCGTCACTTTCAGGGAGGTTACGCGTCGGAAGACCATACGGTTGGCGTAGGTGGGGGGTGCGGCCGGTCGCAGGGTGCTGAAGCGTTGCAGCAGCTGGGCGAGCAGCAGGCGGGCTTCCAGGCGGGCGAGGGCGGCTCCGAGGCAGTAGTGGGCGCCGCCACCGAAGGTGAGATGGCTGCCGTTGCGGCGGATGTCGAAGACGTGAGGGTTCTCGTTGCGGCGGGGGTCGTGGTTCGCGGCGCCGTAGAGGACGTGGACGGTGGTGTCCTTGGCAATGGGTACGCCGGCGAGGACGGTGTCGTCGGCGGCGATGCGGGAGTTGAGGTGGATGGGCGGGTCGTAGCGCAGAACTTCGTCGATCGCGTCGTCGAGGTGCTCGGGGTGCCGGCGCAGCCAGTTGGCCCGGGCGGGGTCCTGCGTCAGGAACCACACGGCGTTGGTCAGCAGCGTCGCGGTGGTCTCCAGGGAGGCGATGGTGATGAACATCGTCAGGTCGTACAGCACCTGGTCCGCGGCCGCGCGGTCGTTGGGGTACTGGGCGTCCCAGTGGTGGATCCAGCCGGTGAGGACATCGTTGCCAGGGTGTGTGCGCCGGTGGTGGATGAGGGTGGTGAAGAAGGCCCTCATCTCGAGGGTGGCCTGGGCCGATATCGCCAGCTCGCTCTTGGTGGGCAGCAGTTCCTGGGCGTGGACCTGACGGTGGGTGAAGTCCAGGATGTGCGGGTAGTGCTCGGCCGGTATGGCGAGCCAGTGGCCGACGGTGTGGATCGGGAGCTGTTCGCTGACGGTGGTGACGAAGTCGGCCTCGCCCTGTGTGCGCAGCTGTTCGTCGAGGCCGTCCAGGAGCCGGGAGACGTGAGCGGCGACCTGGGGCCGCATGGCGTCTAGCGTGCTGCGGCCGAAGAGGTTGCCCAGGGCGCGTCGCTGACAGGTGTGAGTGGGCGCGTTGAGACGGGAGAGAGTTCGCGTCATCTCACGCGTGGCAGGGGCCTGCCAGCGCTCCATGTCGGGCTGGCGCTCTTGCCAGGCGAAGTCCGGCACCAGCCAGTTCCTGCCGCGCAGGACCTGGCTGCATGTCTCGAATCCGGTGACGAAGAAGCCGCCCCACGGGGCGGGCACCACATCCCCCAGTGCTCGTAGCTCCTCCCAGACAGGGATGGGGTTGGCTTGTCCCTCCGGGGAACGCAGCCGACGGAGGAGGGAGATGACAGCTCGGCGGTATGTGGTGGTGCCATGTATGACGCCAACGGCGGTCACGCAAAGCTCCTTTTGGCTGGGCGCTAACCGTTACCGCCGGAATCTACCCTTCCTCTCCCCTCCGTCATGCGCCTCTGTGTGTTGCTCCTGTCACATGCCGTGCATCAGACACGGAAAATGTCCAAGAAGCTGCTCCAGAAGCCCTTCTTCCTGGCCGGCTCCTGGCGCGTGGTGGCGACCGGGGCCACGTGCTGCGGCTGCTCCGCCGAGACAGGGACGGTCCGGTTCTGCAGGGCGGAGGCCATGCGCGTCGCCGGTGTCGGGCTGAAGGCCACGGGCAGAGCGACCAGTGCCCGGTGGAACGGTCCGGGCCGCCACTGCAGGTCTGTCTCGGGCACCGCCAGCCTCATGTCGGGCAGCGCGTTGAGGATTTTCTCGATCGCGGTGGTCGCGATGACCTGCGCCGGGTCCTTGGCCGGGCATGCGTGCGGACCTGCCCCCCACGCCAGGTGGGCGCCCTTGCTGTGCGTCCGGCGGGCTTCGGCCAGCACGGGATCGCTGTTGGCCGCGGCGAAAC
This sequence comes from Streptomyces sp. NPDC005202, assembly GCF_040608235.1. Lineage (NCBI taxonomy): Bacteria > Bacillati > Actinomycetota > Actinomycetes > Kitasatosporales > Streptomycetaceae > Streptomyces > Streptomyces sp. NPDC005202. The sequence continues at coordinate 58,289 of NZ_JBEXHW010000027.1, read as the reverse complement.
TGATGACGACCGGCGTGTTGGCCTCTGCCACCACTCCCCCGAGATCGACATCCTGGACCGGGTAGTGGGTGGCGTAGTTGGCGATGGGTGTCTGGTTCCACAGCACATGATCGAGCGCCTCCTCGATCAGCATTCCGGCGTGGCGGCCACTCGTGCCGGGCGAGAGCAGCAGGAGCAGGGCGTTGCCGATCAGGTTGCGTTCGGGTTCGACGCCGGCGCCCATCAACATGACCAGCTGGTCCTTGAGTTCCTCGTCGGTCAGCCCTGCGGGGTGCTGGATCAACCAGGACGTGACGTCGTCGCCGGGCTGGCGGCGCTTGAGGGCGATCAACTCCATGAGGCAGGCGGTGAGTTCCTCGTTGGCGCGCAGGGCGTCCTTGCCGTCGAAGATCGCCGACATGGAGCTGGTGAGGGTGTCACCGATGTCCGCGGGGCAGCCGAACAGCTTGTTGAACAGCAGCAGCGGCAGCAGCTTGGCGTAGTCGTTGAGCAGGTCGGCGCGGCCTCGCTCACTGAACTGGTCGATGAGGTAGTCGGCGATCGGCTCGACGTCGCGGCGGATCCGGGCGATGTTGAGCTTGGCGAGGCTGTCCGTGACGGCCTTGCGCAGCCGCAGGTGCACAGCTCCGTCGGTGAACAGGCAGTTGGGCCGGTAGGCCATCATCGGCAGTACCGGGCTGTCCATGCTGATGCGCCCCTCGTTGAGAGCCTTCCAGCGGCGGGCGTCCCGGGCGAACAGCGTGGAGTTCTGCAGCACGCGCAGTGCCATCTCGTGTCCGACCACCAGGGTGGCCTCGACGCCGGGTGCCAGTTCGACCGGCCCGGCGGGACCGTGGGCGCGCAACCGGTCGTAGACCTGCTGGGGGTCGGCGGCGAACGCGGCGTCGTGCATGGGGCATCTGCCGCCCGCGGGGGCGGAGACTGTCTGACGGTCCATGAAGATCCTTCTGCTGGTCCCGGGCCTGATGGTCCGGGCGTGTTGGCGTATCAGGCGGCGCGGTCGAGCAGGTGACGCACCAGCGCGATCAGCGCCCGGGCGGAGGACTGCCGGTCGCGGGCGTCGCAGTAGACGACGGGGGTGTCCGGGAGCAGGTCGAGCGCCTCACGCACCTCTGCCTCCTCGTACACCTTGTCCGGCTCGAAGCTGTTGACCGCGATGGCGTACTCAAGGCCGTACCTCTCGACGAGGTCGATGACAGGGAACGTCTCTTCCAGCCGGGCGGGATCGACCAGAAGCAGCGCCCCCAGCGCGCCGCGGGCCATGTCCTCCCACAGCTGCATGAAACGCTGCTGCCCCGGTGTGCCGAACAGGTACAGCACGAGTTCGTCGCTCAACGTCAGACGGCCGAAGTCCAGGGCCACGGTGGTGGTGGTCTTGTCCGCCACGCCCCTGAGGTCGTCCACGTGGAGCGACGCCTGCGTCATCTTCTCCTCGGTGCGCAGCGGGGTGATCTCCGACAGCGAGCCGATGAACGTCGTCTTGCCCACGGCGAAATGCCCGACAACCAGGATCTTGGCAGCGTTGGTCACCGCGCTGGAGACGTAGATGGATCCATTGGCCGTCTCAGCCGATGAGGGATTGGAGTCCATTCAGAACCTTCTCGAGGGTCGCTCTGTCAACGTTCTGCGCCCGGGGCGGTTCGGCGCGGCGCAGGAGGTGCCCCTGCTCGAATAAATCGGTCAGCAGCAGCCGGGCCACCCCCACCGGCAGTCCCAGGTGGCCGGCCACTTCGGCGACCGACAGGTAGCCTCCCGCGCACAGGTTCCAGATCGCCTTGACCTCGGGACTGGCCCCGAGCGGAAGGGTCCGCTCGGGAGCCAGGGTGACCAGGGTGTGCAGGGCCAGCTCATCGGAGGCCGGCAGGCTCCGGCCGCCGGTGATGACGTAGGAGCGGACGAAACCGCTGGTGACGGAGGCTTCCTCGCCGTGCGCCGTCATGCGCCGACACCATTGTCCGAGCGCGGCGCCACACTCATCGCCTTGCTCAGGGCAGCCACCGTCTTCTGCATACGGAACGACATGGCCTCCATGTCGACGTCCAGAGCGGCCGAGACGGCCAAGTAGGCGCCCTGACCGGCGGCGATCAGGAAGATCCAGCCACCGTCGTACTCCAGCAGCGTCTGCTTCCAGATTCCGTGCCCTGACCCGACGAAGCCGGCGACAGCACGGCTCAGTGACTGCATCGAGCTCATCGCGGCGGCGTTCGTCTCCGCGTCGTCCCGCGAGATGTCGTCCGAACGCTGCAGCAGCAGGCCGTCGCCCGAGACGAGGATCGCGTGGCGGGCTCCGCGCACCTCGAGCACGTCGTTCAGCACCCACGACAGGTCGGTGTTCACTGGTTGTCAGATCCTTCCGTGGTGTTCGTGGTCCGCCCAAGCTGTGTTCCGCGCGCGAACGCCCCGAGGCGCGACGCCGTGACCTCGCTGTCCGGCTCGGACGTCCCGTCCTGCTCGGCAGTGGGGGTGTCGGGGACCGGGACCACCGCGACGGGGCCCGAGCGCCGCCGGCGTTTGGGCAGCCCCCCCGACGTCGTCCCCACCACGTGCGAGGGGCCCACGACCGGGACCGGTGCCAGCCGCTGGGGGGCGGGCTCCTGCTCTGCGGCATCGTGGACATCGGCTACACGCGCAGGACCATCAGCCGCGAGGAGACTTTCGGGCACACGAATCACTGCACGCACTCCGCCGTAGGGGGACACCGAGCCGACGGAGACGGCGAAGCCGTAGCGAGCGGCGAGCATGCCGCACACGGCGAAACCGAATCGGGGCGGATCGCCGAGACCGGTGATGTCGACCGGGCCGTCGGCGGACAGCAGAGCTGCCGCCCGGTCCTTGGTCTCCTGGTCCATGCCCAGCCCGGCATCGTCAACGATGAAGCACACGCCTGCGGGAACGGCCTGGATGTTGACCTCGACCGGGGTTCCGGGAGCGCTGTAGTTCGTCGCGTTGTCCAAAAGCTCCGCCAGGACAACCGCCACCGGTTCGACGGCCTTGCTGGAGATGGAGACGTTGACCTGCGAGTGGACGCTGACCCGATTGAAGTCCTTGATCCTGCCCTGGGCGCTGCGGGCCACGTCGTAGACGGTCGCAGCACCCTCGCGCCGCCCCAGCCACCCGCCGCACAGCACCGAAATACCCTTGGCGCGGCGGCTGAACTGGCTGCCGGTGTGGTCGACGGACATCAGGTCGGCCAGGACGTCCGTGTCGTCACCGTACTTCTTCTGCAGGCTGTCCAGGAGTACCTGCTGCTCCTCGGCGAGAGACTGCAGCGTTCCCATCGCGGACTTCAGCACTGCCTTGGTGGCCGACTCCGCATCCGCCCGTACGTCGGCAAGGTCACGCTGATGCTGCGCACTCAGCGAGGCGATCTGAGCATGCAGCTGACCGAGCTCGCCGCGGGCCTCGCCCAGTCCTGTCTCCAGGTCTTTCTTCGTTCTTCGGAGCGCCATATTGGTTCTCCGCGCCCGCATCACTGCGACAACCGCAGCGACGAGCACCACAAGCAAGATCCACAGCAGCGGATCCTGAATCAATGACGTCATGAGACTCTCTTCAAGTCGCATTGCATCGGGAGCGTGAGCAGCCACCGGTCCGCGCGGAGCGTCCAGCTACCGCACGGCCGCGGACCTACAGGCGGACCAACTTCACTCCTTAGCGATGGGGCCGTCGAGACTGTCCCCCCGTGCGCGTTCATGACACGCCGTCAGCCTACTGAAACGTGGGATGATCTTATCAGTTGCATATGCTCAACGAGCTTGCCCCAGACCCCAATTGCGGACCATCACGAGATCCGCACACCGATCCTTGCAGCACGTGCAGCGACAGCGGAAGAGGGTCCCGCCGGATGATTCAGGCGCGCCGACCCGGCGCCGGCCGCGGAAGCCGAACCCCACGACTCCGGCATCTTGAGTCGACATGAAGCCCTGGCGAACCGCCTGTGCCGGCCATACGTGGCGGGTCCCAGGAACGGCGCGCCGCGCCCTGCCCGCCACGAGCACGGCGGCACCGCGCGCCGCCGGCCGGTAGTCGGTCACGTCGTTCCCCTGCTCTCTCGGCAGCTCTCCACGAAGGCCGCCGGTGCGAGCGCTGATCCAGCTCCCGTGACTTCTCCCGCAGCCGTGAGGCCATGCTCCACCTTTCGGCGGGGCGGACATCCCTGTGAGGGCCGACACCTGCATGTCCTCGAGCGGGCCTCCGGGAGTGGCGCCGAGCATTGCGGGTCGTCACGGTTGCGTGAATTGCCTGCTGGCCACGCTGAGGGCAGCCCCAACTGCCCCCCATCACGCGGTTTCAGGCGCCTGCAACCCCGTCGCGCGGTTCCGGCCGACGCTCGCCGTGGTGTGACCCCGACCGGCCCCTCGACCGGCCCTCTCCGCCGTGGTGTCGAGTCGCCGACCGCCGCCCGTCCGGGCGCCTTGGATCCGGTCCTGAGAGGCCGCAGGGGTGCGTGCGCGGCGTGACCGTCCGCTCCCCCGTATTAGACGCTGAGTCAAATTACTGAACCGTAACCTTCCAGCTGCTACCGCCGGTAACAGCCAGGTCGGTACGGTCCCGGCAGGCAACTCCCCACAGCGGCGCGAGCGAGCTCGTAGGACGACGACCGTGCGACCTCACGCTGCCGAGCCTCCGCGCCCGGGCGGCATTTGTCCGCCCCGCACGGAGGCCCTTTCTCCTGCCAGCCGCATCTCAGGAGGTTCCCCATGCCTGCGCGCGGACGTCTGCTCGCCGCGGCCGTCGCCACTGTCGCCTGTGTCAGCGCACAAGCCCTGCCGGCCGCTGCCGCCACAGGGTCGGACACCGTGGTCTCCCGTGGTGTCACCATTCCCGCGTTCTACGACCCGCCCGCCACACTGCCTGCCGCCAACGGCGCCCTGATCCGCAGCGAACCGCTTCCGCTGGCCCTCAGCCTGCCCGGCATCCCCGGACCGCTGCCGGGCCGAGCCACCCGTTTGATGTACAAGTCGACCGACTCCAATGGTCAGCCGGTCGCCGTCACCGGCGCCTACATCGAACCGTCGGCCTCGTGGAAGGGCGGCGTACCGCGCCCGTTGGTCGCCGTGGCACCCGGCACGATGGGCCAGGGCGACCAGTGCGCCGCTTCCCTGGGCCTTGAGCACCCGCTCGTGCTCAACGGTCAGACGGTGTCCGTCGGCTACGAGGACCTGTCGATCTACCGGCTCCTGGCCGAAGGCGCCGCAGTCGTGGTCACCGACTACGTCGGCCTCGGCACAACAGACCGGCTGCACACCTACGTCAACCGTGTCGACGAATCCCACGCCGTCCTCGACGCGATCCGCGCCGCTCGTGCCCTCACCGGAGCCTCCGTCACTTCGGCCTCGCGGGTGGGCCTGTTCGGCTACAGCCAGGGCGGCGGTGCGACCGCGGCCGCCGCCGAGCTCCAGCCCACCTACGCCCCCGACGTCCCCCTCGCCGGTACCTATGCCGGTGCTCCGCCCGCCGACCTGACCGAGGTCACCAAAGCCATTGACGGCAGTGACCTGGCCGGTGCCCTGGGCTGGTCCCTCAATGGCTTCCTGCAGTCCGACCCGGACCTCGGGCCCATCGCCGACGCGCATCTCAACGCCGCAGGCAAGGCCGCACTGGCCGACCTGTCGACCATGTGTGTGGGCGACGCTCTGTTCAAGTACGGCTCTGCGCAGAGCACGACGTGGACGAGCGACGGGCAGTCCGTCAGCGACATCATCCGCTCCACGCCCGAGCTCCAGGCCTTTCTCGACAGCCAGCGCATCGGCAGACTGAAGCCGGCCGGCTCGGTCCGTGTGGCCACCGGAATCAACGACAATCTCGTCCCCCACGCGCAGGCCCGCCAACTCGCCGTCGACTGGTGCCGGAAGGGGGCCGACATCACCTACAAGCCCGTCGCCCTACCCGATGTCGGCGACGGCCTGATCAACCACTTCGGCCCGTTGCTCACCGACCAGGGCAACGCCATCTCCTGGCTGATCGACCGCCTCTCCGACAAGCCCGCCGCCTCCAACTGCTGGACCATGCCCGCCCAGCCCTGACCTGCCTCCTGCGTGCCGCGGGGGCGAGCACCGCCCCAGCCGGCAAGTGCTCGGTGCGCACCGGAAGACCCCGCCCCGTCCGAGGGCGGGGTCTTGTCGAGCACCGGGCCGGCCTTGCACCCGCATGTCCTCGAACGCGGCTGCGCACGCCGGGAGTGGTCCGTCGTGGACTGAAACGGCCCGTCGATCGCTGTGGGACCGGGGCACCCGATCACGACAGCCCGCCCAGAAGGCACCGTTTGAATGATCAAATCAGCGAGGGGTTAGCATATGAGCGCTGCCTAGCTCGAAAGATAGATCTGTGACTGTCAACGACGACTCGTTCACCAACTGGAAGAACCGCGAGGAGATCGCGGAGTCGATGATCCCCATCATCGGGAAGCTGCACCGGGAGCGGGACGTCACGGTCCTGCTTCACAGCCGCTCCCTGGTGAACAAGTCGGTGGTCAGTATTCTCAAGACCCACCGATTCGCCCGGCAGATCGCCGGTGAGGAGCTCTCGGTCACCGAGACGCTGCCGTTCCTGCAGGCTCTCACCACTCTCGATCTCGGCCCCTCCCAGATCGACATCGGCATGCTCGCCGCGACGTACAAGACCGACGACCGCGGTCTCTCCGTCAAGGACTTCACCGCCGAGGCCGTCGCCGGCGCCACGGGTGCCAACAAGATCGAGCGCCGGGAACCGCGCGACGTCGTCCTCTACGGCTTCGGCCGCATCGGCCGCCTCCTCGCCCGCCTGCTCATCGAGAAGACCGGCTCCGGCAACGGCCTGCGGCTGCGCGCCATCGTCGTCCGCAACGGCGGCGGCCAGGACATCGTCAAGCGCGCCTCGCTCCTGCGCCGCGACTCCATCCACGGCCAGTTCCAGGGCACCATCACCGTCGACGAGGCGAACAGCACGATCGTCGCCAACGGCAACGCGATCAAGGTGATCTACTCCGACGACCCGACGTCGGTGGACTACACGGCGTACGGCATCAAGGACGCCATCCTCATCGACAACACCGGCAAGTGGCGCGACCGCGAGGGCCTGTCCAAGCACCTCCGCCCCGGCATCGCCAAGGTCGTCCTGACCGCGCCGGGCAAGGGCGACGTCCCCAACATCGTCCACGGCGTCAACCACGACATGATCAAGCCGGACGAGCAGATCCTGTCCTGCGCGTCCTGCACCACCAATGCGATCGTCCCGCCGCTGAAGGCGATGGCGGACGAGTACGGCGTCCTGCGCGGCCACGTGGAGACGGTCCACTCGTTCACCAACGACCAGAACCTTCTGGACAATTACCACAACTCGGACCGTCGTGGTCGTTCGGCGCCGCTCAACATGGTCATCACCGAGACCGGTGCCGCCTCCGCCGTGGCCAAGGCGCTGCCCGACCTCAAGGCGAAGATCACCGGCAGCTCGATCCGCGTCCCGGTGCCGGACGTCTCGATCGCGATCCTGAACCTGCAGCTCGCGCGGGAGACAACGCGCGAAGAGGTCCTCGACTACCTCCGGAACGTGTCGCTGACCTCGCCGCTCAAGCGCCAGATCGACTTCATCAGTGCCCCCGACGCGGTCTCGAGCGACTTCATCGGCTCGCGCCACGCCTCGATCGTCGACGCGGGCGCCACCAAGGTCGAGGGTGACAACGCGATTCTCTACCTGTGGTACGACAACGAGTTCGGCTACTCCTGCCAGGTCGTCCGCGTCGTCCAGCACGTCTCCGGGGTGGAGTACCCGACCTACCCGGCCCCAGCGGTCTGAAGCCAGGACCTGCGGTTCTGCCTCGTCGGCGGGCCGAGAGTCACCACCGGCCCAGCACCGTAACCGGAGCGGGCCGAGCGTCGTGGCCGACGGCAGGGCAGCGACTCCCCCGGGTTGCTGCCCTGCCGCACTCGTCGAAGGCCTGGGCCGGAGTGGGGCAGAGCATGGCTGGGGCCGACGTCATCGGTCTGCGGGTCGGGACGATCCACTGTGGTGGAGCCGGTGGCGGCCGTTGAGGGGTGGGCCGTGATGTGCGGCCGGTGGCGGTGATGCGGGGCGAAGCGTTCGATGGCCAGGAGGGCGGCGTCGTCGGCGGGTTCCTCACCGATGTGGGACAGCAGGTCATCGTGTACGTGGCGCACCAGGGCTTCGGGGCCGGACGCGGAAAAGGAGGCGACCCGCTCGGCGAGCGGATAGAAGTCTCCCGCCGGCGAGCGGGCTTCGACGACGCCGTCGGTGTAGAGCAGAAGGATGTCGCCGGGCTCGAAGGTGAAGGGGTCGGCGCGGTGGCCCGAGGGGGGCAGTTCGCACATGCCCAAGGGGGGTACGGGGCTGCGCGAGTGCAGGACCGTGACCTGATGATCGTGCAGCAGCAGGGGCGGGGGATGGCCGCAGTTGACCATCCGGACCTGTGAGCCGTGGTCGGGGATGTCGAGGAGGAGGGCGGTGATGAAGTGCTCGCCCGGGTCGTGCTCGGTGTCGGCCACCTCTTCCAGGTCCCGGCAGACGCTTTCCTCCAAAGCCGCCACGAGCTCGGGCAGGGTGGCACATCGGTGAACGCCCTCACGGAACGCGCCCAGCACCATTGATGCCTCGCCTATGGCAGCCAGGCCCTTGCCCCGGACGTCGCCGATGATCACGCGGGTGCTGGGATGGGCGGCGCGGGCGATCGCGAACAGGTCGCCTCCGATCTGGGTCTCGTCCTCGGCGGCCAGATACAGCCAGGCCACCCGCAACGGCCCGATCCGGCGGGGCGGAGGCCGCAGCAGGACCCGCTGTGCCGTTTCAGCCACCGATCGTGCTCGGGTCAGCTCCTGGCCGCGCCGCTCCCGCACATGGCAGACGAAGACGACCAAGGCGGAGAGCACGGTCAAGGCGGTGATCTGTGCCAGGTGGTTGGTCGTGGTAAGCCCGCCGTGGAGCACGGCGATGAGCACCTGGGCGGCCACGGCCAAGACTCCGACCAGCGCGGTCAGTCGCGGCCCCGCCAAGGATGCGGTCAGGGCGGGTGCGATGACCAGCAAGGGGCCCAGGTGGACGTCGGCCGGAGAACGGATGTCCACCACGGTGATCACTACGATCAGCGCGAGCGGGATCGCCACCCGCCCGCGGCCCGACGGCTGCTCCAGGAGGCGGTCCACCAACAGACGCCGCACACCCATACCCTCCGGTTTCCCCTGTTTCCCTGGTGCATACTTCCCGGGTTCCCTGGTGCATACTTCCCGGGATCGTCGACCGACGAGGCCCAAGCGGTCGGCCTCGGCCGCGATCGGGGTCCAGGGAGTGCGGAGGTTGTCGCCGCGGGTGCGGACCCGGTCGGTCAGAGTCTTGTCGGAGGGGTGCGCCCGGCCTCGGTGCACAGCACCACCGTGGCGTATCCGCACCACCATGGCGTTGCAATGGGCGGGACGGGGCGCGCCGCGTCGGCCCCGGGGCGCGCAACTGCCCGACCGCCTCCGGCGGCAAGGTCGTCGCCGTCGACACCCCGGACACGGCCCGTACGCGGGGCGCCGGCCCCATCGCTGCGATCTTTCTGTGCACCAAGGGAGCCACAAGGATCGCCAGGTCCCGGACCACTGCGGCCCGGCCGGCGTGCGCCGAGTCGCGCCGTCAGGCCCTCGCCGGCGCGGCCGGTTCAGGGAAGGTGACGCCGGTCAGGTCCTCGGAGACGGCCCACAGGCGCCGGGCGGAGTCCGGGTCACTGGCCGCCGCCGAGCGGCCCACCAGGGTCGGCGCGCCGCGCATCTCGGCCAGGCCGTCGGGGCCGACGTAGCTCGCGCCGGGCAGGTCTTGGACGGCTGCGTACAGGGTGGGCAGCGCACCGGCTCGACTGTCCTGTGCCATGAGACGGTTGCCCACCCGCATGAAGGCGCGTCGCAGGGCGCTGGCATCGTGTCCCTGGAGGTTGGTGGCGGCCCAGCCGGGATGCGCGGCCACGGCGCGCAGGCGCGAGCCCGTTTCGGCGAGCCGTCGCTGGAGCTCGAGCGTGAAGAGCAGGTTGGCCAGCTTGGACTGGCTGTACGCCTTCATAGGGGCGTACTTACCGGTCAGGTTGAGATTGTCGTAGTGGATGCGAGGGGTGCCCGGCATCCGGTGCGCGCAGGACGACACGGTCACCACGCGGTCGGTGATGTGCGGCAGCAGTAGGTTGGTCAGGGCGAAATGGCCCAGGTGATTGGTGCCGAACTGCATCTCGAAGCCGTCTTTGGTTGCGGCCTCCGGGATGTTCATGACGCCGGCATTGTTGATGAGCAGGTCCAGATCGCCGTGCCAGCCGGCGGCGAACGCACGCACGGAGGCGAGGTCGGCCAGGTCGAGCCGGCGCACCTCCACGCTCCCCCGTACGGTCGCGGCCGCGGCCTCGCCGCGCTTCAAGTCCCGTACGGCGAGGACCACATGGGCGCCCGCGCCGGCCAGCGCCTCCACGGTGGCGATGCCGAGCCCGCTGTTGGCGCCGGTCACTACGACGGTGCGGCCGGTCTGATCAGGCATGTCGGTGACGTTCCACTTACTGGGTGTAGTAGCCATGCTCCCAACGTAGGCGCTGCCAACATTGCTGTCAATGACAACAATGGTGGCGGTGTCCACAATGTAGGCAGCGATTACATGCGCGGTAGAATGACGGCCATGCAGACCCGCCCTCGCCGTTACCACCACGGAGACCTCCGCGCCGCACTGCTGACCCGCGCCGAGCAGACACTCCGGGAAAAGGGGCCCGCCGCCCTGTCACTGCGCGAACTCGCCCGCGACATCGGCGTCAGCCACGCCGCGCCGAGCCGCCACTTCAAGGACAAGCAGGCCTTGCTGGACGCGCTGGCACTGAACGGCTTCGAGCGGCTCGGCGAGCTCATGACGGAGTGCCAGGCACGGGTCGGCGAGTCCTTCGCCGAGCGGCTGGACGCCATGGCCCGCGCCTACGTGGGCTTCGCCACGGCCAACGCGGCGCTGCTCGACCTCATGTACTCCGTCAAGCACAACCCGGAGGCATCGCAGGAACTGCGCTCGGCCGCCCAGCGCTGGTCCGAGCAGATCGTCCAACTGATCGGCGAGGGCCAGCGCCGGGGCGAGGTGCGCCAGGGGCCGGTGGAACGCGTCGGCCTTCCGGTCTTCACGACCCTGCACGGCTACGCCAGCCTGGCGGCCAGCGGCATGCTGCCACCGGAGGCGACCGAGCACGGACTGGACGACGTGATCGCGAGCATCCTGCGCGGGTGTGCGCCGGAACCGGCAAGCTCGTGAACAAGCTGGTCGAGGCCGCCAGGAACAGCTCGATGCGGGCTGAGAAGTCGTTCCGTGCGGACTGTCACGCGCTGTGTCCATGGGGCGGGTGCTAGCACCGCCCCCGTACCCACACCATCGCAGACAGGTCTGACAGTGAGGATGTAGGTGGCATCGCTCGGAGGTCTGACTCTGGGTCTGACCGACGCTTGGGCTGTCTTGGCGTTGAATCGTCGGTCTGCCGGGCGGTGCCGCTGTGCGCGTGGCCGGTCCCGCAACGCCATGGTCTGCGCCGCCTGGCCGTACCCGCCGCGGCAGGCGCCGGTCCGGATCACCGACCGGGGGCCGTCGAACATCCTGCTCGTGCAGAACGAACACGATGTCGCCACCCCGCTGAGCGGCGCCCTGAAACTCCGCGCCGCCCTTGGCTCGCGTGCGGTCATGGTGACGCTGAACTCCACCGGCCACGGCGCCTACCTGGCCAACGGAAACGCATGCGGCGACAGCACGGTCTCCCACTTCCTTGCGACCGGCGAACGACCCCACCGCGACACCTACTGCGACTAGACCAAGGTGTCTTGGTATCGCCTTCACGCCAGATCGGTGCGGGGGGCGATGGTCCAGTGGTTGCTTCGCAGAACCCGGTCCGCGAACGTCACGTTGCGTTCCGCGACGAGCCGGAATCCGAGAGAGCGGCAGATGCCGTTCGATGCTCCGTTGCTCGTTGCCGGGAAGGCGTGCACGACTCCCCAGCGGTCTTCGTCCCTGGCCTGTTCGAGCAGGGCGCGGACGGCGCGCTTGCCCACTCCCCGTCCCTGGAATTCAGGCAGGACCATCCATCCGATCTCGGAGATGGGCCCCGTGCCGATGTCGTGGGACCAGATGGTCACGATCCCTGCCACCACATCAGGGACCTCCGCATCGGGAACGATCATCTTGATCCACGCGTGATCTGCTGCCGCTTCATCGGCGTCTCGCTGGACTTTGTCCTTCATTCCTTCGCGGGGAAGGGGTCCGCCGAGGTCTGCCATCATCACGGGATCGCAGCGCATCCTGATGTAGGCGTCGACGTCGTCCGGTGTGACGTTCCGCAACTGCACTGGGTCCTCCTTGCTTCGCCGGGACGCTACATCAGCCGAGATGCCGGACAGACTACAGAGGCATCAGGGAACCAGCGGGTTCTGAGCATGGACGCCAAGCCGTCATCGCCGGACTCACGTTTTCCCACAATGCCGGCGTCGTCGACGGCCACACCCGTAGAGTCGAGTTCCTGAAGAGGAGCGAGGGCCCGAACCCTGTCCGGCCTGGGGCCCTCATCCCTGTCAGCCGGCCCGGCCTCCACCACGTCAGCGTGGGGTGGCCGCCATCAGCTTCGCGAATGCGGCCATGCACAGCGAGCAGTGACCTGCCCGTTGCGCGCGGGACGCCTCGAGGCGTTCAGCGAGCCTCTGCCCGCACAGGGTGGCACTCGTTTGCTTGGCCATCACGTGCCACACCAACGCTTCACCCGATTTCTCCGGGCCTACGCACATCTCGTACATGACCGGCCTCCCAGAGGTGGACGCCTTTCTCACCCCAGGAGAGCTCACGCAAGCGTCAACGGCGAAACGGGCGCAGGCCATTCGGGTGACCGCCACGGAATTGCCGTAGTCCGTCAGCCTACGGCTGCCCACCTCTCAGCGTGCCAGCCGCTGCCGGCCGCCGTAGGCTGACGGAGGCACCCCGCAGTCGCGGCTGCCCTCCCAGCGGATACCGATGCGGATGGCGCCGCCCGGCCCGCGCTCGGACAGACGCAAGACCTACGGCGGTCCTGATGCCGCCACCCGGACCACCTGGACTCCCTCAGCCACTTCTTCGGCGCGTACGCCGAGGCAGTGCCCTCCTGGCCGATCCGTAAGGCCACTCTGCTCGCAGGTGCACATCGCTCAAGGGGTTCTGTCACCGGTGGCATCCGAGCATCCGAACGGTCCGGGCATCCGGCAGTGGGAGGAGCGCACCAAGATCCCTGCCGGTCGGCAGGAGTAGCCGGGCCAGAGCTTGACCCCGGCCGCCGGAATCGGTTCGGGAAGTCCGGCCCCCGGGCTCAGTCGTACGGGACTGGGGTGCCACCCTGGAGCCCATGCGAAAAGGCAGTGGGATGGGGGCGGCGGCCGCGGTGGCGGCGGCCTGCGGTGCGTTGGCGATGTCCCTGGCGGCGTGCGGCGGTTCGGGCCACGGGGCCGCCGCCGGCTTCGGCGGGCAGGCAGACCACGTGCCGCCGCGGAAGCGGGACCTGAAGCGGATACCTGACATCGGCGACCGGCTGTGGCGACGTGTACCGGCCGACTCCCGCCAGGTGGTCGCCGTCTACGGCGCGGGCCGCAACTCCCCCGACTCGACCGTCGTGTTCTTCACCAAGCACGGCTCCATCTGGCAGCAGACGCGTTCCTGGGCGGCGCACAACGGCAGGAACGGCTGGACGACGGACCATCACGAGGGCGACCAGCGCAGCCCGGTGGGGTTGTTCACTCTGAGCGACGCAGGCGGCGTGCTCGACGATCCCGGAGCCAAGCTGCCGTACACCAAGTCCGCATCGTTCCAGGCCCCCCACTACTGGAGCAAGGCGTCCTGGCACGACTTCGACTACGTCATCGCCATCGACTACAACCGCGTCAAGGGCACTCCGCCCAATGACCCGACCCGGCCGCAGGGGCAGTCCAAGGGCGGCAGCATCTGGCTGCACATGGACCACGGCAGCGGCACGTCGGCGTGCGTGACCCTGTCCAAGACCGCGATGCAATACCTGCTGCGCACTCTCGACCCCAAGCAGCACCCGGTCGTGGTGATGGGAGACAGGGCGGAGCTGAAGGCCTGACAGCGGACCGCAGAGGACCGACAGCGCATCGGAAAGAAAAGCGACACCTCACAGGGCGAGGACGAGGGCGAGAACGGCTGTTCCGGCGTGACGGACCAGGGCACGGCGCCGGCCGTCGAGAGCGGGCGGCATCAGGCCGAGGATTCGGACGCGGCGCGGCGCCTGACCGAACAGGCTGTTTCGGTCGGCCTTCACGGCGGCTTCCTTCAGCGCCCAGGCGGCGATCAGGAGATCGGGCCGCTCCGTCACGACCGGCCGTTCCTCGGGGGTGAGAACGTGATCCGCGGCCCGGCGCACCGCGGCAACCGAGGCTGTCTCGCACAGGTCCACTCCGACCGAGTCGGGTGCCAGGGCCGCGGCGACGTGACGGGCGGTGTGGCTGATGGAGACGTTCCACTCGGACACCGGGCTGCCTGCGACGAACACCCGGGGGCTGGCGTCGTCACGTGGGAGGATCTCCACCTCGGTCGGCGGCGCGGCGGTCACGTCGGCCACCAGGCGCTTGGCGAGCAGCCGGCCGGCCCCCCACTCGGCCTGCCGCCAGGGCGGCAGAGTGTGGAAGAGGCGCCGTTCGGCCGGGGAGAGCGCCGGCAGCGGTGAGAAGGACGGCGCCTGGTCGAGGACATCGCGCCGGGCCACCACGAGGGTGGCTCCGGCCCATCGGTGGATGCGGCCCGGCTCGATCGCGGGGAACACCTCGATCGCGGGGAACACAGGGAGCGCGGGGAGCGCGGGGAACACGGCGTGCATGACAGGTGCCGGTCAGGCGGCGGGGGCGACGCCGAGGTGCCGCAGCTGCTGATCCAGTGCGGCCACGGCGTACCGGATCTGGTCGGGCGTGTGCTCGCAGCTGACGAGGAACCGCAGCCGGGCCAGCTCCTCGGGGACGGCCGGGTACAGGATCGGGTTGACGCTGATGCCCTGCTGGAAGAGTGCCTGCGCCAGCCGCAGGGTCTTCGCCGACTCCCTGCAGGGGACGACCGGTGTGCCGAGGCTGTCCCCGGTGTCGATGCCCGCCCGGCGTGCCAGGCGCACGAAGAGCGCGGAGTTCTCCCGCAGCCGCACCAGGCGCTGCGGCTCGGCCCGCATGATCCGCAGCGCGGTCGGCCCGCTCGTCGAACGGGCGGCACACGCCGGGCGGCCGGGACGGCGGCGGGCGGGCCGGCATCGCGCCGGCGAAGGGACGCGGCGCCCACCAGTTCAGGCCGCCGGCCAGCCGCATCAGCGCCGGCACCAGGACACCGCGCACGAGGGTCGCGTCCAGCAGGACCCCGAAGCCCGCGCCGATCCCGAAGAACTGCAGCAGGGCCACCTGGGAGGTGCCAAAGCTCAGGAGGGTGAACGCCAGCAGGGCACCGGCGGTGGTGACGATGCCGCCGGTACGGGCGATACCGATCACGATGGAGTCGGCCGTGCCGTGCCCGGCGTCGTGCGCCTCCTTGATGCGGGCCAGGACGAAGACCTCGTAGTCGACGGAGAGCCCGAAGACGATGCAGAACAGCAGCACCGGCATGGTCGTGCTGAGCGGTCCGGGCGTGAAACCGAGCAGGCCTTTGAGGTGTCCGGTCTGGAAGATCCACACCATGGCTCCGCGAACCGCCGCCAGGCTCAGACCGTTCAGCAGGATCGCCTTCAGCGGCAGCAGCAGGCTGCGCGAGAAGCGGAACAGCAGTACGAACGTGGTGACAGTGATCATGGCCAGGGCCAGCGGCAGCCGCTTTCCGACCGTGTCCTTGGCGTCGACCGGCGCCGCGCTCGGTCCGCCGACGTGGATGTCGGTGCCCGCGGGCGTGGGAGTTGCGCGGATGGCGCGCACGAGCCGCTGGGCGGCGTCCGCATGCGGATCGACCGACGGCACCACCGAAAGGATCGCCGGAGCGCCGGCGCCCGACGGCGCTTGGCCGCCCGCCGCCGCCACCGGCTTGCCCTCCCGCCACACTCCCGACGGGCCCACGACTTCGGCCACTCCGGGCAGGGCGGACAGCCCGGGCGCGTAGTCGAGCGCGACCTGGGGCGTGGCGCTGGTGGTGAAGACCGTCAGGGCGCCGGCGCTCCTCGCGTCGAACTCGCTGCGCATCAGGTCCCCGGCTTGCCGGCTGTACGCGCTCGGCGGCAGCGTCCGGTCGTCGCAGGTGGCGAAACCGGCGTGCGTGAACGGTGCCGCGAGCGCCACCAGCAGGCCCATCACCGGCAGCGCGGCGAGCACCGGCCGGCGCACGACGACTCGCGCCAGCCGCTCCCAGAACCGCGACTCGGACCCGGCCTGGACCCGGCGGCGCCACGGCACTGGCCACGCGTTCACACGTCGGCCCAGCAGCGCTGGCAGTACCGTCGTGGCCGACACCGCCGCAAGAGCCACCACGGCGATGCCGGCGTACGCGAACGAGCGCAGGAAATACGGCGGGAAGACGAGCAGCGTCGCCAGCGCCGCACACACCGTCGCGGCGCTGAAGAAGATCGTGTGGCCCGCGGTGCGCGCCGTGCGCCGGGCGGCATCTTGCGGCGAGTGTCCCTGGGTGAGTTCCTCCCGGAACCTGGAGACGACCAGGAGTCCGTAGTCGATGCCCAGGCCGAGGCCGAGCGCGGTGGTCAGGTTCAGCGCGAACACCGACACATCGGTGACACTGCCCAGAAGGCTCAACGTCAGCAGCGTCCCGCCGATCGCCAGGACGCCGATCAGCAGGGGGAGGGCCGCGGCCACCACACTGCCGAACACCAACACCAGCAACACCAGGGTGCCGGGCAGCACGACCGCCTCGGACCGCCTGAGGTCGCCGGCGGCAATGTCCTGCATCTCGGCGTCGGCCAGCGCCATCCCGCCCACGTGCACCGTCAGCGCGGAGCTTTCGCCCGCCGACGGCCGTGCGGACAGCGCCTCGCGCACCCGTTGGGCGCGGGGACCGAGCTTGTCCCCCTCACCGTCCACGTGCGCCAGCAGCAGGGCCGAGCGGCCGTCCCTGACTTCCGCGAGTTGGCCCACCGCTTTGAACTGCTCGCCCCGCGTGAGCGCACATGGGCGAGGCGCCCCAAGTCAGCTCATGAGCCCGGCAGCAACCGTCGCTCCCAGCTCCCAGCACGCCTCGATGTCGGCCTTGCCCGGCTCACCGGTCACCGTCACCGGCTCGGCCGCCGGCCGCCAGCCCAGGCCCGTCGTGATCGACTCAATGCCCCGCACGGCTCCCGTGACGTCGTTGCCGCCGTGCACGTAGAAGCCGAAGGGCCGGCCGCGCGTCGCGTCCAGGCAGGGATAGTAGACCTGGTCGAAGAAGTGCTTCAGAGCGCCGGACATGTAGCCGAGATTCGCCGGAGTGCCCAGCACGTATCCGTCGGCTTCCAGGACGTCGGAGGCCGTGGCGGACAACGCCGCCCGCCGCACCACCCGCACCCCCTCAATCTCCGGCGCCGACGCGCCCGAGACCACCGCTTCGAACAACGCCTGACAGTTCGGCGACGGAGTGTGATGCACGATCAGCAACATAGGCACGCCCCCCACCCTGCCCGGACACCCGCACCGGCCGCAACCAGGTCTCAACCGGCTGGCCTGCATGTACTGTCCGAACTTCGGTCTCGGGCCGTCCGCGAAGCGCGCGCCGCACACGGCTTGCTGCCCATGCGGTCCCATCGCCGCCAAGCAGCCGAGCGGCGTGCGCGCCCAGTTCGTTGGGAGGCGGCGTGCCTCAGGCATCACCCTCGTTCGTGTCTCAGCAGACGTATGGTCATTGCCAACTGCCCATCGGCCTTTTGCCCCTTGAACAGCGGGTGACCACCTGACCATCAGCTCCCCGTGCCATCGCTACTCCTGCGAGAAGCCGCCCATTGCCGCCGGCACCTCCGTCGGGACAGTGACTGCCGACCCCGCCGAACTCCGCATCGACGCCTTCACCTGGAGCCGCTCACGGTCCCGGTGAGCACCGCGGTGACCGTCACCGTCGCGTAGGGCATCGTGAAGCTTCCCCCCATCGCGTCGATGGCGGCCCCGACGCCCTCCCGGACCTCCGCCAGCTTGTCCGACGGGAGCCGGGTGAAGGCGCCCTGGGTGGGCATCTGGTCCAGCCAGGCGTCCCGGGTGTAGGTCCACTCCCAGTCATATCGCCACTGCTCCGGTTCGCTGAAGCAGTGCGCCTCCCGGATCCCGTCGGCGGCCTTGGTGAGCAGCCCCTGGTATCCGACCGGCGCGCCCTTCGCCATCACCTGGAGATCGAACGGCGCGTCGGGCATCACGTCCGCGCACAACTGTTCGGACCGTCCCGGAGTGCGACGCATTCGGCGACGCGGAACGCGCCGACCCGCCGGGCCGTCACTCGTGGCCGCGGTATCAACGGCACCGGCATCAACAGGGAGAACAGCCCCCTCCGCCCGGACATGCCGACCCATCCCGATCCGGGCACGGAAGAGCCGCGGCTCACAAGAAAACCCCACCCCTGTTGAGGGGTGGGGTTCACATTCGAGCGCCGGGCAGGCCTTGCACCTGCATCTCCCCGCAGGAAGCGGGGCGTCTTTCCTTGGACCACCAACGCACGGCCGAACGCCAGGAGTTCCGGCGATCCGCTCAAGATCCAGTGTAGCGCACGTCCACCGCTCGGCAACCGGCCCCTGCAGGAGCCCTTCGTGAAGGCCTACGACACGCCAGAGCCGACACCTTTCGTATCGTCAGGATTGCCTCCCCATGAGCAGCGTTTTGCCGACCGCTCCTGTCGCGCGGGATCGTGGGGAGAGAAGGGTCTGACGGCCCGGTAACGAGGCGATCACGTTGCAGCAAGAGGGACTGCGCAGACTGCCGGCATGACCGACATCGTGGCCGGAACGCCGGCCGACAACAGCACCCCGAGCCTTATCGAGCAGCTCGGCGGGGAAGCGGCCGTCGAAGCCGTAGTGGACGTCTTCTACGCCAAGGTGCTCGCCGATCCTGACCTGGAGCCGTACTTCGCCGGGGTCGACATCGACCGCCTCAAAGGGCATCAGCGGCGCTTCGTCGGACAGGCGCTCGGGGCCACCCGTCCCTACAGTGGCCGTTCCATGCACAAGGCCCACGCACACCTGTCGGTGACCGAGGGGGCCTTCTCCCGTGTGGTGGAGCACCTGGCCGCCTCGCTCTCCGAGGTGGGCGTGGACGAAGCGACGATCGGCGCCGTCGCGGAGAAGCTGCTTCCGCTGAAACAGGACATCGTCACCGCTTGAGCCGGATGCCCGGTTCCGGTCCGGTCGCGGAACGCACACTCTGGAGCGAACGCGGCGATGCTCTGGTCAGGGACCGACAGCAGGCGCGCGCGCATCGCTGTCGGCCATCCCCTCGCCGTCGCGCGGCCCGCGGCCACGCCACCGTCCGGTTCCTGAGCAGCTCCCCCACGCCGCGGCGTGCTGCGCTCGACAGGACGACGCGACGGCCGTCGGGCCCACCGGCTGGAGCCGGCTCGGTGCCGCCCCGGGACGTCGTCGGCCCGGCGCATGTCCCAAGAACACGAAAAATCCGTCGCCGACATCATCGGACGCGCCGCTCCAGTGCTCGCACATACCGTGGCAAAACGTGTGTTATTCAGTCATGCACACACATACGCGGCGCACCTTGCTCAGTGCCTCGATCATGGCCGCCGGTTCGGGAGTCCTGGCCGCCTGTTCCGGTTCCGGCTCCCACTCGGGGTCCGGCTCGCACCCGGGATCCGCGCCGGGCTCGGGATTCGCGCCGGGCACCGGGGCCGTCAGCCACAGCCACCGCCGCTTCGTTCCCCAGGGGCCCAAGGGGTACGTGAACCCGTCCGATCCCGAGGTGGTGGCCGCCGAGAAGAGGCGCGGGTCCGGACCGGTGCGCAGGTTCAAGTTCACCGCCACCGAGACCTCGCTCGACCTGGGCGGACGAACCGTCAGGTCATGGGCGTACGGTGACACACTGCCCGGCAAGGAGGTCCGGGTCACCACAGGGGACATCCTCGATCTCACGCTCGCCAACCACCTGCCCGTGGCAACGACGCTGCACTCGCACGGTGTGCGCATGCGCTGCGACATGGACGGCGTGCCGGGTCTGACCCAGTACGCCATCAACCCCGGCGCGGACTTCACCTACCGCTTCGCCGTGGCCCACCCGGGCACGTACTGGCTGCACTCGCACTCGGGGCTGCAGCTCGACCGCGGTCTGTACGCCCCGCTGATCGTGGAGGATCCCAAGGAGCCATTGTCCTACGACAAGGAGTGGGTCGTCGTCCTGGACGACTGGCTGGACGGCGTGGACGGCTCCACCCCCGACGGCGTGCTCGCGCGGCTGCAAGGTGGCAAGCGTGCCCCGACGGGCATGGACATGGGGGCGGACCCCGGACACGACGGGTCCGGCGGCCATTACATGCCGGGCGGAGGGCACGGGCCGACCTCCGGTACGTCCGGCGGCCCCTCCCGCATCCTGCGGGACTCCCACAGCCGCATCCTGCACAGCGAGGGCGGCAATGTCGCCTACCCCTACTACCTGGTCAATGGCCGTCTCCCCCACGCGCCCTCGGTCTTCCGGGCCCGCCCCGGAGACCGCATCCGGCTGCGAATCATCAACGCCGGAGCCGAAACCGCATTCCGCGTGGCGCTGGGCGGCCACGAGATGACGGTGACGCACACGGACGGCTACCCGGTCGAGCACAAGAAGACGGACGCGCTGCTGATCGGCATGGCCGAACGCTACGACGTGCTCGTCACCGCCAAGGACGGGGTGTTCCCCCTGGTCGCGCTCGCCGAGGGCAAGAAGGCCGGAGCACTGGCCCTGCTGCGCACCGGCAAGGGAAGAGCCGTGCCCGCGCCCGACGTACATCCTGAGGAACTGGACGGGCGGATCGTGCCGACCAGACATCTCGTGCCGCACGAGTCCGTGGCCCTGTGCGACCGCGAGCCGGACCGCGAGATCCGCATCAAACTGACCGGCAGCATGAAGAAGTTCAACTGGGGCTTCGACCACCGGCCCTACTCCGTGGAACACCGCCACCCGGTCCGTGAGGACGAACGGGTCCGGCTCACGCTCATCAACACCACAGACATGTGGCACCCCCT
The DNA here is from genome assembly GCF_040608235.1 of Streptomyces sp. NPDC005202. NCBI lineage: Bacteria > Bacillati > Actinomycetota > Actinomycetes > Kitasatosporales > Streptomycetaceae > Streptomyces > Streptomyces sp. NPDC005202. The sequence goes on along the minus strand of NZ_JBEXHW010000027.1, from coordinate 37,204 downwards.
GCACCTGCACGGCCACAGCTTCGCCCTGACTGGTGTCGACGCCGTCGGAACCCGCAAGGACACGGCCGTGGTGCTGCCGCACCGCAAGCTGGTGGTCGACTTCAACGCCGACAACCCCGGCCTGTGGATGCTCCACTGCCACAACCAGTACCACTCCGAATCCGGCATGATGACCATCCTCGGCTACCGCAAGTGACGGCGGCATCGGTTCCAAGTCCCTGACGGTGCTGCGTCCGGTTGTCTGCCGCTCGGCCTGTCTGCCGTTCGCCTTGTCTGCCGTTCGCCTTGTCTGCCGTTCGGCCGTCTCCCGGGGGCGGGAGCCGCCGGGCGGCGGCTTGCTGGTGCCGGGGTGCCTCACACAGGAAGTGGGCCGCACATGACGAAAACCGGGCCGACGCAGCAGGCACTGACGACTCCGTGGGCCGCCGGGCTGGCAGGGGTTCTCTTCGCGTTGCTGCTCGCGGCGGCGATCATTTTGGTCCGGCTGGGGATTCCGGAGGGAGTCGACGCGGTCACCGCCCAGGGGTTCACCGACTCCGCGCGCCGCAACGCGGTGCAGGCGGCGCTCGCACTCGTGCCGTTCGCCGGAATCTTCTTCCTGTGGTTCATCGGCGTCGTACGGGCCCATGTCGGGGACGCCGAGGACAAGTTCCTGGCCACCGTCTTCCTGGGCAGTGGGCTGGTCTTCGTGGCCACGATGTTCGGGGCGGCCGCGGCGGCCGGGGCCGTGCTGACGACCGCGCACCCGCCCGGTGCCACTCCCGGGCTCCCCACCTGGGACTTCGGCCGCCACTTCGCGTACACGCTGATGACCGGGTACGCGATGCGGATGGCGGCGGTCTTCACGTGTTCGCTGTCGGTGATCGGGCATCGTCTGGGGATCCTGCCGCGGTGGCTCACCCTGCTGGGCGTCCTCACCGCGCTGACGCTGCTGTTCGTCGTGTCGAACGTCCCTTGGGTCGAGCTGGTGTTCCCGGCATGGTCGCTGATCCTCAGCGTCTACATCCTCGTGGTGAGCAGCCGCCGCCCCCGGGCCGGCATCACGGCGGCGTCATGAGGCGGTGCCCGGTGGGATGCCGGCACGGCCTGTCACTCCTTCGGCGGGTCTTGGCGCGCGTGGAGCCCGACGGAACTCCGATGCTGGCGTAGGGGAGATGAACACCGTCCGAGGGCGTCCGCCGAGCGGGTGGTGCCCCAGGACCTGGCCGCCGGAAGGGCGGAGCGCCAATGAGGCTTGTCGTCGATCTCAACAAGTGCCAGGGATACGCGCAGTGCGCGTTTCTCGCGCCGGACGTGTTCGCCATGCACGGCGAGGAGTCGCTCGTCTACAGCCCACGGGCCGAGGAGGAACAGCGGGAGAAGCTGGCGCGTGCCGTCGCGGCCTGCCCGGTGCAGGCGATCACGACGGACGGACTGGACGACGCGGGAGCCGCCCCCGCCGGGGCCGGGCAGGAGACGTCCGATGGCCGGTGAGAAGTTCCACGAGTGGCTCAGCCGCGAGGGCCGGATGGTGATCGTGGGTGCCTCGCTGGCGGGGCTGCGGGCCGCCGAGACGCTGCGCGACGAGGGCTTCGCCGGTTCGCTCACCATGATCGGTGACGAGCCGTACGAGCCGTACGACCGGCCGCCGCTGTCCAAGGCGGTGCTGCTGGGCAAGGCGTCCCCGCACCACACCGAGCTGCCCCGCCGCCGGGAGATCGACGCGACGTGGCGCCTCGGTTCCGCGGCGACCGGTCTCGACATGGCGGCCAGACGGGTGCGCCTGGCCGACGGGGACGAGGTGGAGTACGACCGGCTGCTGATCGCGACCGGCGTCCGCGCCAGACCCTGGCCGAAGGAGTCGGAGGCCCAGCTGGACGGGGTCTTCACGCTGCGGACCCGCGACGACGCGGTGGCCCTGCACCGGCGGATGAGGGCCTCGCCGCGCCGGGTGTTCGTCATCGGCGCCGGGTTCACCGGTTCGGAGATCGCCTCGGCCTGCCGGGACCAGGGCATCGCGGTCACCGTGGCGGAGCGCGCGGGGGCGCCCCTGGTGGGCGCCCTAGGTGGGGTGATCGGCGCGGTGGCCGCGGAGCTGCACCACGACAACGGCGTGGACCTGCGCACCGGCGTCATGGTCACCGCTCTGGAGGGCGACTCGGCGGGCCGGGTGCGGGCGGCCCATCTGTCCGACAGCAGCGTGGTGCAGACGGACGTCGTGGTCGTCTCGCTCGGCGCGACCCGCAACACCGACTGGCTGGCCGGCTCCGGGCTCGGTGCCGGCCCCCGCGGCATCGCCTGCGACGCGGGCTGCCGGGCCTTCGACTACCGGGGCATCGTCACCGACGACATCTACGTCGCCGGCGATGTCGCACGCTCCCCGCACCCGCTGTTCAACTACCAGTTCCTGTCCCTCGAACACTGGGGCAACGCCGTCGCGCAGGCCGAGGTGGCCGCGCACAACATGATCAGCGCCAGTGCCGACCGCCTTCCCCACATGTGGGTGCCCGCCTTCTGGTCGTCGCAGTTCGGCGTGAACATCAAGTCGGTCGGCGTCCCGTCCATGGCCGATCAGATCATGATCACACAGGGGTCGCTCGCCGAGCGCCGGTTCATCGGGGTGTACGGCTACCAGGGCCGCGTCATCGCCGCCGTGAGCTTCGACAACACGCGGTGGCTGGAGTTCTACCAGCGGCTGATCGAGACGGGCGCGCCGTTCCCGTTGGAGTTCCCGACGGTGGACCGCCGGCCAGAGGGCCGGCCGGTCCCGGCCGACTTCCCCGACCCGTCCCTGCCGACCCACGGCCCGACCGTGACCCTCAGCGGTTACTCGCCGGCCGACCGGCGCCTGGTCTTCACCCCGGCCCGCCACTGACCGACGCCCGGCCGTCCGCCCCCGCTCGAGACCTCCTCGGACCTTCACGCCCCAAGGACCCCTCATGACGCAAGCCTCGCTCATGCGCCGGATCACCGATTACGCCAACCGTGCCAACCCGTATCCGCTGTACGAGGAGCTCCGCAAGACCCCGGTGCTGCACGAGGAGGAGGGCGGTCCGTACGTCATCAGTGCGTACTACGACATCCAGAGTCTCCTCCACGACCCGCGGATCAGCTCCGACGCCACCAACCTCGCCGTCGCGGGCGACGACGAGCTCTCGGGGCCGGAGGCCGCAACGGGTCTGCCACCGAGCTTCATCCGGCTCGACCCACCGGAGCACGACCGGCTGCGGCGGATCGCCAACCGTTCCTTCGGCCCGCCGCACCGGGCCCGCCGGATCGACTCCATGCGCGACGAGCTCGCCGAGATCGTCTCCGGCCTGATCGACGGCTTCGGAGACACGCAGCAGATCGACGTGGTCGACCAGTTCGCGTATCCCTTCCCGGTGACCGTCATCTGCCGGCTGCTCGGGGTGCCGCGCGAGGACGAGCCGCGCTTCCGCGCCTGGGTCGACCCGCTCGTCGCCAGCCTGGATCCGGACACGCGCAAGGGAGCCGACGCCGACTTCCAGCGCGCCGCGCAGGAAGCACGGATGCAACTGGGCATGTATCTGGCCGGCCTGGTCGAGCAGCGCACCAAGGAGCCCCGCGACGACATGCTGTCCGACCTGGCGACCAGTCACGGCCCCGATGGCGCCATGTCGATGATGGAAGTGCTCAGTACGGCCGTGCTGCTGCTGATCGCGGGCCACGAGACGACGGTCAACCTCATCACCAACGGCATGCTCACCCTGCTGCGTCACCCGGAGATCCTGCAGAGGCTGCGCGACCATCCCGGTCTGGCCGTCAACATCGTTGAGGAACTGCTGCGTTACGAGCCGCCGGTGCAGCTCGTGCCGCAGCGCACGTGCATCGCGGACGTCGAGCTGCGCAGGGTCACCATTCCGAAGGGGTCGAGAATCTGGCTCGTCCTCGCCGCGGGAAACAGGGACCCGGAGCGCTTCCAGGACCCCGACCGGTTCGACCCGGACCGCAAGGACATCGAGCACCTCGGCTTCGGCAGCGGCATCCACAGCTGTTTCGGCGCGCCGCTGGCCCGACTGGAGACACAGCTCGCGCTGTCCGAACTGGCCCGCCGCCTCGACAACCCCCGCCTGGTGGAGGACCCGCCGCCGTATCGACAGAACGCGGTGCTGCGCGGCCCACGCCATCTGAACGTCGGCATCGACGGGGTGCATCCCTAGTGCGTCGGCGACTGTCGCGACGGAGAGCGCGCACTCGACTACATCAAGGAGTCTTATGGACATATTCGAAAAATCAGACAAAATGGTCTGCGCCCCTGTTGCGACTTCAAGGAGCCGCCCCCGCATGGCGTACGGAGCCCACCACAACCCCACTCCGCCTCCCCACCCCGACCTGAGCCTGGCTCGCGACTGCGACCACTGCCTCGGCTGGGGAACCGTCATCACCCGCGACGGACACCACGAACTGTGCGAAACATGCCAGCCGCAGACCGACGATGACGACCCGCCCCTCCAAGCCCCTGGACCACTGCCGACGCAGGAAGCCGGCCACTCGTCCCCGCATCTCCTCGGATGACGGCAGATGGGCAGCGCCACGCCCGGCAGAACCGGCACCCCACGGACCACGGGTCCGGCACCCAGGCCCGGTCGGTCGCCCGGGCCTGCCCGGAGGGTCGCCGCTTGCCGTGCGGGGCTCGCTGCGCGCGGCGCTGCTCCATACGAGTGGTGCATCCCCCGACATGGTCGTAGCGTCAGTACAGAGCCAGCGCCGGCAGAGGATGGTAGAGCCTCCGGCATCCGCCCGGCGGGCGAGACCCCCGACAAGGGGGCAGTCCGGGAGCGGGGGCGCGGGGCACCACAGGACCGGAATCATGCGGGCGGGAGCGCACATGCGGATACAGACAGTGAGGATGGCGGTCACACTCTGTGCCGCCGCATCGCTCGCAGCAACCCTGGGAGCAGCCTCGGCTGCCCCGACGGTGTCGTCGGCGGCCGCCCACGAGGTGAAACAGCAGGGCAACCCAGTGATCGTCGACTGCTTCTGGCATCCGCAAGAACGCCCCGACGCGTTCATACTCGCCTGCGGTGACGGCAACAGCCGCCTCTCCTCGCTCCACTGGTCGCAATGGGGCGCGGACTCGGCGGTGGCCAAGGGCTTCAACCTCGTCAACGACTGCAAGCCGTACTGCGCGGCAGGCAAGTTCCACTCGTACCCGGTCGTCGTGCGGCTCGACCGTCCGCAGCCGTGGAAGAAGCACCCTCAGCTCGAGCACTACACCCAGATGAGCCTCGTCTACACCAGTGGCCGACCGGACGGCTTCGAGCAAGTGATGACCTACCCGCTCTGGAACTGACCCGGCCGAGACGCCGTCGAACGCACGGCCGGGAGCCGACGTCGCGCGAGCTGAGGAAAAAAATCGCTGGTCACGATGGGCCCCTGTGGCAGGGTGCCGCGCCGTGTCAGACATCGACAGCATCCAGATCATCTCGCTCGCCGAGCGTCCGGCGTTGATCTCCCGACTCCTGAGTTCGCTGAGACCTGGCCGGTCTTCGTTCCGCATGATCCGGTCGCCGGCGCCCTGCTGAGCCGGGTGGCCGAGGAGTTCCCGCACTACTGCGTGGTGGCAACCGTATGACCGCGAGGAGATGCCGGACCAGGGGTGGGACCGTGTGCTGGTGCGGGCGTTCCGGGATCGGCGTCGCGGTCACTCACCCACAACGGCCAGTGCGCTGGAGATATACGCCCCTGCGGAGCCGACGGACCGTCACCTGCCGGTGCTCCAGCCGGACTTCGGCCTGCGGTCCGTCAACCGCAGAGGACCTCGGTGAACCTCTGGGTGTCGATGTTGCCGCCGGAGACGATGACGCCGATTCTGGGCGGGACGCGGTCGAGCCGGTGGGCCAGGAGCGCGGCCAGGGCGCTGGCGCCGCTGGGTTCGAGGACGATCTTCATGCGTTCGAAGGCGAACCGCATGGCGTCGCGGATCTGGTCGTCACCGACCAGCGCGATGCCGTCGACCAGGCGCTGGTTGACGGAGAAGGTGAGTTCACCCGGGACGTCCGCGGCCTGGCCGTCGGCGATGGTGCGGGGCACGGGGACGGAGACGCGTCGGCCGGCTTCCAGGGACCGCTTGGTGTCGTCGCCGTCTTCCGGCTCGACGCCTATGACGCGGAGCCCGGGCAGCAGCCCCTTGGCGGCCGTGGCGCAACCGGCGATCAGGCCGCCGCCCCCGACGGGCACGATCAGGGCGTCCAAGTCGCCTACTTCCTCGATCAGTTCGAGGGCCACCGTTCCCTGCCCGGCGATGACGTGCGGATGCTCGTAGGGGGGTACGAGCGCCAGACCGCGGTCGGCGGCGAGCGCTTCCCCGATGGCCACCCGGTCGCCGGTGTAGCGGTCGTAGGTGACGATCTCCGCTCCGTAGCCTGCCGTCGCCTCCCTCTTGGAGCGAGGTGTGTCCTCCGGCATGACGATAACGGCACTGGTGCCGAGCTCCCGGGCGGCGAGGGCGACGGCCTGCGCGTGGTTGCCGGAGGAGTAGGCGGCGATGCCCTTGGCCAGCTGCTCGGCGGACAGCCGCGAGGCGGCGTTGTACGCCCCGCGGAACTTGAAGGCTCCGATGCGCTGGAAGTTCTCGCACTTGACGAAGACTTCCGCGCCGACCAGCGCGTCCAGGGTGCGCGAGCGCAGCACGGGGGTGCGGTGCGCCACGCCCTTGATGCGTACGGCGGCGTCGCGGACGTCCTCCAGGGTGACGGGCGGGGTGCCGGTCATGCCTGTACTCCCTCCTGGTGGGGGCCGACGGGCACGCTGCCGTCCGCGTCGGGTGCGTCGGTCGGGGTTCTCGCCTTGGCGAGGTAGTTGTAGGCGGAGGCCCGGGAGATGCCGAGGCGTTCGGCGATCTGCTGGGCCGCCCCGCGCACGGCGAAGACACCGCGGTCGTCGAGACTGCGGAACAGCTCCAGGCGTTCCCTGCGGCTGAGTTCGGACCACCGCCTGTGCTGCCGCAGTTGGTGGGCGTCGACGATCGCGTCCACCACGGAGCCGATGTCGTCGCCGAACGTGGTCGTCGGGACCGTGGCGGGACCGCTCGTTCCGGCGAGTTCGCCGATCAGGGCATACGCCTGGTTCGCCACGGTGATGTCGAGGTTGAGGCACAAGGCCCCGAAGGCCGTGCCCGCGGAGTCACGCAGGACCATGGTCGACGACTTCACCAACTTCCCGTCCTGGGTGCGGGTGATGTAGTTCAGTTCGTCGGTTGCCTCGTCGCCGCGGGCGAGGAGGCCCATGCCGATCTCGCTCATCGATCCGCCGACCGTCCGCCCGGTGACCGTGCCGGCGATGGCGACGACGGAGTTCTCCGGTCGGCGGAAGTCGTGGATGACGACTTCGCAGAAGGAGCCCAGGGTTGCGGCGAGGCCGTCGATGACGGGTGTCAGGGCCGCGATGATCGCGTCCGGCTCACTGGCCGCCATCCACCCTCCCAGGACCTCAGGCGAACTGATCTGTACTGAGAATCTAACCCAATGGACAGAAAATCCAAATGGGTTGGACCTGCCGCTCGGCCGTCGCCGCGCCATGTCTTACGGAGGGGTGACGTGGTGGGCGCGGTCGTGCGGTCCGGTGCCGTCGCGGGCCTAGCGTGGGCCACATGCGTGTACTGGTCACCGGCGGTGCCGGGTTCATCGGGTCCCATGTCGTCGAGGCGCTGGCGGCGCGCGGACACGAGCCCGTGGTGTTCGACGTGCGCGAGGACGTGGGTGCGGACGTGCGGAACCCGGAGGCGGTTGCCCGCGCCCTGTCCGGCGTGGACGCCGTGTGCCACCAGGCCGCGATGGTCGGTCTCGGCAACGGAATCGCCGACGCGGCGGAGTACGTATCCCGCAACGACCTCGGCACCGCCGTCCTCCTCACGGCCATGGCGGATGCGGGCGTACGGCGCCTCGTCCTGGCCGGATCGATGGTCGTCTACGGGGAAGGGCGGTACGAGTGCCATCGGCACGGGCCGGTGCGGCCGGGTCCGCGGGCCGTCGCCGATCTGGACGCGGGCCGGTTCGAGCCGACGTGCCCGGCGTGCGGGGAGGAGCTGTCGCCGGGGCTGGTCGGCGAGGACGCCCCGGTCGACCCCCGGAACGTGTACGCCACGACCAAGCTCGCCCAGGAACACCTGGCGGCCGCGTGGGCCCGGTCGACGGGCGGATCGGCGGTGTCACTGCGCTACCACAACGTGTACGGCCCCCGCATGCCCCGCGACACCCCGTATGCCGGGGTCGCCTCCTTCTTCCGCTCCTCGCTCGCCCGCGGCGAGGCTCCGCGCGTCTTCGAGGACGGACGGCAGCGGCGCGACTTCGTGCACGTGCGGGACGTCGCCGCGGCCAACGTCGCGGCGCTGGAGGCCACCACGCCCGAGGGGATGCTCACCGCCTACAACACCGGCAGCGGCGAACCGCACACGGTCGGCGAGATGGCACGGGCGCTGGCCGCCGCGCACGGCGGGCCCGAGCCCGTCGTCACCGGCGAGTACCGCCTGGGCGACGTGCGCCACATCACCGCCGACTCCTCACGGCTGAGGGCCGAGCTGGGCTGGAAGGCCGACGTGGGATTCGAGGAGGGCATGCGGGAGTTCGCGCGCGCCCGGCTCCGCGGCGAGAAGCCGAGCGGGTTCTCCCCGCGGTAGGGGTCGGCGACTGTCCGACGGCTCCCCGTGACTCCCCCGACTCCCCCGGCGTTCATCCCTCGGCCGTGGGCAGTGTCACCTCGAAACGGCAGCCGCCGGGGATGTTGCGCACGGTGGCACGTCCCCGGTGGGCCTCGACGATGCCCCGGACGATGGCGAGACCGAGGCCCGCGCCGCCCGGAGGGGTGCGGGCGTCCGTGCCGCACCAGCCGGTGTCGAAGACGCGTGGCAGGTCCTCATCGGGGATGCCGCCGCAACTGTCGCTGACGGAGAGGACGACCCCCTCGGGTGAGCGTTCGGCGGTGACCGCGACCGTACCGTCGGCGGGCGTGCGGCGGATCGCGTTCACCAGCAGGTTGCCCAGCACGCGGCTCATCTCCTTGCCGTCCACCTCGACGGGCACCGGCTCGATGCGGTCGCCCACGAGGCGCACGCCGAGTTCCTTCGCCAGCGGATCCGCTCCGGCGAGGGCGTCGCCGACCAGGTCGTACAGCGAGATCCGGGAGCAGGTGAGGGCGAGGCTGCCCGCGTGGATGCGGGAGAGCTCGAACAGGTCGCCCACCATGTCGTTCAGTCGCTCGACCTCGGTGCGGATCTGTTTGAGGTAGCGGCCCGGGTCGGCGGCCACCCCGTCCTCCAGTGCCTCCGCCATGGCGCGCAGTCCGGCGAGCGGGGTGCGCAGGTCGTGCGAGATCCAGGCGACGAGTTCACGGCGGGAGGACTCCAGGGCGCGCTCGCGCTCCCGGGACTCGGCGAGCCTGGCGCTGGTCGCGGCCAACTCGCGGCTCAGGGACTCCAGTTCGGCGGTCGCCGGGCCGTCGGGGGCGGCGAAGTCCCCGCCGTCCCCGAACGACCGGGCGGCGCGGGCGAGGGCGCGGCTGCGGGCCACGACCCAGCGGCCCAGCAGCAGTGCGGTGGCCAGGGACACGATCGCGGCCATCGCCACGACCGTGGTGACGACGGACAGGTCGTGCGCGGACAGGAACATCGCCTCCGCCACGGCCAGGGTGCCGGCGAGCATCGCACACACCGCCACGGCGGCCACCACGGCAAGCGACGCGGTGAGCGAGCGCCGCCGGATCAGCCGCAGCACGCCCGCCCCGGCCAGGCCGGTCGCGGCGGCGCCGAGGAAGGCGTACAGGGCGATCAGGAGGGTGTCGCGCACGATCAGCTCCCCTCGCGCCCGGCGGCGTCGAAACGGTACCCCACGCCCCACACGGTCTGGATCAGGCGGGGCCGGGCCGGGTCGTCCTCGACCTTGCCGCGCAGCCGTCGGACGTGGACGGTGACCGTCGACAGGTCACCGAAGTCCCAGCCCCACACCTCGCGCATCAGGTCCTCGCGGCTGAAGGCTCGGCCCGGGTGGCGCAGGAAGAAGGCGAGCAGGTCGAACTCGCGGAGCGTAAGGGCGAGTTCGGCGCCGTCCTTGGTGGCGCGCCGGGCGGCCGGGTCGACGGCCAGGCCGGCCGCGCCCAGCGGGTGCGGAGCGGTGACGGGCCGCGTACGGCGCAGCACCGACTCCACACGCAGGACGAGTTCGCGGGGGCTGAACGGTTTGGTGACGTAGTCGTCGGCGCCGACCTCGAGGCCCAGGATCCGGTCGTCCTCGTCGCCGCGGGCGGTGAGCATGATGACCGGTACAGGTCCGTGCCCGCGCATCCGACGGCACACTTCCAGGCCGTCCATGCCCGGCAGCATCAGGTCGAGCACCACCAGGTCCGGCCAGTGCGCGGCGGCCCGGGTGAGCGCCGTCGGCCCGTCCTCGGCCCGGTCCACGACGTAGCCGGCGCGGTTCAGATAGCCGGAGACGACCTCGGCGACGGTGGGGTCGTCGTCCACGACCAGGACACGAGCGGCTCCGGCCGGCCGGTTCTCGGCGGGCGCTGCCTGCATGGGTTCGTACGGCTGCTGCATGCGTCCAGCGTGGCACCGCGCCCCGGTCCGTGCCGCCGCCGAGAGCTCCCGCGGCCCCGACGTCCGTGTTTCGTAAGGAGCCGAAGCCCGATATGCGCCATTCGCGTTCGTAGGGTGAACGCCGTGACGACCTCTCCCACATCATCGGACGTCGACGTGGTGCTCCCCTGCCTGAACGAGGCCGCGGCCCTGCCCTGGGTGCTCGCCCGCATCCCGGACGGCTGGCGCGCCCTCGTCGTGGACAACGGCTCCACCGACGGCTCGGCCGAGCTGGCGCGGGCCCGGGGCGCGACCGTCGTGAACGAGCCGCGCCGCGGGTTCGGCGCCGCCTGCCACGCGGGACTGACCGCCGCCACCGCCGACATCGTCTGCTTCTGCGACTGCGACGCCTCCCTCGACCCGTCGCTGCTGGTGCCCTTCGTCCGCGAGGTGCACGCCGGTGCAGCCGACCTGGTGCTCGGCCGGCGGCGTCCGCAGAGCCGGGGCGCCTGGCCCGCGCACGCCCGGGCCGGCAACCTCGTGCTCGCCCGGATGCTGCGCCGCCGCACGGGCCTGCCCCTGCACGACCTCGGTCCCCTGCGCGCCGCCCGGCGCGAACCGCTGCTCGCCCTCGGCCTCACCGACCGCCGCAGCGGCTATCCGCTGCAGATGGTCGTGCGTGCCGCCGACGCCGGCTGGCGCATCAGCGAGCACGACGTGCCGTACCTGCCGCGCGCCGGCGCGTCCAAGGTGACGGGCACCTGGCGCGGGACCTGGCAGGCGGTACGGGACATGAGCCGGGTGCTGGCCGAACCGGCCCCGCAGACCACAGGAGGAGGAATCCCTCGGTGACCACGCTGCTCGTCATCGCCAAGGAGCCGCGGCCAGGGAGGGTGAAGACCCGGCTGACGCCACCGTTCACCCCACGGGAGGCGGCGTCGCTCGCCGAGGCGGCGCTCACGGACACCCTGCACACCGTGGCCGCGACTCCCGCCTCGCGGCGCGTCCTCGTCCTCGACGGCACGATCGGCCCCTGGCTTCCGCCCGGCTTCGACGTCATGCCGCAGTGCACGGGCGGGCTGGACGAACGGCTGGCCGCGGCCTTCGCCGGATGCGACGGCCCGGCGCTGCTGATCGGGATGGACACACCGCAGGTGACAGCGGAACAGCTCACCGTGGACTTCGCCGACTGCGACGCGTATTTCGGCCCGGCCGAGGACGGCGGCTTCTGGGCCCTGGGACTGGCCGAACCCGATCCCTCCCTCCTGCGGGGCGTGCCCATGTCGACGGCCGTGACGGGTGCCGTCCAGCGGGACCGGCTCGTCGCCGCGGGCCTGCGCGTGCGCGACCTGCCGCGCCTTCGCGACGTCGACACCGCAGCCGACGCCCGGGCCGTCGCCGCCTGCGCTCCGCACGGCCGGTTCGCCGCGCGGCTCGCCCGGCTCACGGCGGTCACCGGCCCATGAGCACCGCACACGAGATCGCGCCACCAAACACGCCGGGACAGCCCACGGGGACCACCGCGCCCGCCTGGGCCGCCGCCGAGCCCTACTCCGCCGCCCTGCGCACCGGCCACGGCCCGCTCTTCCTGCGCCGGGCCGACGGGTGGCTGCTGCCGCTGGAGGTGGAACGGTGGTGCGCGGACGCCGACGCGGTGGACCTGGAGGTGCTGGGCCGGTGCGAGGGCGCCGTGCTCGACGTCGGGTGCGGGCCGGGACGGCTGGTCGCGGCGCTCGCAGCGCAGGGGCGGCACGTCCTGGGCATCGACGTCAGCGAGGCCGCCGTGGCGCACACGATGAGGCTCGGCGGCCCCGCGCTGCGCCGATCCGTCTTCGAGCCGGTTCCCGGCCAGGGCCGCTGGGACACCGCACTCCTCATGGACGGCAACGTCGGCATCGGCGGCGACCCGCGCGCCCTGCTCCGCCGGCTGGCCCGGCTCCTGCGCCCCGGCGGTCTGCTGATCGCCGAGACTGCGCCGGTGGACGTCGACGAACGCGTCCGCGTCCAGGTCGTCCAGGTCGTCCACGTCACTGACGCGCGGGGCGCCGCGGGCAGCCCGTTCCCCTGGGCGCGGCTCGGTACTCCGGCCCTGCTCCGGCACGCGGAACGGGCGGGCTGGCGGGCCGTCGATCAGTGGACGGCGGGCGGGCGGTCCTTCGTCGCCCTGCGCAGCCGCAGCACGAAGAGCAGCGCCGAGCCGCCGAAGAGCACGGCGGTGATCAGCAGCCAGCGGGCGAGGAAGCCGTCCGTCGACAGCCCGGCGGCCAACCGGTAGGGCCGGTCCATTTGACCGCTGATCAGCGGGAACCACAACAGGAGCAGCAGGCCGGACAGGGCCGCCGGGACACGGACGTACAGGGCCCGCTCCCGGTGGCCGACCGTGCCGAGCGCCCGTACGACCGCGCGGTCGGCCGCCGCGTACAGCGGCAGCAGCACCAGGTCGTGCAGCAGCGCCGCCCCCACGAACCACAGCGCCACCTGGAACCAGTCGCCCGCGAGCAGCCGCACACCCGCGTATGCGGCCAATGCGAACGAGCAGGCGAGCAGCAGCAGCTGCAGGGGGCTGCCGATCGGGATCCGACGCATCATCACAGGTCTCCGAAGGTCATCCGGGCCACCCACTTGGTGTTGAGCACACCGGGCGCCGCGGGCACGATGACGCGGGCCGGGTAGCCGTGGTCCGGGGTGAGGTCCTCGCCGTTGGCGTACAGGGCGAGCAGGGAACGCGGGTCGGCCACCTGGTTGGCGCGCAGCGCGGCCCGGCGGAAGGCACCGTGCCGTTGGAGGGACTCCACGAGGACGTCGGGTGCGTCGTCGTACCCGACGAGTGCTGCGAGGTCCCGCAGCCGGACCCCGCGCCACCACTGGTCCGAGGTGGACCAGCCCTCCACACAGGCGATGGGCAGCGCCGAGCTGTGCAAGGGGAGCCGGAGCAGGTCGGCCCGGCTGAGCCGGACGGTGCCGGTGCGACCGGTGACGACCAGCCGCCACGCCTCCTCGTTCGTCTCCGCCGCGGTGATCCGCGCGTACGCGGCCGTCTTGTTGATCTGGAAGCCGCCCGGACCGCTGCCGGGCTCCGCCCCGCCGTGAGGCGTGAGTACGGCGGTCTGCCGCAGCGGCCCGTCGAAGCTGCGGCCGGCGTTGGTGACGAACAGCAGCAGCGAGCCGCCGCCGACCAGCCACAGCGCCCCGCGGCGCGAGACGGTGGACGGGTCGGGTCGGGATGATACCAGCTCCCCTTCCTCCCGCGGTGCCGCCGGCTCTCCGCCCTCCCGCATACGGCGCACGTTCCGCACCGCCGCGGGCACCTTCAGGACGGCGTGGACGACGAAGGCGGCGAAGAAGACCCAGGCGCCGTAGAAGTGCAGCGGGTAGAAGGAGCCGGGAAAGACGTAGTCGAGCTGGACGTTGAGCACACCGGTGGTGAACTCGAACAGTCCGCCCCCGACCAGCAGCAACAGCGAGATCCGCTCCAGAGCGTGTGCGAGGGACCGGGCCGGGGGCAGCGCGAACAGCTTGGGCACGACCGACCACAGCTTGGCCAGCAGAACGGGGATCAGGGTGATGCCGAGCGTGACGTGGACGCCCTGCGTGAGCCGGTACAGCCAGTGCGGATGCGTCGGCCAGGCGAAGAGGTAGAAGCCGAGGACGCCCTTGTCGGGGGTCTGGTCGTTCACCGGCGACAGGTTCGGGTTGTAGGCGGCGTACGAGACCAGCCCCGTCACGAACAGCACGCTGATGCCGACGAGCAGGACGAGACCCAGCACCGAGGTGAACCAGGGGCCGCGCAGCGGACTGCGCCAGAAGCCGGGCGAGGTGGGGAGCCGTTGATCGCGCATGCCTCGACCGTAGGCCGCGATCCGCCCGAGAAAGGGTGCGCAACCCATGACGAAACGCTGACGTCCAGCCGGTGTACCAGCCCGTTCGCCGCCCTGCGGCCTAGCGTGCCCGTGTGACCCGCCCTCTCCTCCGCGACCTGTGCGCCGCCGCGGCCGCCGCCCTGCTCGTCCTGGCGGCCGTCCTGGTCGGCCGCCACATCCAGCTCGCCCACCACACGCTGTTCGTCCACTGGCCTCCGTTGTTCGCCGACTGGGACCCGCACGTGGGACCGGGCACATCCGCTGCCGTGCTGGTGGCGGTTGCCATGGTGGCGTACGGACCGCTTCTCGCGGTGCGGCTGCCGTGGCGGGCGCTGCTCGCCACCGCCTGGGGCACGGCCATGGCGTGGACCTGGTCCCTCGCGCTCGTCGACGGCTGGCACCAGGGGGTGGCCATCCGGCTGACCACCACCAACGAGTACCTCCGGGTCATCGACCGCTTCCACGACATCCCGGCCACGCTGCGGGATTTCACCCACCACATCGTGGCCGGGTCCCCCGCCCCCTGGCCCGCCCACATCGCCGGTCATCCCCCGGCCGCGACGCTCACCTTTGTCCTGCTCGACCGGGTCGGCCTGCGCGGCGGAGGCTGGGCCGGCGCCTGGTGCATCACCGTCGGCGCCACGGCGTGCGTGGCCGTGCTGGTGACGGTGCGGGTGCTGGCCGGGGAGCGCCTGGCACGCCGGGCGGCACCCTTTCTGGTGTTGGCGCCGGCCGCGGTATGGGTGGGCGCCTCCGCCGACGGCTACTTCGCGGCCGTGGCCGCCTGGTCGGTGGCGCTGCTCGCGCTCGCGGTGACGGGACGGGCGGGGTTCGGCCTGCGGGGAACGGCCGCCTTCGGCTCGGGGCTGCTGTTCGGCCTGACCTGCTACCTCTCGTACGGCCTGACGCTGTTCGCGCTGATCGCCGCGGGCGTCCTGCTGCTCGGGCGGGGCGGGCCGGGCCGGCCCGAGTCCCCTCAACGGCCCCGGTCCGCGTGTACCCGCAGCGACGCGCGGACCGGGCGCCATGCGGCCCGCGTGCTTCCCTTCCTCCTCGCCGGGCTGGCCGTGGTCCCGCTGCTGTTCACCCTCGCCGGCTTCGACTGGTGGGAGGCGTACCGCCTGCTGGTCACGCGCTACTACCAAGGGGTCGGCGGGACCCGGCCCTACGGCTACTGGGTGTGGGCCAACCTCGCGTGCACCGTGCTCATCGTCGGCCTCGCCACGGCGGCCGGCCTGCAACGGGCCGGCCGGGCGCTCGTCCGCGAACGCGCCGACGTACGCGCCCGGCCGGTGACGGCACCGGCCGGCGACGGGCCGGCCGCCGAGGTACGGCTCGCCCTGCTCGTCTGCTGCGCTCTGCTCGCCCTCCTCGTCGCCGACCTGTCCGGCATGAGCAAGGCGGAGACGGAACGCATCTGGCTGCCCTTCGCCATGTGGCTGCTTCCGGCGTGCGCCTTCCTGACCCACCCCCGTGTCTGGCTCACCGCCCAGGCGGTGCTCGCCCTTCTCCTCAACCACCTGCTGCTCACCGGCTGGTGACGAATTCGTCAGAGCACGCCAGAGCACGCCGTTGTCCCGCCCGGCCGAACCCGTCCCGCCGAGGAATCACCTCCCGCGAACACCACCGCGATGCCCCCGGTCCGGCTTCTCTCTGCGACTCATGTCCATGGCCCAACGGCAGGGCCACAGCCACCGTGCGCTCATGCGGTGCTCATAGGAACTCAGGTTCCCCGAGGTGCCTTTGTCACCAGGTCACGGAGCATCGCTCCGCACGGCGGGGCAGCGACCCCTCACACGCCAGGAACAACCGGCTCCACTCATCCGTACTATCTGTGCACCACGGCACCAAGGAACGGCACCAAGGAAAGGCCGACCCATGTCCGAGAGCACGACTCCCGCCACCGAGCTGACATCTCACTACATCGCCCAGGTGGCCAGTGACCTCGAAGCGAACGTCAAGGAGCAGGAACGCATCAGCGCGGAGATCGCCACGCTGCAGGAGCAGTTGGTCACCCTGCAGCACGACCACACCGTGCTGGTGAACATGCAACAGGCACTGGGCATCGCACCGACGCCCGCGCGGCCCGCGGCCGAGCCCGCACCCGCCGCGGTGCCCGGCCCGCGCAAGAAGGGCTCTGCTCAACGGGGCAGCGGTCAGCGGGCCCGGACGCAGAAGTCCACCACCGCGCAGGCAGACGGCACGGCCACGAAGCAGGCGGCCACGAAGCAGGCGGCCAGGAAGCGCGCGGGCAAGGCCGTGGCGACGCAGTCCGCTCAGTCCGCGCAATCGGCGCAGTCGGCGCAGCCCACGCTGGTCGAACTCGTCCGCAGTCACCTCTCCGAGCAGAGCGAACCTCGCTCGGCGGCGGAAATCGCCACCGCACTCTGCCAGGCCCATCCCGACCGCGGTATCAAGACCACCGTCGTGCGCACCACGCTGGAAGGACTCGTGGCCAAGAACCGCGCCCAGCGCACCAAGCAGGGCACCTCTGTCTTCTACACCGCCCCCGAGGCGACGGCACAGCCTGAGGCAGCGGCAGAGCCCGAGGCCGAGGCACAACCTGAACAGGCCGACAGTTGAGGCGTGCCGTGTCCTGCCGCGCTCTGTTTGGCCGCCGCCGCGCGAGAACCCGGGGTCTGTCCAGCACATCGGCACAGACCCAAGGGAGTGCCTCGGATGCAGTCAGTGACCAAAGGCCTGCTGGCCGGGGCAGCGGGTACCATCGCACTGAACCTGGCCACCTAGGGCGACATGCTGCTGCGCGGCCGGTCGTCCAGCGACATGCCGGTGCAGATCGCGGAGCGTCTCGCCGACCACACCGGCGTGGAGTTGGGTGATGGGGAAACCAAGTCCAACCGTCAACAAGCTGCCGGTGCGCTCCTTGAATACGTCACCGGCCTCGGCGTCGGAGCGGCGTACGGGGTGCTCGGGCGCCGAGGCACGCCCCTGCCGACGTGGGCGGCCGGGCCGCTCGGAGCGGCGGCCATGGCGGGCAGCGACGTCCCCGCCACCGCCCTTCGGGTGACCGATCCCACCTCGTGGGATGTGACGTCATGGGCGTCCGACCTGCTGCCGCATCTGGTCCATGGCCTCACCACCGCCTCCGGTGTTCCAGGCGCGGCGCCGGGCAGGTGCTGGTGCAGCCGGGCGACACTGTCCTCCACCCGCTCGGCAGTGCGGCCGTTGATGCCCACTCGGGCAGCGGCGCGGGCGAGGCCGACGGCGATCGCCTCGCCGATGCCCTGCGTCGAGCCGGTGACCAGAGCCGTGCGGGGGCCGCGGCCTTTCAGATCGATCTGCATGCCGTTCAACCCTTTCTGTGCGTGGGTTGGCTCGAGTAGGGGTCTGAGGAACTTCCGTGTCAGATCGTGCGCAAAGCCTTCTCCGGGCTGCTTGGTGCTTTGACCTGGGGTGATTGCGCGTCGCAGCCTTCGCGGGTCGTTGTTGTCGACATTCGGAGGGCTGTTGTGGCGGTCGAGTTCCTGTCGGATGAGCAGGCGGCCCGGTATGGGGCGTTTCACGGGGCGCCGTCTCGTGCCGAGTTGGAGCGGTACTTCTTCCTGGACGACGCGGATCGGGACGCGGTGCAGGCCAAGCGGCGTGCGCACAACCGGCTCGGGTACGCGGTCCAGTTGACGAGCGTGCGGTACCTGGGCCGGTTCATGCCGGACCCGCGGCAGGTGCCGGCGCTGGCGGCCGAAGTATCTGGCCGAGCAGTTGGAACTCGCGGACCCGTCGTGTCTGAAGCTGTAGGGCGAGCGGGACGGAACGGTCCGCACCCATGCCGGGGAGATCCAGGAGGCCGGGGGCTGGCGGGACTAGCCGAGGTGCGCGAAGAGCTGAGCGCGTGGCTGGACGCGCGGGCCTGGACGACCGGCGACGGGCCGAAGGCGCTGTTCGACGCGGCGGCCGGGTGGCTGCGTGAGCGCCGGGTGCTGCTGCCCGGGGCAGGCCGTCTGGCCCGGCTGGTGGGCACCGTGCGGAAGGCAGCGAACCAGCGGCTGTGGGACACCCTGTAGGGGCTGCTGAACGTCGGTCAGCGGGCGGTGCTGGACTCGCTGCTGACCGTCCCGCCTGGCGAGCGGGTATCGGAGCTGGACCGGCTGCGGCGCGGTCCGGTGCGGGTGTCGGGCCCGCAGATGAAGTGGGCGCTTCAGCGTGCGGAGGAGATCGCCGACCTCGGGATGGGTGATCTGGACGTCTCGGCGATCCCTCCGCGGCGGCGGGCGGAGCTTTCCCGGTATGGCGCTTTCCCGGTATGGCGTGGACGGCAAGGCGTCGCTCCTGCGCCGGCACAGCAATTCCCGGCGTCTGGCGACGCTGCTGGCCACCACCGTTCACCTGACAACCCGGGCGGTCGATGACGCGCTGGACCTGCTGGAGGTACTGATCGCGACGAAGCTGCTGGCCAAGGCCGAGCGGGAGACGGTCAAGGAGAAGATGAAGACTCTGCCGAGGGTGGAGAGGGTCCGAGCAGGTTGACACCGACACCGGGGAGATCAGCGGCCCGAAGGTCGAGAGCTTCGAGGCGATGTGGGAGCGGATCGAGGCGGTGGTGCCGCGCCACGAGCTGGCCGCCGCGATCGCCGCGCTGTTCGAGCTGACGCCGCCGCTGGACTCCGACGCCGACGAGGCATGGCGGGCGATGCTGGTGGGCCGGTTCGGCACGGTGCGGCCGTTCCTCAAGCTCCTCGTGAAGGTCGTGGACTTCGGCGCCACCCCCCGGAAGGGCTTCCGGTCCTCAACGCGCTGACGTCGCTGCCGGACCTCATGGGGCGCTCAAAGCCCAGGCCAACCTCGAGGAGGGTCGTCACGCACCGGAAGATCTTCCACGGCAGGGCCGGGCAGCTCTACCAGCGCTACCAGGACGGCATGGAGGACCAGATCGGCGTGCTCGGCCTGGTCCTGAACGCGCTGGTGCTGTTCAACACGAGGTACATGGACGCCGCAGTAACCCAGCTGCGCGCGGACGGGTTCAACGTCCGCGATGAAGATGTGACCCGCCTGTCGCCGTTCGTGCGGCACCACATCAACATTTATCTGGACGAATTTGCGTATGCGGGACCGGCCCAACTTCAGATGCCCTTGATCGAGACCGGCTCCGACACCTACCGCCTTCAGGTCACCGAGCCGAGCGTTGGGACGACGGGTCGAGGGCAGACCGGGCCGCTCGTTCTGGTGCAATTCGGTCGTGACGCCCCGCGGTCACGGACCTGACCGGTCCACGGCGTCTCGCTGATCTTCGAGGTGGACAGTCAGGTCGGGCCAGTGCTCGGACCACCGCGCCAGATCACCCGCGGTCAACGACCACCGCGAACGCAGAGCTTTGTCCGGCAGGAAGCGGACGCAGGTCCCCGTGGTCCCGTCGGCCTCGACGGGCTCCAGGTCGGTCACCGGGATGCCACGCGCATAACGCTGGCTCCAGGATCCGTTGAGACGGCGGTTGGTATGAATCAGCCACTCGCTAAGCGCTGCGACGACGGACATACCGCGACGTGGATGTCCGTCCGGAAGCGGTTCCGCCTCCGGGAGGTCGAAGAAGCGAAGATCCTTCGTGGCCATGACCGGCTTCTTCACCACCCGGCCGTGCTCGTCGACCCGAGTGTCGGTGCCCCGCCCGTCATCCTTCACCGACACGGAGCCGTCAGTATGTAGCGTGACCACGCACCGTCCACCGCCCCGGCTCGCTGCCTCATCAGCGGCATAAGCAACGACCTCAAGAACAAGGTGTCCCGGCCCGCCCGGAGCGAACTGTGCGGGTTCCTGGCGGATCTGAGTGAGATGGCCCGCGTCGACGATGCCGGCCCAGTCATGCGTGGTGTTGACCTAAGAGGCCCTTGATCCATCCATCTGACAAGTATCCGTCGGGGGCTCTCGCTCAGGCCGCCGAACCAACTGCTCAGCAGTGATCGTCAGGGCCGGGATCGGCGCTCTCTCCGAGATCGGCGAGGAGTCCACGGATCCGGTCGGCGATGGCGTTGTGCCGCTCGACTTCGCGGGGCCAGCCGCGCTCGATGGCGTCCTGGGCCAGTTGCTGCTCGCGGGCAAGCCGGGATCGCAGACGCGGGGCGTACTCAGTGGTGGTGAGGAACTTCGAGCAACGGAGATAGAGATCGCACTCACAGGGCCCTTCAGCGGGTGCCCGCAGGCAGTGGCCGAGTTCGAGTTCGGTCTTGAAGAAGTTGGTCTTGAGCCAGTTCAGGGTGTCCTCGCCGATCCGGCTGGTCAGGAGTTCCTCTGCGGCCGGGCCTGCGATCCGTCCGCCGCCGGCGATGACTTTCTCGTACTGCTCCTTCAGGACGGGGTCGCTGATGTGGGAGTAGGTGGCCGACATCTGTGCGTTGCGGTGCCCGAGGATCGCCATGATGGTCTGGATCTGGGCGCCGCCTTCGGCGAGCTGAGTGCCGACCGTGTGGCGAAACCGGTGGGCGGTCACGGTGGGATTTCCGTCGCCGTCGACGAGCCCGGCCTTGCGGCAGGCGATCTCCAGGGCGTCCGCATAGAGGAAGTGCCGGCCCATCGGCTTGCCCCGCCGCATGAATACGTAGCGGACCGACCGCTGGGCCCATGCGTCGTGGCGGGCTGCGGCGTTCGCGGCCTTGGCCGCGTCGATCAGCTCGCGCAGAGCGTCCGCCGCCTGGGGATGCAGCGGGACCATGCGCTCGGTGTAGGTCTTGCCGACCGGGATCCGCAGCCGCGGATAGCCGTCGGGGTAGGCGTCCAGGCAGTCCAGGGTCAGCCGTGCGATCTCGCCGCGCCGGGCACCGCTCCAGCGCAGCAGAAGCAGAGCGGCTCGTTGGTGCGGGTCTTCGAGTTCTTCGACCGCTTCCATGAGGCGGTCCAGCTCGGCCCGGGGGATGAACCGCGGCAGTGCGGAAGGGAGTTTGGGCATGTCCGAGCGGCCGAGCAAGGGCCGGCCCGGGACGTCGCTCCAGCCCCACTGGCTGGTCTCGCGGAAGAACTGAAGCAGCGGGCTGAGGTAGGTGTAGCGGGACCGTGCCGTCAGTGGCCGTCCGGTGCGGGCGTTGGTGTGCTCGTGCAGGTGGGCCATGAAGCCCTCGATGTGCCGACGCTCCAGCTGGGTCATCGCGTTGATGTCGGGGTGGGCCTGGGCGAGCCAGCGCAGGAAGTAGCGGAAGGCGTCGCGTGAGTGGCGGACAGACTCCGCGCGGTCGCTGGTCTGCAACCGTCCCGACAGCCAGCGCGTCACCGGGGCGGCGAGCGTCGGCGGCGTCTCGGGAGGGGTGAGTTCGGTCCGCCAGAGTTCGGCGGTCTTCAGGCCGTGGAACGGCGGCTCGGGGACCTGTCCGATGTTGAACAGCAGCACATGGACGCCGTGCAGCCTGGTCAGGCACGCCTTCTGGTAGATCTCAGCGAGCTGGTTCATGGGCAGGCGGCGGCGTGCGTTGGAGACATGGCTGGCCCGTACGAACCCGGCCTCTGGCCGGGCGCAGTAGCGCTTGATCTCTTCGGCGAGAGTGGTAAGGTCGTCGAGCCGGATCGCGCGCAGGTCAGGGTCTCCTCTCATCAGGAGAAGGCGGTTGAACGTCCAGGTGAGGACGGACCGGCCGCTGACAGGCGCATAGCCGAGCTGGAGCATGCGGGCGGAGAGCGAATCGAGCAGATCCAGGTCCAGCCCGAGGCTGGCGGCGACCTTGGGGACGAACAGGCTGTCGAAATTCCGACTGAGGACGTAGTCGGCGTCCAGCCTGAGACCGTGCACCAGCGAGAGGTAGGCGAGGTAGGGGCCTGCCTCGTGGGATGGCCCGATGCGTTTGCCTGGCTCATGCGCGACGCGTCCGTGCAGGTCCAGGCGGACCAGAAGGGGCTCGGCGAACCAGTCCTCCAAGTCCGGCCAGTGCTTGAGGAAGCGGTTGTAGAAGTAGCGGCGGGACTTGATCGACGCCGGAGCATCGGCGAACGTCGCTCGGACCCAGGCGAAGTACTCCTCCCTCGTTGCGTGGCACCGGCGGCGGTCCAATTCCAGGGCGGGTGCCAGAGTCAGCGCGGTCACCTGTTGCCCTCCAGCGCGCGGGTGTAGTCGGCCAGCACAGCCTCGTCGGAGACCCGGGTATAAACCTTCGTCGACTCCGGCGATGCGTGCCCCAACCGCTTCTGCAGCGACAACTCCCGCATCCCGCCCTCCCACATCGCCGTGGCGTGAGTAGCGCGTGCGGCGTGGTCTCCGGCGTGCGCAGGCCGAGCTTGTCCAGCCGCCGCGCGAACAGCCGCACCACCGCGTCGTAGCCCAGCGGCTCCAGACGGCGGGTGCCCTTCCCTCCGACCAGGAACACGAACGGGCTGGTCGCGTCGAGGGGACGCTCGTGCATCACATAGCGGCTGACCGCCTCCAGGGTGCGGGGCTCGTGCAGGTCCACGACCCGTTCGGTGCGGGACTTGCCGCGGACCCCGCGCGGGTGGTCGTCGCGCTTGCGGACCATCATCCGGCGGCGGCCATAAGAGATGTCGTCCACGTGCAGCGACAGCACCTCACCCGGCCGCAGCCCGCCGTCCAGCATCAGCAGGAACACCGCCAGGTCCCGCAGCCGCTTCAGGCTGCCGATGAACTGCTGCAGCACCGCCTCGTCCACCGGGCGTGGCAGTCGCCGCGGCTGCTTGACCGTCACCGTGCGACGCATCGGCTGCTGACGGCTGGCGCGGCCCATGAGCGGCTGATGCCGGTCCGGCACCCGGGCCAGTGCCGGGTCGAGACGCTTCTGCATCGGGGAGTCGCCGTCGTACTCCTCGGCGACCACCGCCCAGTCGTAGAAGCTGGAGACGGCAGCCAAGATCCGGTTCACCGTTGCCGGCGCGAGCAGACTGCCCGGTGTCTCCGGACCGCCGACCACGACCGTCAGGCCGAGCCGCTGGGCCGGCCGACGCGAGGGCGCCCGCCGCAGGAACGCCAGCAGCCGCAAGGCATCCGGGCCCCGGAACTCGCGCCAGTCCATGCCCTCGGCAACGAGGAAGGTGAACAGGCGCCGCAGGTCGTACGCGTACGCGCAGATCGTGTGCGGCGAGAAGCCCCGGTCGACCAGATGATCCAGGAACCGGCAGGCCGCCGCGATCGGTTCACCGTCACCGTCGACCAACCGAACTCGCCGTACGACGCCGCCGTCGCGTTCTTTGACCACCCGCACACTGGCCTCCCCAAGCCTGCACTCGGATAGCCCAACGAGACCTCCGCCTCCACCGCCACGGCGCCGGTTCAGGCGTCACTCGAAGGTGTCCAGATAAGGAGATGCTCGGCCGGTATTCCTTCCAGCTTCCCGAGCTGCCTGACGGGATGCGGCCTCTGCGCGTTCCCGAGGAGGCCGACGAACCGTAGGAAGGTGGGCAGTGAGACACAGATTCGGCGGCGGTGTCTCACTGGCCTGGGTGTCAGTAGTGGCTGTTCATGGCGGTACGCACCTCGGCGAGGGTGGCATCAGCCACGGCTCTGGCTCGCTCGTTGCCCTCCCGCAGGATCTGGCGGAGGTAGGCGCGGTCCTGCGCATACTCGGTTCGGCGGGCCCGGATCGGAGCCAGGTACTCGTTGACCGCCTCGGTCACGGTCTTCTTCAGCGCGGCGGCTCCCGCGGAACCGATGTCGGCGGCAACCTCCTCGGGAGTTCGGTTCTGGCAGAGGGCTGCCAGCAGCAGAAGCGAGGACACCTCCGGGCGAGTGGCCGGGTCGTAGGTGATGTGGCGCTCGGAGTCGGTCTTGGCCCCCTTGATCAGGCGGGCGCTCTCGTCGGCGCCGACGGCCAGGGTGATGGCATTGCCCCGGCTCTTGCTCATCTTGGTGCCGTCCGTGCCGAGCAGGAGCGGCGCGCTCGACAGCAGGGCATCGGGCTGGGGGAACACAGCGGTGCCAGCGCCGTAGCGGTCGTTGAAGCGGCGGGCGATGGTCCGGGTCAGTTCCAGGTGGGGGAGCTGGTCCTGCCCGACCGGGACCAGGTTGGCCTTGCAGAAGAGGATGTCGGCGGCCTGGTGGGCGGGGTAGGTGAACATCAGCCCACTGACGGAGGACTGCCGCGAGTGAGCAATCTCATCCTTGACCGTGGGATTGCGGCTGAGCTCGGCAGTGGAGACAAGGCTGAGGAAGGGCAGCAGCAACTGGTTGAGGGCGGGAACGGCGCTGTGCGTGAAGATCGTGCTGCGTGCCGGGTCCACGCCAATGGCGAGGTAGTCCAGCACGAGCTCCTCGACGTGCCCGGTCAGGTTGTCCGCTAGGTCGCGGTCGGTCAGGACCTGGAAATCCGCGATGATCACGAACATCTCCACCCCGAGGTCCTGGAGACGCACCCGGTTGTGGAGCGTGCCGAAGTAGTGCCCCAGATGCAGCTGTCCGGTGGGGCGGTCGCCGGTCAGCACGCGGAACTGCCCCGGGTCTTTACGGATCAGCTCTTCCAGTTTCGTGCTGCGAGCCTGCGCGGCAGACATCCCGAGGGTGTCGGTAGGGGAGTCGGAGGCGAGGGTCTCGGGTCCTGCGGTGTGGAGGGTGGTGTTCATGAGTGTCTCCTGGTGGGTCGGTATCGCCGTCAGGACGACACGACCCCTGATCCAGGGGACACAAAAGGGCCGTCCGTCCGAACGGCCCGGTTCATGCGTGAGAGGCGGCCGCTCCTACAAGGAGCGCCACCAGCTCAGACACGATGAAAGATGCATGGGCGCATCATAACGTCAGCTGGCATGATCCGGGGGAAATCGGCGGGCTTATCGCCTTGCCCATGCGCGCCGCTGCTGGCGGTTGGCTGGCCCGAGGTTCCACAGCTGATCAGCGCCTGCTGTCGCCTGGTGCGAGGAGGCTCGTGAGCTCGGCAATCGACTCCGGGGACGGCTTGAAGTAGCGGCGGACTTTCTCCGGCTTCTTGTGCCGGGACTTCGCAGCATCAGGAGGCTCGCCCCAGCCTCGCCGAGATGGGTAAGAGAGGAATGGCGGTATTCGTGCAGGTCCCAGCCGGTGCCCGGCCCCCGAACGGCGGTGTGCTCGTCGAGCAGGGCGCGGGCCTGCCCGTACGACAGCCGGGCCAGCCCGCTGTCCGGGCACACGTCGCGCGGGCTGACGACCTTCCCCGGCCCGGGCCTACGGTGCGTGACGAACACCGGCCCGCGGGTGCGGCCCTTGAGTGGCCGGGGCAGGAGTCGGGCAGTGCCGGCGTCCCAATAGACGGTCTCCAACACGTAGTCCTCGCGGACCTGTCCGCGGCGGCGGGCCTTGGTGCGGCGGCGCTCCCGCAGGTGCACGTCCCGGCGGGCGATGAGCCGGTGGATCGCCATCTTCGAGCGGGCTGGGGTCTGGGAGTCCGGCACCGCCAGCCGCTTCAACCAGAGCGGGACCGCCGGGCTGTCGTAGCCGCGCTCGCGGCACCAGCCGAGCCAGGAGAGCAGCGCCGCCCGGCGGGATTCCAGGTGTTGACCGCCGCGGTGCCCCACAGCAGTTCCAGGGCTTCGCCGATCTCGTCGTCCACGACCGCCGCCAGTGGCCGACCTTCGCCCAGACGTTCGGCGGTCTTGCCCACTCCAATCCCGTAGTTCCGGACTGTGTTCGGGTTGCCGAGCGAGTCCAGGAAGGCGTCGGCCGCCGCCCGGACGGTCAACGCCTTGCCGGTCGGCAGCTTTACGACGGTGGGCACCGCTTCCCCCTTGCCGCAGATAACAGGGCCGCTTCACGTAGTGGCCAGAGAACGTCACCGCAGGTGACGGATCAAGCTACCGCAGATATTGGAGTGTTATCTGGGGAGAACTTCAGACCGACCCCGCCGCCGGCGCCCCGTCAGCTGCCCACCAGGGCCGACGACCGGCAGGCCGACGGCGCGGACCGCGTCGGCCAGCCCGACGGCCGCGGATTCACGTGCTGAGCAGCCGGTTGAAGAACGACCGGTACCGGCGCAATGCCTTGCGCAGATCCTCTGTGTCCACCTGCTCGCCCTGGCTCCACTGGCCCTCCAGGTCCTGCTTGTGCCGGGCGAAGGTGGCGGCCAGCGCCTGCATGACGTCCGCGACCAGGGTGTCGGCACTGTGCACGGCCTCGCGGGGGTCGTCCACGAACTTGCTCTGGATCTCCTGCCAGCGGTCGCGGAAGCCCTGCTCGTCCTCGGCGGTCAGCAGCGGCGGGGTGTATTCGTCCGTTGTCTGCGCCGTGTCCGCAGTTTCGGCGGTTCCCGCCGTGTTCGCGGTTTCGGCATCCGACGTATCAGACGTATCGGCCGTTGCGGCCTCTGTCGTCGCGGGCTCCCCGGCGGTGCTCTCGCCAGGGAAGACGGGAGCCCCCGAGGCGGCTCCCTCCGCCTCTCTGGTGCTTGCAGCCGTGCCACCGGAAGGCTGAGCGAGATCCTCGGTGGACAGGCCGCCGCTCGCGCGGCTCGGTTCCTCGTTGCTGTGCATGGCGTCCCTCCCCTGCCGGCCGGCGCCGGGGCCCGGGATCCCGGGGCGCACGGGCGGGCGGCCGACGGCCGGAGTGGCAGGCGGATTCAGGACCGGGCGGGCTGGGCCCGGCCCCCGTCGGAGAGCAGTTCGTCGAAGAGTGCCCGGTAGTGCACCATGGCGCCCCGGAGCTGCTCGGTCGTGGCCTTGCTGCGGGTGCTGAGCGTTTCGATCTCGTGGGCGGCACGGTAGTGCTCGAGGGTGCGGCCGTGCTCCACCGAGAGGGCCTTGGCCTGCTGCTCGAATCCCTCGGTCGGGTAACCGCGCTCGTGCATCAGGGAGGTCACCAGCTGGTCCGCATCGTGCACCGCGTCCACCGGCCAGTCCACGAACCCCTCCTGGACGCTGCTCCACTCCCGGGTGTAGCGATCCCGCGAGGCGGCGGGCAGCGGCTTGATGTCCAGTGAATCGTGCCGCTTTTCGCGGGCCCTGAGCTCACGCTCGCCGGCCATCCGGCTGTCGGCGCCCTCGACCGTCCGTTCGTACTCCGGGCCGAAACGCTCACGGAGGTGATGGCGTCGCGTCATCAGCGAGGCCGTCACCGCGACCAGGGCGATCACGACGACTATGGGAATGATGATCGCGAGAAGTGTTCCCGTGGACATGTGATGCACCTCCTTGGCGCGTGCTACCCATGCCCAGCAGTGACCGTATCACACCCATTTGAATGACTTTGCCCATACCCGCCGGGAGGCCGTGAACGGCACGAGTACGGTCTCACCATGAAGCGGGCGACCGCGGTACGGGTCGGACACCTGCCTGCTCTCTCTCGACACGGTGTGGGACACGTGACACGTTCACCACCCGTCGTCGCTTTCGCTTCCCTGCTGTCCGATCCCTTCACCGCGCAGTACGCCCGGCAGTCGGCCCCACCCAGCGTCTGGAACTTGCCCGTCTTCAGACACATCAACGTGGTGCTGACCACGGCATGGGGAGCCGTGTTCGCGGTCATGGCCGTGTCGACCTGGCTGGCCGTGCGCACGCCCTCCGCGAGCGACTGGCTCAACTGGGTGGTCCCGGTGGTGCTGCTGATCTGGGCCCTCAAGTTCACCGAACGCTACCCGGAGTCCTACCGCAGCCGGGCCGTAGGACCTGCCTGAGCCGATCATCCCTCGCGAGGGCGCCGATGCGCTGATCACTCACCTCAAGGAGGAGGGAGAGCCGCCAGTGATCACGGCGGCCCTGCCCTACAGCAGGCCGGATCCACGGTGGGGCGCGCCGGTCGCGGATCAGCCGGCCGGGTGTTCGTGCATCCGCACCTGCTCCTCCAGCCGCCGCAGGCTGCGGTCGAGGGCGTCGCACGCGGCCTGCTCGCCGGGATCGTGGCTGTCGTCGAAGAACGCCAGGTGCACGGTCACCTCGCTGGCGCCGCTTCCGATGCCGGCGACCTGGAGCCAGCCGGCGTAGCCGCCCTGCTCGCGGGTGCCCCATTCGAGCCGCATCCGGTCGCGCTCGGGGCGCAGCAGGGCGGAGGTGTCCTGGTCGGTGTGGTCCTCGTGCACGGTGACGGCGGGCGGGTCCTCGGCGTGCACGTGCAGGGCGTCCGGCAGCCAGGCGTCGAACTGGTCGACGTTGGCGGCCTGGTCGAAGACGTGCTCGGGCTGTGCGGGCATCGTGCGTGAACGTTCGTACTCGGCCATCGCGGCACCGTTCCTCCGCTCGGGGATCGTACGACGGACGCGTGCCCCTTCTGCCGGAACCGAAAAGCCGTGGCGCCCCGTTCGTCGGGGCGCCGACGGCGTCGGTCACGGACTGTTCACGTCACTGTTCGATGCGCACCTGCGCGGGCGGATACGGCGAGGAGGACGTCGTGCCGACGGACCAGTACCCGCCGGAACCGGGCACGGTCGCCAGAGAGGTGATCAGCACGGGGGTCGTGGCGGTCGGGCCACGCTCGCTCACCCAGGACGTGCCGTCAAAGCGCAGGTAGTGGCGCGGGTCTGGTCCCAGAAGTCCCAGCCCGCGATGCGGTCGGGCCGTCCCCGCTCGTCGCCGACGATCCCGCCGAGCATGCCGACGGTGAACGGCGCGGTCACGCTGGTCCACGTGCTGCCGTCCCCGTGCATGAGGGTGACCGAGGGAGGTTTTCCGGGCGGCCCGCCGACTCCGTACGCGTACCCGGTGAGCCAGATGTCGTCGGCGGCGACGGGGAGCAGTCCGGTGACGGAGGCGCGGATGCCGCCGGGCGCGGGCAGCTCGGTCCATGCATGGCCGTTCCAGCGGGCGACGAGCGCTGCCTGGTGGAGGCAACACCGTGAACCAGCGTGCCGAAGAAGGCAACACAGGCGGGCAGACCGTTCCGGCCAATCCGCGGGGCGCCGTGCACTGCCGGGCCCGATCCGCGCATGGACGTGCTCGTTACGGGGGCTCCGGTCGCAGTGCCCGGAGCACCGCCCAGGCGACGGAGACGAACGGGACGGCCACCACGGCGCCGATCACGCCCGCGATGATGCTGCCCGCGATGACGGACACGGCGACGACGAGCGGGTGCAGGCGGACCGCCCAGCTCATCACCACCGGATGCAGGACGTGTCCTTCGAGCTGACCGATGACGACGATGAGCACCAGCACGCCCGCGGCCGTGAGAGGGCCGCGCCCGGCGAGGGCGACCACCGTGGCCACCCCGAGTGCGACCGGTGAGCCCACCAGTGGCACGAACGTGGCGAAGAACTCCAGCAGGGTGAGCGGCAGCGCCAGCGGCACCCGCAGTACGAGCAGGACGACACCGACGAGTACGGCGTTGGTGGCGGCCACGATGATGATGCCGCGCGTGTACCCGGCGAACGTCCGCCAGGCCGCGCGTCCGGCCCGGTCCCACACCGGCCGGGCGTCCCTGGGCAGCAACTGGTCGCGCGCCCAGCCCCACAGGCGTTCGCCGGAGTGGATGAAGAAGACGGAGGAGAAGAGCGCGAGCAGCGCCCCGGTGACGAGTTCGACGACCCTGCCGAAGCCGCTGAGGGCCCTGTTGAGGAGGTTGGCCCGGTGTGCGGAGAGGTAGGAGAGAACCTGCTGCTGCAGATCGGAGAGTTTCCCCGGGCTGAGCCGGAACGGGGGGCGCTGGAGCCACAGTTCGATCCGGTGGATGCCGCCGCGGAACTCACCGGCGAGCCTGCCCGACTCCCCCGCCACGGCGTTGCCGACGAGGGCGAGCAGGGAGAACAGGAGCAGCAGGCTGCCCACGAGGGCGATGACGACGCTGAGCGGTCTCGGGAGCCGGCGGCTGAGCAGGTCGGCGAGGGGGCGCAGGACCGAGGTGATGACCAGCGCGAGGAACAGGGCCACGGCGATGAGCTGGAAGCGGCCGAGGACGGTGAAGACGCTCTGGACGACGACGCCGACGACGATCAGGCGCCAGGCGTAGGCGGCGGCGACGCGCAGCCAGGGCACCGTGCGTTCGGCGACCGAGGCCGCTGGACCGGACCGGACACGGGGCGGGAGTCGCACGGAGTGCCCGGGTCGGCTGCCCAGCACCATGCCGGCCGCGCGGCGCCCCCGGCCCCGCCCGGCCGCCGGACCGCCCGTATCCGCCACCACGCCTCCCGTTCCCGACTGCCGGTCACGTCTAGAGCACGGTAAGGGCCAGCCGGGCGGGGCGCGGGGTGCAACGCGCCCGAACGGGCGAGGCGTCGTACAGGCGCCGTACGCCGGGCATGCCCTGCTCAGGGCCTTCCGGCGGTCCCCCGGCCGGTCATCGAGGGGATGGGGTGCTGGTGCGGCGCAGGTGAGCGTCGACCAGGGCGAAGGTGGCGTCGGGCTGTTCGATCTGCGGAAGGTGCCCCGCCTTGGGTACGACCTCCAGGCGGCCGTCGGCGAAGGCGGCGGCGTACTCCGCGCCGTAGGCGGGGGTCACGATGCGGTCGCTCTCTCCCCACAGCAGGAGCGCGGGCGGGTGGACGCGCCCGAGCCGGCGCAGCAGTTTGGGGTCGTGCAGGTAGGGGTCGCCGGCGAGCGTGCGCATGGTGGCCATGTTGGCCTGCCGGAGCGCGAGTTGGCCGGCCGGGACGTCGGCGGGGTCGACGTGGTGGAGGTCCGGGTCGTGCCAGGAGTGCTCGGCGAGGCCGCGGGCGTCGAGAGAAGAAGAAGCGGACTGAACGATTGGGGGGCCGTACGCTAACGCGCCGCCTCCTCCAGAAGCTGAGGGCCGTTGTTGCGGACGTTGTTGACGGCCGGGGAGACGGGCCGGGCGTTCAGGTGTCCGCCCGCCGGGGGGCTGAGCAGCTCACGCAGCTCGTCGGGGTTCTGGTTATGGGGGTCGAGCCAGTCGTCGTAGTGGTCCGGGGTGAGGGCGAGCGGCATGCGGGGGTGGACGCGGCCGGCGGCGTCGGTGGCATCGGTGGTGATGACGGTGCAGGTCATCAGCCAGGCGGCGGGATCGTCGTCCCGCGCGACCTCCGGGTTGCGCCAGTACTCGTACAGGCCGGCCAGGGCCATCACCTGTGCGTCCTCGGGGTGGATGAAGTAGGGCTGCTTGCGGGCCCTGCCCGTGTCCCGGTCCTTGATCTGCCGCCATTCGTAGAAGCCGTCGGCCGGCAGCAGACAGCGGCGTTTGACGAAGGCCCGGCGGAAGGCGGGCTTCTCGTGCACCGTCTCCACCCGAGTGTTGATCAGCCGGGCGCCGATCTTCACGTCCTTGGCCCAGGAGGGAACCAGGCCCCAGCGCAGCGGCCGCAGCTCCCTGCGCACCGGCGTGCCGTCACCGTCGCGGTCCTCGCGCGGGGCGCGCTCGAGGACGGCCCAGACGTCGTCGGTCGGGGCGACGTTCCAGCTCGGCGCCAGCGCCTCCTCGGGGCGCCACTCGGTGACCCGGAAGTGCTGGACCAGGTCCTCGGGACGACGGGTGGAGACGTAGCGACCGCACATGCCGCAAGGGTGTCACGGCGCCGGTCGCGGTGCCCGCAGCCCGCCCATGGTGTGCCGGTCAGTAGGCGGCCATGCCGTGCTCCTGGAACTGTCCGCGGA
This sequence comes from Streptomyces sp. NPDC005202, assembly GCF_040608235.1. NCBI lineage: Bacteria > Bacillati > Actinomycetota > Actinomycetes > Kitasatosporales > Streptomycetaceae > Streptomyces > Streptomyces sp. NPDC005202. The sequence continues at coordinate 5,464 of NZ_JBEXHW010000027.1, read as the reverse complement.
CCCGCTCGGTCAGCCTCGGGTCGGGGACCTGGGCCGGTCAGGAAGTCCGCGGTGCCCTCGTACGGCGTGTAGTTGGCCCGGCCGAAGTCGCGCACGTCGATCCTCCCCCGGCCTTCGGCCGGGGCACCCCCATCTCGCTCCGCTCGCGCCACCTCGTCCCGGCGAAGTGCCGCCAGGCGTCGGCGGTCCGGTTGTCGGCTGCCACCGTCGCGGTCATCACAGGTCCTCTCCCTGAGCGCTTCTCTCACGGTCGATGCTCGTCGCCGGAGGTGATCGCGGGGAGTGCCGGACAGTGCACGTGCCGGTCCCTTGCGGCCCCCGCCCGCAGGGACCATCGGCCCCGCCCGCAGGGACCATCGGCCCCGCCCGCCGACCATCGGCCCCGCCGACCACCCCGGCGGCGGTCTCAGCCGGCCAGGTCGGGGCGGACCAGCGTCCCCGACCTGCCGTGGACGATCTCGTAGGCCGCATCGAGGGCACCGATGGCGGCCAGTCGTCCGGTGTGCTCGACGAACCGGGCGGCCGCCTCGGCCTTGGGCCCCATCGAACCGTCCGCGTAGCGGCCGCCGCGCAGTTCGGCGGGCGTGACGTCCAGGACCGGCCGCTGGTCGCGGGTGCCGTAGTGGGCGTAGACGTTGGGGACATTGGTGAGGATGAGCAGGAAGTCCGCCTTGAGGTCCTCGGCGAGCCGGGCGGCGGCGAGGTCCTTGTCGACGACCGCCTCCGTGCCGGGCAGGACGCCCCTGCCCTCGGTCACGGGGATGCCTCCACCGCCCGAGCAGACGACAAGGGTTCCGCTGCCCAGCAGCTCCTGCACGGTCTCGGTCTCCAGGATCCGCTCCGGGGACGGCGAGGGGACGACGGGGCGCCAGCCGCCGTGGCCGTCCTCGGCGATGTGCCAGCCGCGCCTGCAGGCGAGCGCCTGTGCCAGTTTGCGCGGGTAGGACGTGCCGACAGGCGTGGTGGGCCGGTCGAACGCCGGGTCGTCGGGCCTTATGACGGTGTGCGTCACCAGCGCCGCAACCCGTCGTCCGGGCAGCGCGTCGTGCAGGGCGCGCGCCAGCAGGGAGCCGATCATGCCCTGGGTCTGGGCGGTGAGCAGGTCCAGCGGGTACGGGGCGGCGAGCTCGGGGTCGGTGGTGCTCTCGTCGGCGAGCAAGGCGATCTGGGGCCCGTTGCCGTGAGTGATCACCAGGTCGTGTTCGTGGGCGAGGGGGGCGATCGCGGTGGCCACCCGCACGACGTTCGCCCGCTGGACGTCCGCGTCGGGGCGGTCGCCCCTCAGGAGCAGGGCGTTGCCGCCGAGGGCGACTACGATACGCATCGTCTCAGTCCTTCGGGTGCGTGAGGCCCGCCGGGCGGTCGGTCACGGCTCGTCCTCCGTGGCCGGTCGCTGCCGTCGGGCCGGCCGGGAGCCGGCTCAGTCGTGCGGAACGACGGCGACGGGACAGCCGACGTGGTGCAGGACGGCGTGGGCGACCGGACCGGTGTGGGCGCCGAGCCTGCCGCTGCCGGTCCGGCGCCCCACCACGACGAGGCCGGCCCCGGTGGCGGCCCGCACCAGTTCCGCGCCGGCGCGTCCTTCGACGACCGTCTCGGTCACGGGGACGTCGGGGTACTTCTCGCACCAGGGGCGCAGGGCCGCGACGACGGCGCGTTCCTCGGCCGCGAGCAGTTCCGGACCGGGCGCCGGGACCGACGGGCCGTCGGCGGCGGAGGCCGATGAGCCGTCGGCGGCGGAGGCCGATGAGCCGTCAGCGGCGGAGGCCGACGGCGCCTTGAAGACGTGGACGACGCGCAGGTCGGTTTGGCGCCGCCGGGCCGCCTCGAAGGCGAACTCGATCAGTTCGTCGCCGGGGTGATGGACGTCCAGGCCGAGGACCACCGCGCGGAAGGGAATCTCGGGAATCTCCTCCGGGGCGACACCGTCCACGGCCGGCAGGTGCTCGTCGGCAGCGCCCTGCCCCGCCCGCACCAGCACCACCGGGCGCGTGCACCGCCCCACGACGCGCTGGGACACCGAGCCGGTCACGAATCCGGCCACGCTACCGAGCCCCAGCGATCCGAGCACCAGAAGTTCCGCGTCCCCGGCCGCCGTGAGCAGCGCGGCATCCGGCGCGTCGCACACCAGGCGAGCGGCGATGTCCAGCCCGGGGTGGGCGGCACGGACACTGTCGACCGCCTGCTGAAGGAGGTGCTCGGCCCACTGGTGTTCCGTGCTGCCCAGAGGGACGTACGGCGCCGGACGCGGATGGCTGCGCCAGGCGTGCACCAGGCTCAGCGCGACTCCCCGGCGCAGGGCCTCCTGGGCCGCCCAGTGCGCGGCCGCGAGACTTTGGGGGGATCCGTCGATTCCCGCGGCGACATTCCGAAGCATGACGTGTCCCTCCCGGATCCGGGCCTGTGGGCCCTCCTGTATGTCGAGCCTGCTGCCGGGACGGGCATACGCCCATGGGCCGCACAGTCCCCCCGTGGGGCCCTTCGGCCCAACCGGCGGGCGGACCGCCACGGGACCGGGGGCCGACCGGCCCTGCGCCGGGGACGCCCGGCACCTCCCCCGGCTGCGCCGCCCGTCCGAGGCTGGATACACCAGGCCCACAGAGCTCTGGATGCACCAGGCCCACAGAGCTGAGGAGCACAGCGTCATGGTCCGTTACGTGTACGACTTCACGGAGGGCGGCCGTGACCTGGCCGGCCTGCTCGGCGGCAAGGGCTCCAACCTGGCCGAGATGACCCGGCTGGGGCTCCCGGTCCCACTGGGCTTCACCCTCACCACCGAGGCCTGCCGGGCCTTCCTCGCCACCGGCGCCGGGCCCGAGGGCATGGCGCAGGAGGTCTCCGGCCACCTGTCGGCCGTGGAGGCCGCGGCCGGACGGCGGCTGGGTCAGCCGGACGACCCGCTGCTGCTGTCCGTCCGCTCCGGCGCGCGATTCTCCATGCCCGGCATGATGGACACCATCCTCGACATCGGCCTCGACGACGACTCCGTCCTCGGCCTGGCGAAGGTCTCCGGCAGTGAACGCTTCGCCTGGGACTCCTACCGCCGCCTGGTGCAGATGTTCGGCAGTACGGTCATGGGCGTCGACGCGGCGCTGTTCGAGCAGGCCATCACGGTGCTCAAGGACCTGCGCGGCGTCCCGGACGACGTGCACCTGGACGCCGAAGACCTCGCCCAGCTCGTGGAGACGTACCAGAACCTGATCCACTACGAGACCGGCGAGCACTTCCCGCAGTCCCCCGCAGAGCAGCTGCGCCGTGCGATCCTCGCCGTCTTCGAGTCCTGGAACGGCGAACGGGCGCGTCTGTACCGGCGGCGCGAGCACATCCCCGACGACCTCGGCACCGCCGTCAACGTGCAGTGCATGGTCTTCGGCAACCTCGGACCCGATTCCGGCAGCGGCGTGGCCTTCACCCGCGACCCCGCCACCGGACGCCCCGGCCTGTACGGCGACTACCTGCCCAACGCGCAGGGCGAGGACGTCGTCGCCGGCATCCGGAACACCGTGCCCCTGGCCGAGCTGGAGCGCCTGGATCCCCGTTCGTACGAACAGCTGAGGGCGCACATGCGGACCCTGGAGCGGCACTACCGGGACCTGTGCGACATCGAGTTCACCATCGAGCGCGGCAACCTGTGGATGCTGCAGACCCGGGTGGGCAAGCGCACCGCCGAGGCCGCCTTCGCCATCGCCGCCGAACTGATCGACGAGGGTCTCATCACCCCCGACAAGGGCCTGGCGCGGGTGAGCGGGGACGGGCTCGCCAGGCTGATGTTCCCGCGCTTCGACGCCTCCGCGACCGGGGCCCCGCTCGCCCACGGCATCCCGGCCTCGCCCGGTGCCGCGGTCGGCGCGACGGTGTTCGACTCCGCCGAGGCCGTACGGCGTGCCGCGGCCGGCGAGAAGGTCGTCCTCGTACGCCAGGAGACGACCCCCGACGACCTGCCCGGCATGGTCGCCGCCCAGGCGGTGCTGACCAGCCGCGGCGGCAAGACCAGCCACGCGGCCGTCGTCGCCCGCGGCATGGGCAAGGTCTGCGTCTGCGGCGCCGAGGAACTCGCCGTGGACACCGCGGCCCGGCGCCTGACCACCCGCGACGGCACCGTCGTCGAGGAGGGCACCGTGATCTCGGTGGACGGCTCCGCGGGGACGGTGTACCCCGGGTCGGTGCCGATGGTCGACTCCGCGGTCATGCGGTATTTGGAGGCCGGTGAGGTCGACGAGCCCTCGGCCGGAGTGGTCGACGAGCCCTCGGCCGGAGTGGTCGACGCCGTGGCCCGCGCCCTGGGCCGGGCCGATGCGGTCCGGCGGATGGAGGTGCGCGCCAACGCCGACACCCCCGAGGACGCCTCCCGGGCACGCCGGTTCGGCGCGCAGGGCATCGGCCTGTGCCGCACCGAGCACATGTTCCTCGGCGAGCGCCGCAAGCTGGTCGAGGAGATGATCCTGGCCCGCACGGACGCCGAGCGCGACCGTGCGCTGGACGCCCTCCAGCCGCTCCAACGCGAGGACTTCACCGGCATCCTGGAGGCGATGGACGGACTGCCCGTCACCATCCGCCTCCTCGACCCGCCGCTGCACGAGTTCCTGCCCGACCGCACCGACCTCGCCACCCGCATCGCGGCCGCCGAGGCCCGTGGCGAGCAACCCGACGCGCACGACGCCGAGTTGCTGCACGCCGTGAACCGGATGCACGAGGAGAACCCGATGCTCGGCCTGCGCGGCGTGCGTCTGGGCCTGGTGGTCCCGGGCCTGGTCGCCATGCAGGTGCGGGCCATCGCCGAGGCCGTCGTGGAACGCACGCGAGCGGGCGGCACCCCACAAGCGGAGATCATGGTCCCGCTCGTCGGGGACGTCACGGAACTGCGGATCGTGCGCGAGGAAGTGGAGCGCGTGCTGACCGAGGTCTCGGACGCGTCCGGCATCCCGGTCACGTGCCCGGTCGGCACCATGATCGAGCTGCCCCGAGCGGCGCTCACGGCGGGCCGGATCGCCCGGGAGGCTGAGTTCTTCTCCTTCGGCACCAACGACCTGACCCAGACCACCTGGGGCTTCTCCCGCGACGACGTCGAGGCCGCGTTCTTCTCGGCCTACCTCGACAAGGGCGTCTTCCCCGCCTCCCCCTTCGAGACGATCGACCGTGAGGGCGTGGGCCGCCTGGTCCGGATCGCCGTCGACGAGGGCCGCGCCGCACGCCCCGACCTGAAGATCGGCGTCTGCGGCGAACACGGCGGCGACCCCGACTCGGTGCACTTCTTCCACACCGCCGGCCTCGACTACGTCTCCTGCTCGCCGTTCCGGGTCCCGGTGGCGCGTCTGGAGGCCGGGCGGGCCGTCCTGGAGGGGGCCGAGGCGAGTGACAGCAGGTGAGCAGGACCGCCGGCCCCGGTCCCGCCGTTGCCCCCGGCCCGGCTCACGGCCGCGCTGACCACCCGGTCCAGCAGCGCCGACGCCGCGCGGGCCCGGCA
>NZ_JBEXHW010000026.1:0-98420 GCF_040608235.1 Streptomyces sp. NPDC005202 | reverse complement strand
GGGTCAACGTCATGTGGGCCCTCCTGCGTGACGGACGGTGCTACGACCCCATACCGCCCGTCACGTCCGCCGCTTGACATCTCCATTAGGAATCGGGGAGTTCGACGGGCGCGATCTCGTCGTAGACGTCGCCCGGGCCGGGGTTGGACGGGTCGGTGGCCCCGCCGAAGTGGTGCATGACGCCCCAGACCGCGTTCAGCGCGGTCTGCACGGCGCCCTCGGCCCAGCCCGCCGTCCAGGAGATGTCGTCACCGGCGAGGAAGATGCCCCGCTTGTCCTCGGGCAGGCGGTCCTGCATGAAGTGCGTGAACAGGCGCCGCTGGTAGCGGTAGTGGCCGGGCAGGTTGGCCTTGAACGCGCCCATGAAGTAGGGCTCGTTCTCCCAGGAGACCGTCACCGGGTTGCCGATGATGTGCTTGCGGATGTCGACCTTCGGATAGATCTCCGACAGCGACTTCAGCATGACCTCCATCCGCTCGTTGGCGGACAGCGGCAGCCACTTCAGGCTGTCGTCGCACCAGGTGTACGACAGGCACATCACGGCGGGCCGGTCCGGGCCGTTGTCGAGGAGGTAGGTGCCGCGGGTCATGCGGTCGGTGAGCGTCATCGACATGACGTCCCGGCCGGTCTCCTCGTCCTTGTCCAGCCAGAACGGCCGGTCGACCGGGACGAAGAGCTTGCTGGACTCCATGTAGTGGGTGCGCTCGATCGCCGTCCAGTGGTCGATCGGGAACAGCGCGTCGTCGCACTGGATCTTGGACAGCAGCATCCAGGACTGGGCGGTGAAGATCGCCGCCCGGTAGGTGCGGATGTCGCCGTTCGCGTCCGTCACCGTGATCCGGTTGCCGGCGGTGCGGTGCAGCCGGGTCACGGCCGGGCGCGGCTCGCCGTTCACGTGCAGGGACTTCAGCGAGGTGCCGTACGGCCAGTGCACGATCTTCTCCGGCTCGCGCTCCCACAGCCGCAGCGGCAGCTGCTGGGAGCCGCCGACGATGCCGCGGTGGTGGTCGTCGGCCTCGGTGTAGACGACGCGCAGGATCTCCAGGATGGAGTTCGGGAAGTCGGTGTCCCAGCCGCCGGTGCCGAAGCCGACCTGGCCGAAGATCTCGCGGTGCCGGAAGGACTTGAACGCCTCGGAGTCGCAGAGGAAGCCGTAGAAGGTCTGGTTGTCGAGCTTCTCGACGAGCTTGGACCAGATCTCGCGGATGCGCTTGACGTCACGCTCGCGCATGGCGCGGTTCATGTCGGAGAAGTCGGCGCCCTCCTCCAGGCACCGGTTCCAGGCGTTCGCCACGTCCCGGTAGACCTGCGGCAGATCGTCGAGGGTCTCGGCGTAGTGCGTCTCGCCCTTGAGGTCGATGACGGTCGACGGGGTCGCCTCCGCGAGCGGGTTGGGGAACGGCCTGGTCTCCAGGCCGACCAGGTCGATGTAGTGCTGGAGGGCCGTGGAGGACGGCGGGAAGCGCATGGCGCCCATCTCCGCGGTCAGCGACGGGTCGCAGCCCTCGAAGCCGACCGTGCGCAGCCGGCCGCCGATCTGGTCGGCCTCGTAGACGACGGGCTTCAGGCCCATCTTCATCAGCTCGTAGGCGGCGACGATGCCGGACAGTCCGCCGCCGATGACCGCGACCTCGGTGCCGTGCTCGGTCGCGGGTATCTGGCCGAGGCCCGCCGGGTGGGCGAGGAAGTCGTCGTAGGCGTACGGGAAGTCCGGGCCGAACATGGTGATCGGCGGCTGCTGCTCGTCTGCGTGCTCGACGGCGTTGGGCACCGTGGACGTCATGGGGTACGGACTCCTTGCACGAAAAGCTTGAAAAGGGGGAGTTCTGGAGGGTTCAGATGAGGGACCCGTAGAGGCCCGGGCGGCGGTCCTTCAGATACGGGTTCGCCTCGCGCGAGGCGGCGAGGAAGGCGGGGTCGACGTCGGCGAGGACGAGCTCCTCGCCGCGGCCGGCGCGGGTGCGCGCGACCCCGTCGGGACCGGCGAGGGTGGAGAGCCCGACGAACTCGAACTCGCCCTCCTGGCCGACCCGGTTGACATACGCGATGTACATCTGGTTCTCGAAGGCACGCACCGGGACCAGAGACTCGGCGACGAACTGGAACGGGTGCATCTGCGCCGTCGGCACGACGAGCAGGTCGGTGCCGGCCAGGGCGTGGGCGCGCACGTTCTCCGGGAACTCCACGTCGTAGCAGATCATCAGGCCGACGGTCAGGCCGTTCAACTCGGCCTGCACGACCGGCTGCTCGCCCGGCGTGAAGTGGTCACGCTCGAAACAGCCGAAGAGGTGGGTCTTGCGGTAGTTCGCAAGGCGCGTGCCGTCGGCGGAGACCAGCTGCGCGGAGTTGTACACCGTCTCGCCGTCCCGCTCCGGGTAGCCGTAGGCGATCGCCAGGCCGTGCCGGGAGGCGAGCTCCGCGATCGCGTCCGCCGACTCGCCGTCGGCGGGCTCGGCGAGACGGCCGATGTCGTCACCGATCGCGTACCCGGTCAGGAACATCTCCGGCGCGACCAGCAGCCCGGCGCCCGCGGCGGCGGCGCGGCCCACCGCGGCGTCGAGGACCTTGAGGTTCTCGGCGACGGAGCCGGGGCGGCCGGAGCTCTGGAGCAGGGCGGTGCGCATGCGTGGTCCTCACCGGTAAGGAGGGGTTGGGGTCAGTTAGACGGTACGGTCGGCGGCCGCGGGCGGACAAGCGGAACCCGTTGCGCGCCGGTGAGCGGATCGTTGCGTCCCCCACCGGTCGGGCGGCGATTCGTTGCGCACCCGGGGTCTTCCCTCCGGTCGCCCTGGAGGCGCAGATCACAGCGGCTCCACGACCTCGGCCACCACGGCCGGCTCGCCTACAGCTGGACCCGGCCCCTTTCGAGAAGGTGAGGCAGGGCACGGGCGACTTGACGGCCGTGCCGTGGCACCCGCGGTTCTAGAGCTCGCGCAGCCGCGCCACGATCTCCCGCAGCAGCTCCGGGTCGGCCGCCGGCCCGCCGGGCGCCACGCGTCGCGGCTCGTCGATGCGGACGAGCCCGGCCTCCGCCAGGTCGCCGAGCAGCACGCGGACCACCGTCAGCGGCAGGTCGGCGTCCGCGGCGAGTTCGACGACCGGCCGGGGGCCGCGTCGCACGAGGTCGAGCAGGGACGCGCGGGCATGGTCGACGCCCGGCTGCCCGCCGTCCGGGGCCAGGGCGGTGACCTGGGACATCAGGTCGATGCTGTGCCGGTCGGAGGGACGGGTACGGCCCCGGGTCACGGTGTAGGGGCGCACCATCGCCCCTGTCTCGTCCTCGTACCAGTGGTCGTCGGTCACGGCCGGATCAGGGTCCCGTGGGGCCCTCGGCCGAGCGCACGGCGGCGTCCATGTGGCGGCCGACCCGGCGCACGAGCAGGGCCATCTCGTGGGCCAGCTGCCCGACGTCGGTCTGCACCTCGCTGAGCACGGCCAGTCGGCTGCCGTCGCCAGCCGGGGTAATGAAGAGGTAGGCGTCGTCGAGCATCACCATGGTCTGCCGCACCTCTCCGGCCGCGAACCGCTCCCCCGCGGAGCGGGCCAGGCTGTGGAAGCCCGAGCAGACGGCGGCCAGGTGCTCGATGTCCCGTCGGAGCATGCCCTCCGAGCAGCTCAGGGGGAGGCCGTCCGCGGTCAGCAGCACGGCCTGGCGGACGTGGTCGGTTCTGGCCACGAGGTCGTCGAGCAGCCAGCCGAGGTCCGTGCCGGGCGGCTGGGAAGCCTCGACAGGGTGCTCGGGGGTCTCGTCACGGCGCATCGTCGGCGTCCGTCCCTTCCTCGGTGGGAGTTCGCTCCTTGGTACTCGGGGGGCCGCCCGGATCGGTGTCCCTCGGGCCGCCCTGGCGGGTGTCCCGTGAGCTGTCCCGGCCGGTCTTCCCCGGGCCGTCCCGGCCGGTGTTCGTGGGGCCACCACTGCCGGTGTCCCCGGAGCCATCCCGGCCGGTGTCCCCGGGGCCGTCCCAGCCGATGTCCCCGGGGCCGTCCCAGCCGATGTCCCCGGCGCCGCCCTGGTGGGCGTCCGTGGGGCTGCTCCGGTCGGTCCCCGTGAGCAGGCCCTTGCGGCCGCGGTCGAGGCCGCGCTGGAAGGCGCCGAAGATCGCGCGGACCTCCTCGGCACTCACCTCGCGCCCCGGGGGCTCGTCGGCAGGCGGGGCCTCGGTGCGCAGGGCGGGGGCGAGGGAGGTCTGGCGCACGCGGGTCGGGAGGGCAGGGGTTTTCGGAGTCGGGGCAGGGGCTTCCGGTGCCGGGGCTGGGGCTCCCGGCGTCGCGGCAGCGCCACCGGTGGATGCAGGGGCGCCCGGCGTCGCGGCAGCGCCACCGGTGGATGCAGGGGCGCCCGGCGTCGCGGCAGCGCCGCTGGTCCAGACGCGGGCTCCAGGCGTCGCGATGGCACCGGTGGTCGACTCGGAGGCGTCCGGGGACGGGTCCGCGGGGTCCGGGCGGTCCGGCGTCTCCACGTACGGGCGGCCCGGCCTCTCCACATCCGGGCGGCCCGGCGTCTCCGCGTCCGGGCGGCCCGGCCTCCTCTCCCCATCCGGGCGGCCCGGCCTCTCCACATCCGGGCGGCCCGGCGTCTCCGCGTCCGGGTGGCCCGGCCTCTCCACATCCGGGGGGCCCGGCCTCTCCACATCCGGGGGGCCCGGCGTCTCCACATCCGGGCGGCCCGGCCTTTCCGCGTCCGAAGCCCTGTCGGTCGCGCGACCCGTGTTCCCGCCGCCCGCACGGCTCGTCTCCCACCGCTGCGCGAGCGCCGCCGTCCCCCTCCGTGAGGGCAGCGCCCGCACCTGCGCCTCCGCCTCCCGCACCGGCGGCTCGGGCACCACGTCCGCCAGCACCGCCTCCGGCAGCAGCACCACCGCCGTCGTACCGCCGTACGGCGACCGGGTCAGGGTGACCCCGATGCCGTGCCGGGCGGCGAGCCGCCCCACGACGTACAGGCCGAGCCGTTCGTGCCGCGTGGGGTCGAAGTCGTCGGGGCGGGTGAGGGTGCGGTGGGCCTCCTCGATCTGGTCGGGGCCGAGGCCGAGACCGCGGTCGTCGATCTCCAGGACGAATCCGCCACGCGCCCGGCCGCTGCGCAGGGTGACCCGGGTGTGCGGCGGCGAGAACACTGTGGCGTTCTCGAGGAGTTCGGCGATCAGGTGCACGACGTCGGCGACGGCGTCCGCGGCGACGCCCACCTCCGGCATCGGCGGGACCTCCACGCGCGCGTAGTCCTCGATCTCGCTGACTGCGGAGGACACCACGTCGGCGACCGGCACGGGCCGCCGCCATCTGCGACCGGGCACCGCTCCGGAGAGAATGATCAGGCTCTCCGCGTGGCGCCGCATACGGGTGGTCAGGTGGTCGATCCGGAACAGCTCCTGAAGGGTGTCCGGGTCCTCGGTACGCCGCTCGAGAGTGTCGACGAGTTTCAGCTGGCGGTGGACGAGTGCCTGGTTGCGCCGGGCGATGTTGAGCAGCACGGCGAACAGCCCGCGGCGCAGGGTGGCCTGCTTGACGGCGGCCTCGACGGCGGCGAGCCGGGCGGCGTTGAAGGACCGGCCGACCTGGCCGATCTCGTCGGGCCTGAGCTCCTCGTCGGCGAGCGGGGGCGCCTCGGCCGTCGCGTCCACCTCCTCGCCCGCGCTCAACCGTGCCATGACGTCCGGCAGTTGGCGGGTCGTCAGCAGGTCGGCGGAGTCCCGCAGCGTCTCCAGGCGGCGCGAGATGCGCCGGGCCCCGCGCACCGCGAACCACAGCGACAGTCCCACGGCGGCGAGCCCGAGCACGCCGACGACGGCGGCCTTGGCCAGCTCCCGGTAGGCGAACGCCCGTCCGCGCGCGGCCGAGTTCTCGGCCGCGCGCGTGCACAGCTGCATGTAGCGCTTGACCGCCCGGTCGGTGGTGGTGCGCCAGGAGTCGGCCGCGACGGCCCGGCCCGCGCCCGCCGCGCCGGCCCGCAGCAGGGCGTCCTCCCCCCGGGTCAGCGCCCGGTGCACGTCCCCGCGCTGGAACTCCTCGAACAGCGCCCGCGAGTCGGACGGGAGCGCGGGCACGTAGGTCCGCTCGAAGACGCGGCGGTCCTCGATCGTCGCGGTGAGCATGTCGTACTGTCGGTCGGTCAGGGTGCCGGCGGCCCGCGCCCCGGCGACGAGCGCGTCCTCGCGGGAGACGAACTCCCGTACCCGAACGAGCTCGACGATGACCTGCGCCTCGCGCGCCATCTGCCCGGCCTGCAGCGCGGTGAGAGCGGACTGGACCTCGAAACCGGGTTCCACCAGGGCGCCGTACTCGGTCACCGCCCGGTCCCACGAGATGCGCCGGGACAGCACGCGCTCGCGCAGCCCTTCCAACTTGTCGACGGCGGTCAGCGCGGCACCGAGGACCTGTCGCTGCCGGTCGGACAGCCTGCTGCGGTCCCCGTCCCGGATCGCGTCGCGCATGGCGGTGACGGCGCGGTCGGTACGGCGCTGCTGCTCGAGCAGGTCGACACCGGCCTGCGTGCGCGGGCCGCCGCCCAGATACGCGGCCGCGAGCCGCCGTTCGATCTGGATCTGTCCGATCGCCGTGTCGACGGGCGTGCCGAAGTCCTCGTACACCCCCTGGACCCGGATGAGGGCGCGCAGTTCACCGGTGACCGACACCATGGCGAAACTCCACAGCACCATCAGCGCGATCACCGGAGCGAGTGCGAGCGCCACGATTCGGGCGCGGACCGTGGTGGGACGGCCGATGGGCCAGCGCATGGTTTACCTGCCGGTTACCAGTCAGTAGAGTGCGGCACAACCTACGTGATCAGCCACCCCGACCGCAATGGTTACCGCGAGTAACCGCCTGTCGGTTCGCCGCTCGCACCGCGAAGGTGGTGACCACCGCCGCGTGGTCCGAGGGCCAGTCGTTCCGGGCGACGTCGGGCCAGGGGCGCGGGGTGCCGCTGACGTACGTCCAGGAGTCGAGCACCGTCAGGCCCCGGTGCAGGACGTAGTCGATGCGGTCCTGAGGCTCGGGCCGCCCGCTGCCGTCCTCGTGCACCGGGTGGATCGGCGACCAGGTGGGGCCGGGGTCCGCGACGGGGTCCGGGTGTGCCTCGCGGTAGGAGTCGCTCAGGCCCGCCGCCTCCGCCGCCTTGGTCACCGGCCACTCGACGTCCGGCCGGCCCAGGTGGGAGGCGCAGTTGAAGTCGCCGACGAGGACGACGGGAACCGACGGGAGGCTCGTCCCGGCGATCCACCGCAGCGTGTCCCGCATCTGCGCGAGCCGCACCTCTTCGTGGGCGATCAGCTCGGCCGCCGAAAGCCCGTCGAAGGCGGATGCGTAAGGGCCGTACGGCGTGTAGTGGAGGTGGGCCGTCCAGACGTCGACCCCGCGGCCCGGGGCGATCCTGATGCGGACCCCGGCGGCTCCATAGAAGCCGACGTCCGGGTCGCCGAGGCGGGCGGTGATGGGGTGGCGGCTGATGATGCCGAGGTTCTCGCCGGCCCGGTGATGGTGCCAGCCGAGGGCCTCGGCGAGCTCCTGGGCCGCGGTGCCGCCCGTCTCCTGCAGGCCCACGACGTCCGCGCCGGTCTCCAGGATCGCCTTGAGCTGCTTGGCCCGGTGGTCGTCGACCTTGGTGCCGCCGAGCCAGAGGTTCCAGCTCATGACGCGGAGTTCATGGGTGACCATCGCGCGCAGCTCCTTGGGGGTGACCCCGACCAGGCTCTCGCGCACCGTCCGGCCGGGTGCGGCGTCGATCGGGGCGAGCGAGGGTACGGCGAGCACCGCGCACCCGGCCGCCTCGGCGGAGCTGACGCCGGTCGGGGTGTCCTCGACGGCCACGCAGGCCGCCGGGTCGACGCCGAGGGCGCGGCAGGCGGCGAGGTAGGGGTCGGGGGCGGGCTTGGTGCGGTCGGTGTCGTCGGCGGTGACGGAGACGGCGAAGCGTCCGCGGCCGAGGGCGTCGAGCACCATGTCGGCGACGGCGCGGGGGGACGCGGTGACCAGGGCGGTGGGTACGCCGTCGCGGGCGAGGGCGTCGAGCAGGTCGAGGGCGCCGGGGCGGGGCACGGTGCCGGTGCGGACGCGGCCGGTGAACTCCCGGTGCAGTTCCCGGGCGATGTCCGCGGCCGGCGCGCCCGTGGCCTCGGCGAGCCACTGCGCCGTGTGCTCGACGGGCCGGCCGAGCACCTCCGGGTGGTCCGCCTCGGTCAGACGTCGACGGGCGACGTGTTCCACCGCCTCCCACCACAGCCGCTCGGTGTCGACGAGCGTGCCGTCCATGTCGAACAGGACGGCCTGGAGCGGAAGTCGGGGGTGGGGGGTCACGTTGTTCTCTTTCACGAGTGGTTCGTACGTTCTGCCACGAGGACGGGCCGCTCGGGCAGCGACACGCTGATCGGGGTGCCGGCGCCGAGCCCGGCGGCCTCGTGTGCGGGCAGGTCGGCCTTCACCTCGGTGCCGTCGGCGAGCCGGGCGGTGATCCGGACGGCCGCGCCGAGGAAGGCGGTGGCGACGACGCGCGCGTCGCCGTCCTCGGCGGCCCGCACCTGGACCGCCTCAGGTCGCACGAGCACGTCCACCTCGGTCACGGCGGGCGCCTGGCCGCCGACCGGCAGCCGCCGGCCGAGCACCTCGACGTCCCCCTCCGACAGCCGGCCCGGTATCCGGCTCATCGTGCCGACGAACTCGGCCACGAAGGCGGTGGCGGGACGGCCGTACAACTCGGCGGGAGCCGCGCACTGTTCGAGCCGTCCGGCGCGCATGACGGCGACCCGGTCGGCGATCGACAGGGCCTCCTCCTGGTCGTGCGTCACGAACAGGGTGGTGATGCCGAGCTCCTGCTGGAGTCTGCGGATCTCTTCGCGCAGGGTCAGCCGCACCTTGGCGTCGAGCGCCGACAGCGGCTCGTCGAGCAGGAGGACGCGCGGGCGCAGGGCGAGCGCGCGGGCCAGGGCGATGCGCTGCTGCTGGCCGCCGGAGAGCTGGTGCGGGAACCGGTCCCCCTGGTCGGCGAGGCCGACCAGCTCCAGCAACTCGACGGCGCGCGCCCGGCGTTCGGCTGCACGCACCTTGCGCATCCGCAGGCCGAAAGCGACGTTGTCGAGGGCGCTGAGGTGCGGGAAGAGGCTGTACGACTGGAAGACCATCCCCGCGTCGCGGCGGTGGGCCGGGACACCGGTGACGTCCTCGCCGTCCACCAGCACCTCGCCGGCGTCGGGGTGTTCGAAGCCGGCGAGCATGCGCAGCGCGGTGGTCTTGCCGCAGCCGGACGGGCCGAGCAGGGCCAGGAACTCCCCCGGCCGCACCGTCAGGTCGAGTCCGTCGAGGGCGACAGTGGTGCCGAACTCCCGGCGCAGCCCCCGGAATTCGACGGTGGCTGCCTGTGTGGAGGCGGCCTTCTCAAGCGTGGTGGCGGTCATGGTTCATCCCCGGGACGAAGCGGTTCGGGTGCGTCCGCCGACGCCGGCGAGCGCGAGGAGCAGTGCCCAGGTGAGGAGCAGGCTGAGCACGGAGACGGCGACGGACAGCTGGGCCTGGGAGCCGCCGACGCTGTAGATCCACACGGCGAAGGGGCGGAAGCCCAGCAGCTGGGCCACGGTGAACTCGCCGAGGACCAGCGCCAGCGTGAGGAAGGCGGCGTTCAGCAGCGCCCCGCGCAGATTGGGCAGCACGGCCCGCACAAGGGCCTGCGGCCAGCCGGCCCCGCAGCTGCGGGCGGCCTCGACGAGCGTGCGCACGTCGATCGCGCGCAGCCCGGAGTCCAGCGCCCGGTACACGAACGGCAGCGCCATCACGACGTACGCGAGGACGAGCACGAACGGAAAGCTCGGGTTCTGGATCGCCACGAACGTCTGGAACAGCGGTGTGCGGGAGAGGTGGTCGGGCCCCCACTTGAGCACGGTCGCGATCCCGGCGACGAACGCGATCGGCGGCACGACCAGCGGCAGCGAGCACACCACCTCGACCACCGGCCGCAGCCGGGGTGCGCCGAGCCGCAGCGCGACCATGGCGGGCACCATCAGCAGCAGGACGACGGCGATGGTGGCGGCGGCGAGCTCCAGCGACAGCAGCAGGCTGGAGACGAAGCCGTCGGTGGAGACGATCTGCGTGTAGGCGTCGAAGGTGACGCCCTGACCGGGCACGTCGACCGTGAAGACCACGGACGCGGCCAGGGGGATCAGGAAGTACAGCGCGGCGAGGCCGAGCACGGCCCACCGCCACACCTTCAGGCGAGCCATCGCGCGCTCCGTCGTTGCAGGGGCAGGTACACGGCCATGACCAGGCCCGCGACCAGGACCATGTCGAGGCTGAGGGCGAGCGCCACATTCTCCTGTCCGACCAGCACGTTGCCGGAGATGGCGTCGGCGATCTGCAGCGTGACCAGCGGCACCGAACTGCCCACCATGGCGGCGGCGGTGGCGTATGCGGCGAAGGCGCTGCCGAAGAGCAGCACCAGGCCGCCGAGCAGGGACGGGGCGAGGACGGGCAGGGCGACGTGCCGCCAGTACTGGACGGCGGTGGCGCCGTTGTTCTGCGCGGCCTCGCGCCACTGGGAGCGCAGGCCCTCCAGGGCTGGGGTGACGGTGAGGACCATCAGCGGGATCAGGAAGTAGAGGTAGACGATCACCAGACCCCAGAAGCTGTACAGGTCCCAGCCCTTGTTCGTCAGGCCCAGGTGCCGGGTCAGGACGCCGGCGTTGCCGAGGGTGGCGACGAAGGCGAAGGCCAGCGGGACACCGCCGAAGTTGGCGAGCACGCCGGACGCGGTGAGCACGGCCTCGCGCAGCGCGCGGGAGCGGGAGGTCACCACGGCCTGGGCGAGCGGCAGCCCGAGGAGGGCCCCGATGCCGGCGGAGACTGCGGACAGCTTGACGCTGCCGAGCAGGGCGGTCAGGTAGGCGCCGTGCAGCGAGGTCGTCAGGTTGGCCGTGCCGTACGACGTCGCGCCCGTGGCCTGGTCCTTGACGGTGAACGCGCCGTCCAGCATGGCCAGGGCGGGGAGCCCGAAGGCGACCGCGGTGAAGGCGAGCAGCGGGACGACGGCGAGCCAGCCGGGGGCGCGGCGCCGCCGCTTCACCGAAGCGACGGGCGCCACGTCCACCCGTGTGAGGGCGGCGGTCATCCGGAGACGGCCTTACCCCAGCCCTGCGCGATGACCGTCTTGGCCTTGCTCTGCTGGGCCTCGGTCGGGAAGGAGGGCGTTCCGGAGACCTTCGGGAGCTTGGCGGCGGCGGTCTTGTCGAGGGTGCCGGCCTTCTCCAGGGCGGCCATCAGGGCCGGGCGGGCGTAGCCCTTGAGCCACAGGTTCTGGCCCTCGGCGCTGTAGAGGTACTCCTGCCACAGGCGGGCGGCCGCCGGGTGCGGGGCGTCCTTGTTGATGGCCTGGGAGTAGTACTGGGAGAAGGTGCCGTCGCTCGGCACCGCGACCTTCCAGTCCACGCCCTTGGACCTGAACTCGTCGGCGTACCCGGCGTTCAGGTAGTCCCAGTCGATGCTGATCGGCGTCTCGCCTTTCTCCACGGTGGCCGGGGTGGACTCGACGGGCGTGTAGTTGCCGTTCTTCTTCAGTTTGGCGAAGAAGTCGAGGCCGGGCCGGATGTCGTCGAAGGAGCCGCCGTTCGCGAGCGCGGCCGCGTACACGCCGCCGAAGGCCGAACCGGACTTGGTGGGATTGCCGTTGAGGGCGACCTGGCCCTTGTACTGCGGCTTGAGCAGGTCCTTGAAGGTGGTCGGGCATTGCTTCACGCGCTTCGCGTCGCAGCCGATGGAGATGTAGCCGCCGTAGTCGTTGTACCAGCGGGCCTGCGGGTCCTTCTGGGTGGTGGGGATGCCTGCGTAGCCGGTCACCTTGTACGGCGCGAGCAGCCCCTGCTGTGCGGCGCTCAGCGCGAAGGAGCTGCCGAGGTCGAGGACGTCCGGGGCGCGGTCCTGGCCCTTGCGGGAGGTGACGGCGTTGATCTCGTCCTGGCTGGAGCCGTCCGGGTTCTCCACCTCGACCTTGATGCCGTACTTCTTCCGGAAGCCGTCGATGAGGGCGCCGTAGTTGGCCCAGTCGCGGGGCAGCGCGATGGCGTGCAAGGTGCCCTCCTTCTTGGCCGCCTTCACCAGCGCGTCCATCCCGCCGAAGTCGGCGGCAGAGGTGGCGGTGGCGACGCTCTTGCCGTCGGCGGTGGTCGACGCGTCGTCGGGGGCGGCGCCGCAGGCGCTCAGGGCGAACGCGGCGACGACGGCGAGGGAGCCGCCCAGGACGGCTGTTCTCGGCAGGGACACGGTCACGGTCTCTCCAGGGGTACGCACGAAGGTTGTTGAGGCAGTGCGGAGAACTTGTCTGAACAAGTTGGCCTCAGTACGCCCGTCGATGATGTCCCGTTCGTAAACAGTGGCGAAACCGTGACCGCCGTTCGCCTGCACAATCCCGGCCGACACGGATGACTGCCGGATCTCGATTAGGCTGCTTACGCTGTGCACAGCCGCCAACTCAGAGGGGAAGCATGACGGCGCGACACGAGGAGATCGCCGACGCACTGCGGCGGGCGATCGACCGCGAGGAGTACACCGTCGGCAGCCGGCTGCCCTCCGAGGCGGAGCTCGCCGCGCACTACGGCGTCTCGCGCGGCACGGTCCGCCAGGCGGTCGCGGCCCTCACCGCCGAGGGGCTCATCGGCTCCCGCCAGGGCGCCCGCCGCGTCGTACTGGCCAGTCGCCGCAGCCAGAGCTTCACCGAGCTGCGCAGCTTCGCCCAGTGGGCCCGCGCCATGGGGCGGGAGGCGACGGGCCACGTGGTCGCGCAGGAGTACCGCCCGGCGACTAAGGAGGACGCCGTGCGTCTCCACCTGCGCGAGAGCACACCGGTGTTGCACGTCCTGCGGGTGCGCGGTCTGGACGGCGAGCCGGTGCTGCTGGAGCGGACGGTGTACGCCGACTGGATCTCCCCCGCCGTCGAGGCGATCGAGCCCGACTGCCCGTCCGTGACCCAGCGGCTCTACGAGGACACGAGCCTGGTCTTCGCCTACGGCGAGCACGTCATCGACGCGGTGGCCGCGGGCGCCCGGGACGCCGAACTGCTCGGCATCCGCCGCACGAGCCCGCTGCTGCGGGTCCGCCGGGTGACGACGACACACCAAGGGCGCCCGGTGGAGTGGTCGGACGACCGCTACCGCTCGGACGCCGTGAGCTTCAGCGTGCACAACTCGATAGGAAACAATGCCCTGGCGCGCAAGACGGCCGACTGATCGAAGGAGGCCCTCATGGGCATCGCCGGGACCGGCTCACTCGCCGCACTGCCCTACGTGACGAGCACTCGACGCTCGTCGCGGCGGAGACCGACGCCGTCTGGCGCGGGATCGGCGCCGCCCTGGACCGTTGCTTCGCGCGCCGGGGCGCGGCTCGCTACGCCCGCCTGGTCGGCTGCGCCGACCGCAAGGCGTCCGGGCCCCGGCCGCTCGCCAAGCGCTCCACGGTACCCGGCTTCCGGGTGGTCGCCGCGGTCCCGGGGCGGGAGCTGGTGCCGGCCGGACGGCACCGTTTCTCGTCGTATGCGCTGATCTTCCGCCTCGAACCGGCCGGCCCGGGGCACTCACCTGCGCGCCGAGACCCGGGCCGCCTTCCCCGGCCTGTCCGGCGGCCTCTACCGGCGGCTCGCGATCGGTACGGGCGGACACGCGGCCGGCATGCGGCGCCTGTTGTCGGCGGTCCGCGGCAGGTCAGGGGTGAGGCATACGCGGATCAGGTGGGCGAGCCCGAGGAGAACCGCCGCAGCAGCGGCGACAGCACCAGCACGGACTTCGTCCGCTCGACGAACGGCTCCCCGGCGATCCGCTCCAGGACCCGCTCGAAGTGCCGCATGTCGGCGGCGAAAACCTGGGCGATCGCGTCCGCGTCGCCGGTGACGGTGGACGCGGACACGACCTCCTGGTAGCGCTCCAGGCCCCGCTGGATGGTCTCCGGCGAGGTGTTGCGCCGGCAGTAGATCTCGACGAACCCCTCGGTCTCCCAGCCGAGCGCCGCGGGGTCGACCCGGACGGTGAAGCCGGTGATGGCTCCGGTGGCGCGCAGCCTGTCCACGCGCCGCTTCACGGCGGGCGCGGACAGGCCGACCAGCTGCCCGATGTCCGCGTAGGAGCGGCGGGCGTCCTCGGCGAGGGCGTGCACGATGCGTTCGTCGAGATCGTTCAGCACTGGGGGTGTGTCACTTCTTCGGGTCGGTCACTTCTCTGCCGTCGCGAGACTGTCTGCGGTCGCGGGACCGTCGTCGGTCGCGAGACCGTCGTCGGTCGCGAGACGGGAACGGCGGTAGCCGTACACGAAGTAGAACACGAGCCCGACCGCCATCCAGACTCCGAAGACCACCCAGGTGACGGCGGACAGGCTGCCCATCATCCAGACGCAGAAGGCGAAGCCCAGCACGGGCAGCACCGGCGACAGCGGCACCCGGAAGGTGCGGTGCATGGCCGGGCGTGTCCGGCGCAGCACCACGACGGCCACGTTGACCAGTGCGAAGGCGAAGAGGGTACCGATGCTGGTGGCGTCCAGGACACCGCAGAACAGGGAGACGATCACCGTGTTGGCGCGGGGCGCACCGGTCTTCGGGTGGACCCTCGCGAAGACCTTGGGCACGAGGCCGTCCCGGGACATCGCGAACAGGATGCGGGTCTGGCCGTACAGCACGGTCAGGACCACGCTGGCGATGGCGATGACCGCGCAGAACGCCAGCAGGGTGCCCCAGAAGGTCTGGCCGGTGACCTCACGCATGATCTGGGCGAGCGCGGCCTCCGAGTCGTTGAACCGCCGCCACGGCTTGGCACCCACGGCGACCGCCGCGACCAGGACGTACAGCGCCGTCACGATGACCAGCGACAGCATGATCGCCCGCGGCAGGTCGCGCTGGGCGTTCTTCGCCTCCTCACCGGCCGTCGAGGCGGCGTCGAAGCCGATGTACGAGAAGAACAGCGTCGCGCCCGCCGCGCTGACCCCGGCCATGCCGAGCGGCATGAAGTGCTCGTAGTTGCCGGAGCGGAAGCCCTGGATGCCGATGGCGCAGAACAGCACCAGCGCGGCGATCTTCACGCAGACCATGACGGTGTTGGCACGCGCGGACTCCTTCGCGCCGCCCAGCAGGAACACCATCGCCAGCAGGACGACGACGAGCGCGGGCAGGTTGAAGATACCGCCGTCGCCGGGCGGAGCCGACAGGGCGGCCGGGATGGTGACGCCGATGGTCCCCTTGAGCAGCTCGTTGAGGTACTCGCCCCAGCCGACGGCCACGGCGGCGACCGACACGCCGTACTCCAGGACCAGACACCAGCCGCAGATCCAGGCGATCAGCTCGCCCATCGTTGCGTACGCATACGAGTACGAGGACCCGGAGACCGGGATGGTGCCAGCCAGCTCGGCGTAGGACAGGGCCGAGAAGAGCGCCGTCAGACCGGCGATCGCGAAGGAGAGCGTGACGGCCGGACCGGCCTTGGGGACGGCCTCGCCGAGGACCACGAAGATACCGGTGCCGAGGGTGGCACCGATGCTGATCATGGTGAGCTGCCACAGGCCCAGGGACCGCCGCAGCGTCCCTCCCTCGCCCTGGCCGCCCTCCGCGACCAGGCGTTCCACCGGCTTGCGACGCATGAGGCGGGCACTGGTGGACAGGGGGACGGTGGTTCTGCGGTTGTGCGGGGGTGCGCCTTGGTCGAGCACGCGCGGCTCCTTCGTCGCTGCGGTCTGGGCGGCGGGGACCGGTGGCGCCCCATCCCGCGGAGACCCACCGAGCGGGGCCCCCGCCACGCCACGTACAGCGCAGACCCTATGAGGCGGCACTTCACGGGCGTAATGCAGCAACCTTGCGCGTCTGTGCAAGATCGTTGCGTTCCTCGCACGGCGACGCGTGTTCGTTGCGCGTGGGCTTTCGACCGTTGCGTACGGGCCGGCTGGGATTCACCGTCCGGTCCTGCTCAGCGCTCCTCCGACTCCCCCGCGACCGCCCGCGCCTGCTCAGCGCTCCTCCGACTCCCCCGCGACCGCCCGCGCCTGGGCCGCGTCCGCCGTGTCGAAGCCCAGCCGACCGGGCCGGCCGTACGCCGCCTCCTGGGCGTCGATCCAGCGGGTGTGCGCCTCCCAGGCGGCCTGCTTGCTGGTTCCCAACGCGGCCCCGATCTGCGCCCAGGACGCACCGGCCTCGCGGGCCGCGCGGACGGTGAGCCGGCGGCCGTACGCGGCCTTGCGCGCCACCACCTCGCTCAGCGCGAGGAGCTCCAGCAACTCGGCCCGGTCCAGCGCCTCCTCGTCACTGCCGCCCCCGGCCAGCGACTCGCGCGTGCGCAGCTCGTCGAGGCGGGCGACGACGGTCAGCAGCGTGTACTGCGACTCGATGCTCTGTTATGTCTTGACGAAGCCCGCCGACCTCCGGGACGCCGACGCCGCGCCTCCTGCAGGGCCACGTCGGCAGCCCCGCACACGGTGATCTCCATCCATCCGACGGTAGGTGCCCGGACACGCCGACGGCCCCCGATCTTCCCGGACGACGACGGGACAACGGGGGCCGCACGGAAGGAACTTGGCTCAGCTCCAGCTGGCGTGCAGGGGCTTGCCCTCGGCGTAGCCCGCCGCGCTCTGGATGCCGATGATGGCCTTCTCGGCGAACTCCTCCAGGGAGGCGGCACCGGCGTAGGTGCAGGAGGAACGGACCCCCGCGATGATCGAGTCGATCAGGTCCTCGACGCCCGGGCGGGCCGGGTCGAGGAACATGCGGGAGGTGGAGATGCCCTCCTCGAACAGCGCCTTGCGGGCGCGGTCGTACGCCGACTCCTCCGACGTGCGGTTGCGCACCGCACGCGCGGACGCCATGCCGAACGACTCCTTGTAGAGCCGCCCGTTGGCGTCCTGCTGGAGGTCGCCCGGCGACTCGTACGTGCCGGCGAACCAGGAGCCGATCATCACGTTGGACGCACCGGCCGCGAGCGCCATCGCCACGTCGCGCGAGTGGCGGACACCGCCGTCGGCCCACACGTGCTTGCCGTACTTCTTCGCCTCGGCCGCGCACTCCAGGACGGCGGAGAACTGCGGCCGGCCGACGCCGGTCATCATGCGGGTGGTGCACATCGCGCCCGGTCCGACGCCGACCTTGATGATGTCCGCGCCCGCCTCGATCAGGTCCTTGACGCCCTCGGCGGAGACGATGTTGCCCGCCACGACCGGGACCTGCGGCTCGAGGCCGCGCACCAGCTTGATGGCGCTGATCATCGACTCCTGGTGGCCGTGGGCGGTGTCGATGACGAGCGTGTCGACGCCCGCGTCGAGCAGCTGCTTGGCCTTGCCCGCGACGTCGCCGTTGATGCCGACGGCGGCGGCGATGCGCAGCCTGCCCTGCGCGTCGGTGGCCGGCGTGTACAGCGTGGCGCGCAGGGCGCCCTTGCGGGTGAGGATGCCGGCCAGCCTGCCGTCCTTGTCGACGGCGGGGGCGTAGCGGCGGTTGGCCGCGTCGAGGGTGTTGAAGGCCTCGCGCGGGTCGATGTCCGCATCCAGCAGCAGCAGATCCTTGGACATGACCACTTCGAGCTGGGTGAAGCGGTCGACGCCGGTGAGGTCCCGGTCGGTGACGACGCCGACGGGCCGGTCGTTGTCGTCGACGACCACACCGGCGTTGTGCGCGCGCTTGGGCAGCAGGGCCAGCGCGTCGGCGACCGTCTGGTGTGGGGCCAGCACGATCGGGGTGTCGAGGACGAGGTGGCGGCTCTTCACCCAGGAGATGACGTTGGTGACGACGTCGATCGGGATGTCCTGGGGGATGACCACCAGGCCGCCGCGGCGGGCCACGGTCTCGGCCATGCGGCGGCCGGCGATCGCGGTCATGTTGGCGACGACGAGCGGAATCGTGGTGCCCGTGCCGTCCGCAGAGCTGAGGTCCACGCCCTGACGCGAGCCGACCGCGGAATGGCTCGGCACCATGAAGACGTCGTCGTACGTCAGGTCGTACGCGGGCTGGATGTCATTGAGGAAACGCACGTGCTACACATCCCAGTCGATCTCAAGGTGGCCCCCGGACAGGTCAGCCAGGGGGGAAGAAGCACGTACTTCATTGTCCCATGACGACCGGAACGTGCTGCCCGGTGGAATCATCCAGGCTGGTCACAGCGCGCTTCGGAGGAACCTCCATGGCGAGCGGGTCAGCCGGCCGCGCACCCGAGCGCGAGCACCACACAGAGCGCCGGTGTCCGGTCGACCGCCTCGGCGAACACCTCCTGGGCGGTTTCCCACTCCTGCGGCCGGGCCTTCGCGTACGGCTGCCAGCCCCGTACGACGACCAGCAGGCCCTGCGCCACGGCCCGCTCGGGCCAGACGGAGGGGTCGGAGAGGGAGTCGGCGAGCGCGTCCCAGTTGCGGCCGAACCAGTCGGGCAGCCCCAGGGCCGACGCGCACCGGTCCATCAGGCCGGCCTTGTCCCGCACGCCGTCGAGGTCCAGCGTCACCAGGTGCCGCCCCGCCAGATCGTCCGTCATCTCAGTACCGCCCTGAACGATTGGTAGTGGTCATCGGTGTAGTAGATCTCGCCGCCCCGCCCGGTGACGATGCGCCGGGCCCCGCGGTTCCGCGAGCCCGGCGTCTTCACCGTGTACTCGTGGTAGTAACCGCGCGGATGTCGGGGCAGCAGGCGTTCGACGTTGCCGAAGACGGCACCGTCCTGGGCGTACGGGAAGGGGCCGCCCCTGTCGATGAGGTCCAGCGTCCTGCGGGCCTCGGCGGGCAGCCGGGACTCCTGGACCGTGGCCATGGTCCCCGCCCACGACGGCGTCGAGGCGCTCGTGTGCGTCGCGGTCGACGAGCAGCCCGTCAGCAGGACGGCGAGACAGACCGTGAACCCGGTGAGCAGACGGGGGACGAACCGCAGCAACATGCCGCCGATGCTGCCACGGCGCCCCCTCACCACCTGCCGTCGGGGCCCGTCAGGAGCCGTCCGGGTCCGCGCGATGTGGTCCATCAGGGGCCGTCGGGGTCCGCGCGATGGAGAGCCGGCTTCGGGGTGGGTCCCGCCGTCATCAGGTAGTCCGCGGCCGACGTGTCCGTGACCAGGCTGGTGACGAGGCCCGACCGCAGCACCGCGTCGATCGCCGCCGCCTTGCGCTGCCCGCCCGCGATCGCGACGACCTCGGGGATACGGCGGAGCTGGTCGGCCTTGACCGTGATGCACCGCTCCCCCAGGTCCCGTCCGACCCGGCGGCCCTCGGCGTCGAAGAGGTGCGCGGCCATCTCGGCGGCGACCCCGAGGGAGGCGTAGTGGGCGCGCTCCTCCTCGCTGAGCATGTCGTGCACCGTCGAGATGCCCGGCTCCCAGGAGCCGATGGACACACAGGCGACCGTGACCTTGTCGAAGTACTCGAAGGCCCGGGCGATCCCGGTCTGGTTGCGCAGCGCCGCCGCGGTGGCCGCGTCCGGCAGCAGCATCGGCGCGTAGATGGGGTGGGCGTCGCCACCCGAGACCTGGGCGGCGCGGCGGACGGCCTCGACCGAGCCGCGCTCGGAGGTCCCGGCGTCGTACACGCCCGTCAGCTGCACCACGGTGCACGGCGGCAGCCGGTCGAGGGCGGCCGCCATGTGGATGGTGGACCGGCCCCAGGCCAGCCCCAGCACGTCCCCCTCGTTGACGAGCTCGCCGAGCAGGTCGGCGGCGACTTCGCCGAGGTTCTCGGGGTCGGGCGTCTCCTCGGCCTCGGCCGGGGACTCGACCACGACGGCGTGCCTGAGGCCGTAACGGGCGCGGAGCGCGTCGGAGCGCTCGGCGTCCAGTTCGGCCGGCACGCGGATCTCGATGCGTACGAGATCCCGTTCGAGGGCGGTCTCCAGGACCCGGGCCACCTTGAAGCGGCTGACGCCGAACTCCTCCGCGATCTGGATCTTGGACTTGCCCTCGAGGTAGAAGCGGCGGGCCATGGCCGCCGCCTGCACCAGCTCAGCGGGTCCCATCCGCATGGCTGACCGGCCCGCCGACATACCCGACACGGCGATCTCCTCACTGCTGTTCACACTCTGGATTCGCCGTTCATCCTTGCAGATCCGGCGCACTTGATCCGCCCTGATGGGCGCCGTTCACGTAGCTGTGGCTCAGTGGTCGCATGCCCATGACGCCTTGGCCGTGGCCGCCTCCGCCTGGGTGCGCAGTGCACGTACCGCTTCGGCAGGGTCCTTCGCTCCGTAGACCGCCGAGCCGGCCACGAAGACGTCCGCGCCGGCGTCCGCGCACTGCTCGATCGTCGAGGCCGACACCCCGCCGTCGACCTGCAGCCACAGCTCCAGACCGTGCTTGTTGATCAGCTCGCGGGTGCGGCGGATCTTCGGGAGCATGATGTCGAGGAAGGCCTGGCCGCCGAAGCCCGGCTCGACCGTCATGATCAGCAGCATGTCGAGCTCGGGCAGCAGGTCCTCGTACGGCTCGATGGGGGTGGCGGGCTTGAGCGCCATGGAGGCCCGGGCGCCCTTGGCCCGGATCTCGCGGGCGAGCCGGACGGGTGCGGCGGCCGCCTCGACGTGGAAGGTGACGGAAGAAGCACCCGCTTCGACGTACTGGGGCGCCCACCGATCGACGTCCTCGATCATCAGGTGGCAGTCCAGCGGAGTGTCCGTCGCCCGGGCCAGGGACTCTACGACGGGCGCGCCGAGCGTGAGGTTGGGCACGAAATGGTTGTCCATGACGTCGACGTGGAGCCAGTCGGCCCCTTCGACCGCCTTCGCCTCCTCGGCGAGGCGCGCGAAGTCGGCGGACAGGATGCTGGGGTAGATCTGCACGGCCATGCCCCAAGCCTGCCATGCCCGGGCACGGTTGTTCGCGGCGGTCCCCGGCTGGACGGCATCGGTATGTACCAGCATGGGAAACCGGGTGCCGTGCGGCCCGGCACGTGCCATGCTGGGCGGCCCACCGGCTCCACGCCGGGCTACGGGGGTGGCCATGACGTACGGGCAAGGGCGCCACGTGCGCCAGGGACTCATCGGATTTGTGACGGGGCACCGCAGGTATCGCCCGCCGCCCGCGGGCCGTCTGGGCGGCCACCGCGGTCGTGCTGGCCGCGCTGTCCTTCGGCCTGCTGCAGCTGCGCGCGCAGGGCAGCAGCAACGCGGACGCCTTCACCGGCCGGCCCGACTCGATCGTGGGCCAGGAGGTCTCGGCACGCCACTTCCCTGCGGGCAGCGGCGATCCGATGGTGATCGTGTCGAACCAGTCCCAGGGCGACCGGGTGCGCCAGGCCGTGGCCTCCACCAAGGGCGTGGTGCCGGCCGGCATCACCGTCCCGCCCGGGACGAAACCGTCGTACGACGGCAAGGTGCTGTTCGAGGCGACGACGACCGCCCCGGCCGACAGCGAGGCCGCGAAGCACACCGTGGAGCGGGTCCGGGACGCCGTGCACTCCGTACCCGGCGCCGATGCGCAGGTGGGCGGCGGCACCGCGGCCCTGCTCGACATGGACGCGGCGACGACGCACGACAACGTCCTGATCATCCCGGCGGTCCTGGCGGTCGTCCTGCTGATCCTGTGCGTGCTGCTGCGCGCCCTGGAGGCGCCACTGCTGCTGATCGCGACGGTGGTCCTTTCCTTCGCCGCCGCCCTGGGTACCGCCGCACTCGCCTTCCGGCACCTCTGCGACTACACGGGCGAGCAAACCGACTTCCCGCTGTTCGTCTTCGTGTTCCTGGTGGCCCTGGGCATCGACTACAACATCTTCCTGACCATTTGCATCCGCGAAGAGGCGGCCCGCCAGGGCACGCGCCCCGGCGTGGTGACGGGCCTCGCGGCGACGGGTGCGGTCATCACCTCGGCCGGCCTGGTCCTCGCCGGCACCTTCGCCGCCCTCGGCACGCTGCCGATGGTGGCCTTCGCGGAGATCGGCTTCGCGGTGGCGCTGGGCGTGCTCCTGGACACGTTCGTGGTGCGGTCGGTGCTGGTGACGTGGCTGTTCCTGGACGTGGGCCGACGCGTGTGGTGGCCGCACCGGCTGGCGCGCGGACGCCGGCAGCCCTGCTGTCGCTTCAGGAGGAGGCGCCGGTCAGCCGGTCCGGCGGATGAGGGCCAGGTACATCGCGTCCGTCCCGTGCAGATGCGGCCACAGCTGTACGTCGGGGCCGTCGCCGAGGGCCGGTACGCCCGGCAGATAGGGACGGGCATCGATCAGGTCGGCCCCGGGGAACTGCTTGAGCACATCGGCGACCACGGCGCGGGTCTCGGCGAGGTGGGGCGAGCAGGTGGCGTAGCCGACGACACCGCCGACGCGTACGGACTCCAGGGCCGTGCGCAGCAGGCCGCGCTGGAGCGGGGCGAAGCCGTCCAGGTCCTCCGGGCGGCGCCGCCAGCGTGCCTCGGGCCGCCGGCGCAGGGCGCCGAGCCCGGTGCACGGCACGTCCACCAGCACGCGGTCGAAGCTGCCGGGCCGCCACGGCGGCCGGGTCCCGTCGGCGGCGATGACCTGATAGGGCCCGGGGTTGCCGTCGAGGGCCTTGGCGACCAGCCCGGCCCGGTGCGGCTGCTTCTCGGAGGCGAGCAGAACGGCCCCGCGCTGGGCGGCGAGCGCGGCGAGCAGGGCCGCCTTGCCGCCTGGCCCGGCGCACCCGTCGAGCCACTTCTCGTCCCGCCCCTCCAGGGGCGCGCCCGCGAGGGCCAGCGCGACCAGCTGGCTGCCCTCGTCCTGCACGCCCGCACGGCCTTCCCGTACGGCGTCCACGGCTCCCGGCTCGCCGCCCTCGGTGAGCCGCACGGCGTACGGCGACCAGCGCCCCGGCACCGCGGCCTCCTCGCGCAGCAGCTCCTCGGTGGTGGCACGGCCCGGCCGGGCGACGAGCGTCACCTCGGGCCGCTCGTTGTCGGCCTCCAGCAGGTCCTCGATCCCGGCGCGGCCGCCGCCGAGCGAGTCCCACAGGGCGGAGACGACCCAGCGGGGGTGCGAGTGCACGACGGCGAGGTGGTCCTCGGGATCCTCGTCGTAGGGCGGCGCGACCTTCTCGAGCCACCCGTCGAGGTCGTCCTGCGTGACCTTGCGGAGCACGGCGTTGACGAACTTGGCCCGCCCGTCGCCGAGCACGACCCGCGCGAGCTCGACGGTGGCGGACACGGCGGCATGCGACGGGATCCGCGTGCCGAGGAGCTGATGCGCCCCGAGGCTGAGCACGTCGAGCACCGGCGGGTCGACCTCCCTGAGCGGCCGGTCGATGCAGGCGGCGAGGATCGCGTCGTACGTGCCCTGCCGCCGCAGCGTGCCGTACACCAGCTCGGTGGCGAGCGCGGCGTCCCGTCCGTCGAAGTCGCCCTTCTCCCGTGCCTTCCGCAGCAGCGGCGGCAGGACGAGATTGGCGTACGCGTCCCGCTCGTCCACGGCGCGCAGCGCCTCGAAGGCGAGGATGCGGACGGGGTCCTTCTGGGGCCGGCGGTAGGGCTTGGCGGGCTTGCGGGGCCGACGGGAGGTGTCGCTCACGAAAAAGGTGCTCCGGATGTCTGGGTGCGCTGTGCACCCAGCGTACGTCCCGTCACTGACGCCGTGCGCAGAGCGTTGCCCGCACGGGGGCGCGGCCTGCGCGGGGCGTTACCCGCACGGGGGCCGCGACCAGCCCAGGGCGTCACCCGCCGGGGGCCGCAGCCTGCGCCAGGCGTCACCCCCGAGGGTCTCGCCCTCCGCGATGCGCACGCCGCGTGCCCAGTCCGCGGCCCGCATCGGCTTCTTGCCCTGGGCCTGCACCCACAGCAGCTCGACGGCGTACGAGCCGGTGCCGACGTGGACGTTGTTCTTGCCGACGGAGAGCGCGCCCGGGGCGAGGTCGGTCCGCTCGGGGACGGGAGCGACCTGGATCAGCTTGACCCGTTCGCCACGGAACGTGGTCCAGGCACCGGGGGCCGGGTTGCAGCCGCGCACCACCCGGTCGACGCGCAGGGCGGGGGCGGCCCAGTCGACCCGGGCGTCCTCGACGGTGATCTTCGGCGCGATGGTGACGCCCTCGGCCGGCTGCGGTACGGCCTTGAGGGTGCCGTCCTCGATGCCGTCCATGGTCGCGGCAAGCAGCCCGGCCCCGGCGAAGGCGAGCCGGGTGAGCAGGTCGCCGCTGGTGTCGGTGGGCCGGATCTCCTCCGTGACGGTCCCGTAGACGGGCCCGGAGTCGAGCCCCTCCTCGATGAGGAAGGTCGAGGCACCGGTGATCTCGTCCCCCGCCATGATGGCGTGCTGCACGGGCGCGGCGCCGCGCCAGGCGGGCAGCAGCGAGAAGTGCAGGTTGACCCAGCCGTGGGCCGGAATGTCCAGGGCGGCCTTGGGCAGCAGGGCGCCGTAGGCGACGACGGGGCAGCAGTCCGGGGCGATCTCCTTGAGCCGCTCCAGAAACTCGGGGTCCCGCGGCTTGAGGGGCTTGAGCACCTCGATGCCGGCCTCCTCCGCCCGCTCGGCGACGGGGCTCGCGACCAGCCTGCGCCCGCGCCCGGCCGGCGCGTCGGGCCGCGTGACGACGGCGGCCACTTCGTGCCGCCGGGAGGCGATCAGAGCGTCCAGGGCGGGAACGGCGACCTCGGGGGTACCGGCGAAGACGAGCTTCATGGGCGGGCTTGGGCCTCTCGGGCGGGGTGGACAGCAGGCAGCGCACAAGTCTATGGCCACGGACCAAAACCCGCCGACGACGAGGAACCCAGCGCACACACCGGCCCCGGGGGGCGTACGCATATGCCGCCGCGCCCCCACAGCGTGACCAGCGGAGCGAAAACGCGTTGGTCAAGAAAGAGTTGACCACATCGGGCCGCATTCGCGGCCCAATTCCTTTCAACGCCGGTTCGAGAGGCTTGTTCATGGCCGACCACGCAACCCACGACGCCCAGGCCCGGGCCAGCCTGCACTTGCTGGTGCGGGACATCGAGCGGGTCCGCCGGCAGGTGGACGCGCTGCGCACGCTCACCGCCCAGCTGGGCAACGTCTACCGCCCGCGCCGCTCCGGCCCCTCCACGGGCTTCGTCGTCTACGGACGCGCCCCCGCCCCGACGGTCCGTCTCGCCCAGGAACTGCGGGACAGTGTCGAGACCCTGGTCACGGCGGCCGTGGACTTCGACCGCTCACTCGGCTTCTCGTGGGACGCCGTGGGCTCGGCCCTCGGTGTCACCAAGCAGGCGGTCCACCGTCGTTACGGCGCGCGCCGCGCCGCCGCCCAGCCGGCCGCCGAGGCCGAGCGGACCCCGGATCCGTCGAGCAGCCGCACGGTCAACGTCGGCACCGGGATCACCACGGTGCCGACGGTCCCCGCGGCCCGCTCCATGCCGACCCAGCCGACGGCGGGCAGCCCGTCCCTCCGCGACGAGGCCAGGCCGACGGCTTTCCCCGGCCCCCGCAACGGCTGACCGCCCCCACCGCGCCCTCCCGGCACGCATCCGGGAGGGCGGCGGCGAACCCGGACACCGCGACCGACCCGGCGATCAGCCAAACCCACGGCCGACCCGGCACTCGGCCACGCCCACGCCCGACCCAGCGCACAGCCACGCCCACGCCCCACCCAGCGCACAGCCACGCCCACGCCCGACCCGGCACTCGGCCAAGCCCATGGCCAAGCCGGCACTCGGCCAACGACGATCGGCCCAGCACACAGCCAGACCCACGGCCGACCCGGCACTCGGCCACGCCCACGCCCGACCCAGCGCACAGCCACGCCCACGCCCCACCCAGCGCACAGCCACGCCCACGCCCGACCCGGCACTCGGCCAAGCCCATGGCCAAGCCGGCACTCGGCCAACGACGATCGGCCCAGCACACAGCCAGACCCACGGCCGACCCGGCACTCGACCAAGCACGGCCCACCCAACACTCAGTCAAGCCCACGCCCCACCGAGCGCACGGCCAAGCCCACGCCCCACCCAGCGCACGGCCACGCCCACGCACAACCCGGCACTCAGCCAGGCCGCCGTACCGGCCACGGTGGTGTCATCCGATGTCCGGCGGATCGATCCGCACCCAGACCGCCTCCCCGCTCCCCCGCGCCATCCGCGCCGCCTGGGCGGCCTTGAGCGCGGAGGCCAGTGCGGCTCCGCTGCCGGGCGGCACCCGGATCAGCGCCCGCTCCCAGTGCTCGCCGGGAGGCGGCGCCCCCGCCCGTCGCGGCCGCCCCGCCGGTGTCACCGGCAGCGGCACAGGGCCCAACACCTCCGCCTCGCCCGGCAGTTCGACCGCGGCGAGGAACTCCGCCACCGCTTCCGCCGGCCCCGACACGGCCGCCATCCGCGACACCGGCGGGAACCCCAGCTCGGCCCGCTCGGCGAGCTCCCGGACCGCATGCCCGACGGGATCCCACCGCACCAGCGCCTGCACGGGCCGCAGCGTCGGCTCGGCGACGACGACCACGGTCCCGCCCGCCCCCTGCGGCCGTACGAGCGCGGCCGCCCCGATCCACCGTCGCAGCGCGTCCTCGCCCGCCCGCAGGTCGGGCCGCCCCAGCATGGCCCAGCCGTCCAGCAGCAGCGCCGCCGCGTATCCGCCCTCGGCGACCGGCTCGGCGCCCGGGGTGCTCACGATCAGCGCGGGGGTCCCAGGCACCGTGTCCAGCACGTGCTCGCGTCCCGACGTCCGCACCGGCACGGCGGGGAAGGCCCGCCCGAGCTCCTCGGCGGTCCGCCGGGCCCCGACGACCTGGGCCCGCAACCGGAACGCACCGCACTCCGGACAGTGCCAGGCGGACTCCTCACGCCCGCACCACGCGCACCGCAGCGCCCCGGCGTCCTGCGCCTCCAACGGCCCCGAGCAGTGCCGGCACCGCGCGGGCTCCCGGCACTGCGCGCAGGCCATCCGCGGCACGTACCCCCGCCGGGGCACCTGCACCAGCACGGGTCCGTGCCGCAGCCCGTCCCTGGCCACCTGCGAGGCGAGCGAGGGCAGCCGCGCGACCCGTGCGGCCTCGTCCCGTGCGAGATCTGCGTCGCCCACGGTGCGGACGAGCGGAGCGGCGCGCCGTACCTGCTCCCGCCCCGCGACGACGGGCCGCGCCCACCCGCTCTCCACGAGCTGCGCGGCCTCCACGGTGCAGCTCCAACTGCCCAACAGAAAGGCGCACTTGTCCTGGGCGGCGCGCAGCAACAGCACCTCCCGCGCATGGGGCTGCGGCGCGTGCTGCTCGCTGTGGCTGTCGTCCCCGTCGTCCCAGAGCGCGACGAGCCCGAGATTCTGCACCGGCGCGAACATGGCGGCCCGCGTCCCGACGACGGCCCGAACGGAACCCCGCCGCACCGCGAGCCACTGCCGGTACCGCTTCTCCGGTCCCGCGTCGGCGGTGAGCAGGACATGCCGTCCCTCGCCCAGGAGGGATGTCAGCGCGGCGTCGACCCGGGCCGCTGCTCTTCCGTCCGGTACGACGACGAGCGCGCCGCGTCCCGAGGCGAGCGTCGCGGCGACGGCCCGGGCCAGCTCCTCGCTCCACTCGGGGCCGGGCAGCGCGTTCCACACGGCGCGTGGGGAGTGGCCCGAGGCCAGCGCCTCCAGGAACGCGGCGCCCCGCTCGTACCGCGTCCAGGACCCCGGCTCGGGCACCGCGGGCGGCGGCAGCGGCGCGGGCGAGGGCCGCTGCTCGGCCCGCGCGCTGCGCGGCGGCACGGCAAGCTGCAGCACGTCGGCGACGCTGCCCGCGTACCGGTCGGCGACAGCCCGCGCCAGCGCCAGCAGCTCGGGGCTGAGCACGGGCTCGGGCGACACGACCTGGGCAAGCGCGGCCAGGGGCCCGGAATAGTCGGACTCGGCCCGCCGCTCGACGAGGAACCCGTCGATGAGCCCGCCGCCCTCGCGCCGCCCTTCCCGCACCCGGTGCCGCCCGGCCCCGAACCGCACCCGCACCCGCACCCCGGGCTGCGCGTCGGCGTCCAGCTCCGCAGGCACGGCATAGTCGAAGTACCGGTCGAGGTGCAGCACGCCCTTGTCGACCAGCACCCGCGCAACGGGCAGCTCCTCGGCGAGCGCGGACCCCCGCCAGGTCCGCGGCTTGGCGCGCGGCGCCTTCGCCTTCCGCACACTCTCCCGAATGAGCGCGAGCTGCTCCGGCGGCGCCCCTGCGGCCCCGCCGTCCCCCGACCCGTTCTCGCTGCTCACACTTGCCATTCTTACCAAATGGGACTGACAACCGACGGCGTCCGAGTTCCTCACCGGTGAGGGGTGATCAGCAGCGTACGGATCCGCAGTCCTGGCAGGCCGGCCCTGCTCCGCAGATGTGCCGAGGCCCGGCCCCCGCATCCCGCAGGGAACCGGGCCTCGGCACGAGCCTCGCCGGACTTACAGACCCACAGCCTGACGCAGGGCGTCCACGCGGTCCGTGCGCTCCCAGGTGAAGTCGGGGAGCTCGCGGCCGAAGTGGCCGTACGCCGCGGTCTGGGCGTAGATCGGGCGGAGCAGGTCGAGGTCGCGGATGATGGCGGCCGGGCGGAGGTCGAAGACCTCGTCGATCGCCTTTTCGATCTTCTCGGCGTCGACCTTGGCCGTGCCGAAGGTCTCCACGAACAGGCCGACCGGCTCGGCCTTGCCGATGGCGTAGGCGACCTGGACCTCGCAGCGGGAGGCCAGGCCCGCCGCCACGACGTTCTTCGCGACCCAGCGCATCGCGTACGCCGCCGAGCGGTCCACCTTGGACGGGTCCTTGCCGGAGAAGGCGCCGCCGCCGTGGCGGGCCATGCCCCCGTAGGTGTCGATGATGATCTTGCGGCCGGTCAGGCCGGCGTCGCCCATCGGGCCGCCGATCTCGAAGCGGCCGGTCGGGTTGACCAGCAGGCGGTAACCCTCGGTGTCCAGCTTGATGCCGTCGTCCAGCAGCGCCTTCAGCTCCGGCTCCACGACGAACTCGCGGATGTCGGGCGCCAGCAGCGAGTCCAGGTCGATGTCGGAGGCGTGCTGCGAGGAGACCACGACGGTGTCCAGGCGGACCGCCTTGTCGCCGTCGTACTCGATGGTGACCTGCGTCTTGCCGTCCGGGCGCAGGTAGGGGATCGTGCCGTTCTTGCGCACGTCCGACAGGCGCTTGGACAGGCGGTGCGCCAGGAAGATCGGCAGCGGCATCAGCGTCGGCGTCTCGTCCGACGCGTAGCCGAACATCAGGCCCTGGTCACCGGCGCCCTGCCGGTCCAGTTCGTCGTCGTCGCCCTCGACCCGGGTCTCGTACGCCGCGTCCACGCCCTGCGCGATGTCCGGCGACTGCGCGCCGATCGACACCGACACGCCGCAGGAGGCGCCGTCGAAGCCCTTCTTGGAGGAGTCGTAGCCGATCTCGAGGATCTTGTTGCGGACCAGCGTCGCGATGTCCGCGTAGGTCTTCGTCGTGACCTCGCCGGCCACGTGCACCAGGCCGGTGGTGATCAGTGTCTCCACGGCGACGCGGGAGGTCGGGTCCTCGCGCAGAAGCGCGTCGAGAATGGTGTCGCTGATCTGGTCAGCGATCTTGTCGGGGTGACCCTCGGTCACGGACTCCGAGGTGAACAGGCGACGGGACACAACGCTCCCTGGGGTTGCAGCGGCTGCTGGCTGATCATGGGCGGACGGCAGGGGGCTGCGCCTGCGTCGTCCGAGGACAGTTTATCTGTCGCGCTCGACCACCGGCCCACCCGTCTCGCCTCTCGGGAGCGCTGTGACCTGCGGCACGGGCATTCTGCCCAATGCCGAGCGACCTTGGCCAGAGCCGCCGCACGCCAAAGTGCGAGGCTTCAGCCGACTGAAGCATTCAGCCGAGCCGGGCCGCCACCAGGTCCCACACTGTTTCGGCCAGGGCCTCCTTCGGGCCGTGCGGGACGGGTGTTTCGCTGCCGTCGGCCCCCAGTACCACGGCTTCGTTCTCCTCCGAGCCGAAGGTCTTGCGCTCCCCCACCTCGTTCACCACGAGCAGGTCGCAGCCCTTGCGCGCCAGCTTCGTCCGCCCGTTGGCGAGGACGTCGTCGGTCTCGGCGGCGAAGCCCACGATCACCTGTCCGGGCCGCGCCCGGTCGGCCGATATCTCCGCGAGGATGTCCGGATTCCGCACCAGGGCGATGGGCTCGGGGTCCTCGCCGTCCTTCTTCTTGATCTTCCCGGTCGCATAGGTCGCGGGGCGGAAATCCGCGACGGCGGCGGCCATGACCACCGCGTCGGCGTCCGCGGCCGCCTTCAGCACCGCCTCGCGCAACTGTACGGCCGTCCCGACCTGGACGACGTCGACGCCCGCCGGGTCCGGCAGGCCGGTGTTCGCGGCGATCAGCGTCACCCGGGCGCCCCGGGCCGCCGCCGTCCGCGCGAGGGCGTAGCCCTGCTTGCCCGAGGAGCGGTTGCCGAGGAAGCGAACGGGGTCGAGGGGCTCGCGGGTGCCGCCGGCGCTGACGACGACGTGCCGGCCCTCGAGGTCCGGCTCGGTGACGCCCCGGGCGAGCACCCGGCGGCAGACCTCGAAGATCTCGGCGGGGTCGGGCAGCCTGCCCTTGCCGGTGTCGACGCCGGTCAGGCGGCCGACCGCCGGTTCGATGACGACGGCGCCGCGGCGGCGCAGCGTCGCCACGTTCTCCTGGGTGGCCGGGTGCTCCCACATCTCCGTGTGCATGGCCGGGGCGAAGACGACGGGGCAGCGGGCGGTGAGGAGCGTGTTGGTCAGGAGGTCGTCGGCGAGGCCGTGGGCCGCCTTCGCAAGCATGTCGGCCGTCGCGGGCGCCACGACCACGAGGTCGGCGTGCTGGCCGATGCGGACGTGCGGGACCTCATGGACGTCGTCCCAGACCTCGGTGGAGACGCGGTTGCCGGACAGGGCCGACCAGGTGGCGGCGCCGACGAAGTGCAGCGCGGACGCGGTCGGCACGACGCGGACGTCATGCCCGGACTCGGTCAGTCTGCGCAGCAGCTCGCACGCCTTGTACGCGGCGATGCCGCCACTGACCCCCAGAACGACCTTCGGCTTGCCCACCGGGCCTCCCCGCACTCGACACACGCACGCCGCGGCTCTCGGCGTACGCGTCTATGACACACCACAGGCCCGACAGTCGCTCCCCCAGCTACCGCTGGGAGGTGCCCCCTGCCGGGCCTGTGGAAAACCTACTGCAGTCTGCAGATGTGACTTACTGCGCGGGGCCCTCGACGGCCTCGGACGTCAGCAGACCCGCGTTGATCTCGCGCAGGGCGATGGAGAGCGGCTTCTCGTGGACGTGGGTGTCGACGAGCGGACCGACATACTCGAGGAGGCCCTCGCCGAGCTGCGAGTAGTACGCGTTGATCTGGCGGGCTCGCTTGGCCGCGTAGATCACGAGGCTGTACTTCGAGTCGGTGGCCTCGAGGAGCTCGTCGATCGGCGGGTTGATGATGCCCTCGGGCGCGGAGATGGAAGAGGACACGCTCTACCTTCCGATGGATGGGAAAAGATCAGTCACGATCACACAACGTCCATCAAGGCTAGCAGCTCGCGCGCCACGTCCTCGACGGAGGTGTTGACCAGGGTCACATCGAACTCCGGCTCGGCCGCCAGCTCGATCTTCGCCGCTTCAAGACGGCGCTCGATCACCTCGGGCGGCTCGGTCCCCCGTCCGGTGAGTCTGCGCACGAGTTCCTCCCAGGAGGGAGGAGCCAGGAACACCAGCTGGGCCTCGGGCATGGACTCGCGGACCTGCCGGGCGCCCTGGAGGTCGATCTCGAGGAGGACGGGCACCCCGGCCTCCAGGTGCTCCAGCACGGCCGCACGCGGCGTGCCGTAGCGGTTGCCGGCGAACTCGGCCCACTCCAGCAGCTCGCCGTTGGCGATCAGCTTGTCCATCTCCTCGTCAGTGACGAAGAAGTAATGGACTCCGTGCTGCTCGCCGGGGCGGGGCTTGCGGGTCGTCGCCGACACCGAGAGCCAGACCTCGGGGTGCTCCTTGCGCATATGGGCGACGACCGTGCTCTTGCCGACCCCGGAGGGGCCGGAGAGCACGGTCAGCCGCGGACGTTCACTCATGCAGCGATTATTCCAGCAATCCCGGGGTGCCCGGGACTCAGGATCCGGTGCTGCCGAATTCACGCTCCAGGGAGGCGATCTGGTTGGAACCGAGGCCGCGCACGCGGCGGCTCTCGGAGATGCCGAGTCGCTCCATGATCTGCTTGGCGCGGACCTTGCCCACGCCCGGCAGGGACTCAAGAAGGGCGGAAACCTTCATCTTGCCGATGACGTCGTTTTCCTGGCCCTGCTTGATGACCTCGTGCAGGGAGGCGCCGGAGTGCTTGAGTCGATTCTTGACCTCGGCCCGCTCCCGGCGAGCCGCGGCGGCCTTTTCGAGCGCGGCTGCGCGCTGTTCAGGGGTAAGGGGCGGAAGAGCCACGCCTACGTCACCTCGGATGTCGAACTGTCGGATACGGACCGGTGAGGAACCTAGTCGCCCCACACCTGGGGAGCCACGAGCAACACGCTTGCCCGTTCACTCTCGACGGAGACTAGCGGGCAAGTCCGCCAGAGTCAGCGAGAACAGCGGAAAAGTCCTGGTCAGCCTCCGCCAGGACGGGCATTTAGGACATACTGCCCCGGATTTGAGAATGTATCCAGACCCAAGCGGGCCTGGAAGCACTTGTCGGAGGACTCAGCCGATCGCCACCGCCGCCCGGATCTCCTCCGCAAAGCGTTCCGCGGCGTCACGCAGCGCGACGACGTCGGGACCGTGACGCAGCACACCCCGGCTGACGTTGGGGACCACGTTGCGTACCGCCGCGCCGAACACCCGCGGAAGATCGGCCGGCGTCGCCCCCTGGGCGCCGATTCCGGGCGCGAGAAGCGGTCCGTTGATGTCGAGGTCGTACGACGACAGGTCGCCGAGCGTGGCGCCCACCACCGCGCCGAAGGAGCCCATCGGGGTCTGACCGGCGTTCTCCTCCGCCAGGTGCGCGAGCATGGTCGCACCCACCGTGCGGCCGTCGGGCCGGACCGCGTGCTGGACCTCGCCGCCCTCCGGGTTGGAGGTCAGCGCCAGCACGAACAGGCCCGCGCCGCTCTCCCGCGCCAGCTCGACGGCGGGCTTCAGCGACCCGTAGCCGAGGTACGGTGAGACGGTCAGCGCGTCCGAGAACAGCGGCGCGTCCTTGTGCAGGAAGGACTCGGCATAGGCGGCCATGGTCGAGCCGATGTCGCCGCGCTTGGCGTCCATGACGACCAGCGCCCCGGCCGCCCGCGCCTCCTCGACCGCCTTCTCCAGAACGGCGAGGCCGCGCGAGCCGAAGCGCTCGAAGAAGGCGCTCTGGGGCTTCAGGGCGGCGACCCGGTCGGCCATCGCCTCGACGACCGTGCGGCTGAACCGCTCCAGACCGGCCACGTCGTCGTTCAGGCCCCACTCGGCGAGGAGGGACGCGTGCGGGTCGATGCCGACGCACAGCGGGCCGCGCTCGTCCATGGCGTGGCGCAGGCGTGCGCCGAAGGGTTCCAGAGCGCTCATGCGGTCTCCCCTGCCTTCCTCACGTCGGCGCCGACCGCGTCGGCGAGGGTGGCGTACGGGCTCGTGCGCAGGCGTGCGGCGAGCCCCTTGTGGATGGCGCGGCCCCAGAAGGGCCCCTCGTAGATGAAGGCGCTGTAGCCCTGGACCAGCGTGGCGCCGGCCAGGATGCGCTGCCAGGCGTCCTCGGCGTTCTCGATGCCGCCCACGCCGACGAGGGTGATGCGGTCGCCCACGCGCGCGTAGATGCGGCGCAGCACCTCCAGGGAGCGCGCCTTGAGCGGGGCGCCGGACAGGCCGCCGGCCTCCTTGACGAGGGAGGGTTCGGACTTCAGACCGAGTCCCTCGCGCGCGATGGTGGTGTTCGTGGCGATGATCCCGTCCAGGCCGAGCTCCACGGCGAGGTCGGCGACCGCGTCGACGTCCTCGTCGGCGAGGTCGGGCGCGATCTTCACCAGCAGCGGCACGCGGCGCCCCGGCACGACGCGGTCGGCGGCCTCGCGGACGGCGCCCAGCAGCGGGCGCAGCGCCTCGGTGGCCTGGAGGTTGCGCAGGCCGGGGGTATTCGGCGAGGAGACGTTGACCACCAGGTAGTCGGCGTACGGCGCCAGCCGCTCGGTGGACTTCACGTAGTCGCCGACGGCCTCGGCCTCCGGCACGACCTTGGTCTTGCCGATGTTGACGCCTACGACGGTTTTGAAGACGGGCGTGCGCGAGGCCAGGCGCGCGGCGACGGCCAGCGAGCCGTCGTTGTTGAAGCCCATGCGGTTGATCAGCGCCCGGTCCGCGACGAGGCGGAACAGCCGCTTCCTGGGGTTGCCGGGCTGCGGCTCCCCCGTCACCGTGCCGATCTCGACGTGGTCGAATCCGAGCATGGCCATCCCGTCGATGCCGACGGCGTTCTTGTCGAAGCCGGCGGCGAGCCCGAAGGGCCCGTGCATCCGCAGCCCGAAGGCCTCGGTGCGCAGCTCCTTGTAGCGGGGGGCGAGAGCGGCCGCGACGAACGTGCGCAGCACGGGGATGCGAGCGGCGAGGCGGATCCAGCGGAAGGCCAGGTGGTGCGCCGCTTCGGGATCCATCCGTTGGAAGATCAGACGGAAGAACAGCTTGTACATGTCTCAGGAGTCCTCACGAAGAGGGGGACACCGTTTCCGGTGTCCCCCTCGGGGCTGCTAGTGGCGGGCCGCGGTCAAGTGCTCGGCGTGTTCCTGGAGCGACCGTACGCTCACGTCACCGTGGTTGAGGGCGTCGATGCCCTGGACCGCCGCGGCGAGCGCCTGGACGGTCGTCAGGCACGGCACGGACCGCGCCACGGCCGCCGTACGGATCTCGTAGCCGTCGAGGCGGCCGCCGGTGCCGTACGGGGTGTTGACGATGAGGTCGACCTCGCCGTCGTGGATGAGCTGGACGATGGTCTTCTCGCCGTTCGGGCCGGTGCCATCGGACTGCTTGCGCACCACGGTGGCGTGGATGCCGTTGCGCTTGAGCACCTCGGCCGTGCCGGAGGTGGCGAGCAGCTCGAAGCCGTGGGCGACCAGTTCACGCGCCGGGAAGATCATCGACCGCTTGTCGCGGTTGGCGACCGAGATGAAGGCGCGGCCCTTGGTCGGCAGCGGACCGTACGCCCCCGCCTGCGACTTGGCGTACGCCGTGCCGAAGACGGAGTCGATGCCCATGACCTCGCCCGTGGAGCGCATCTCCGGGCCCAGGACCGTGTCGACGCCCCGGCCGTGGATGTCGCGGAAGCGCGACCACGGCATCACGGCCTCCTTGACGGAGATCGGCGCGTCCAGCGGCATCGTGCCGCCGTCGCCGTTCTTCGGCAGCAGGCCCTCCTCCCGAAGCTCGGCGATGGTCGCGCCCAGCGAGATCCGGGCGGCGGCCTTCGCCAGCGGCACCGCGGTCGCCTTCGAGGTGAAGGGGACGGTGCGGGAGGCGCGCGGGTTGGCCTCGAGGACGTAGAGGATGTCCCCGGCGAGCGCGAACTGGATGTTGATCAGGCCGCGGACGCCGACACCTTTGGCGATGGTCTCCGTGGAGGCCCGCAGCCGCTTGATGTCGAACCCGCCGAGCGTGATGGGCGGCAGGGCGCACGCCGAGTCGCCGGAGTGGATGCCGGCCTCCTCGATGTGCTCCATGACGCCGCCGAGGTACAGCTCCTCGCCGTCGTAGAGGGCGTCGACGTCGATCTCTATGGCGTCGTCGAGGAACCGGTCGACGAGCACCGGCCGCGAGGGGCTGATCTCGGTCGACTCGGCGATGTAGGCCTCCAGGCGGGTCTCGTCGTAGACGATCTCCATACCGCGCCCGCCGAGGACGTACGACGGCCGGACGAGGACCGGGTAGCCGATCTCGTCGGCGATGGCCTTGGCCTGGGCGAAGGTGGTGGCGGTGCCGTGCTTGGGGGCCGGCAGGCCCGCCTCCGCCAGGACCTGACCGAAGGCGCCCCGGTCCTCGGCCGCGTGGATCGCCTCGGGGGACGTGCCGACGATCGGCACGCCGTTGTCCTTCAGCGCTTGCGCCAGACCCAGCGGCGTCTGGCCGCCCAGCTGGACCACGACACCCGCGATCGGGCCGGCCTGCCGCTCGGCGTGGACGATCTCGAGGACGTCCTCCAGCGTCAGCGGCTCGAAGTACAGCCGGTCGGAGGTGTCGTAGTCCGTGGAGACGGTCTCCGGGTTGCAGTTGACCATCACGGTCTCGTACCCGGCGTCGTGCAGCGCGAAGGAGGCGTGGACGCAGGAGTAGTCGAACTCGATGCCCTGGCCGATGCGGTTGGGGCCGGAACCCAGGATGATCACCGCGGGCTTCTCGCGGGGCGCGACCTCGGTCTCCTCGTCGTA
The DNA here is from genome assembly GCF_040608235.1 of Streptomyces sp. NPDC005202. Classification (NCBI taxonomy): domain Bacteria; kingdom Bacillati; phylum Actinomycetota; class Actinomycetes; order Kitasatosporales; family Streptomycetaceae; genus Streptomyces; species Streptomyces sp. NPDC005202. Next base: position 62,255 of record NZ_JBEXHW010000026.1, on the reverse strand, counting down.
GGAGGAGTAGAAGTACGGCGTCTTCGCGGCGAACTCGGCGGCGCAGGTGTCGACCGTCTTGTAGACCGGGCGGATGCCGAGCGCGTGCCGCACCTCGCGCACGACGTCCTCGCGCAGGCCGCGGATCTCGCCGATCTGCTGGTCGGAGAAGCCGTGCCGCTTGGCCTCGGCCAGCAGTTCGGGGGTGAGCTCGGGCGCCGCGGCCAGCTCGTCCGCGATCTCCTTGATCAGGAACAGCTGGTCCACGAACCACGGGTCGATCTTCGTCGCCTCGAAGACCTCCTCGGGCGTGGCGCCCGCGCGGATGGCCTGCATGACGGTGTTGATCCGGCCGTCGGTGGGGCGCCGGGCCTCGTCGAGCAGGGCGGACTTGTCGCCCACCTCGCCCACGAACGTGAACTGGCTGCCCTTCTTCTCCAGCGAGCGCAGCGCCTTCTGCAAGGCCTCGGTGAAGTTGCGGCCGATGGCCATGGCCTCGCCGACCGACTTCATGGTGGTGGTCAGCGTGGAGTCCGCCTGCGGGAACTTCTCGAAGGCGAAGCGGGGCGCCTTGACGACCACGTAGTCCAGGGTCGGCTCGAAGGAGGCCGGGGTCTCCTGCGTGATGTCGTTCGGGATCTCGTCGAGGGTGTAGCCGACGGCGAGCTTGGCCGCGATCTTGGCGATCGGGAAGCCGGTCGCCTTGGAGGCCAGGGCCGACGAGCGCGACACGCGCGGGTTCATCTCGATGACGATCACGCGACCGTCCTCGGGGTTCACCGCGAACTGGATGTTGCAGCCGCCGGTGTCGACACCGACCTCGCGGATGACGGCGATGCCGATGTCGCGCAGGGTCTGGTACTCGCGGTCGGTGAGCGTCATCGCCGGGGCGACGGTGATGGAGTCGCCGGTGTGCACGCCCATGGGGTCGAAGTTCTCGATGGAGCAGACGACCACGACGTTGTCGTGCTTGTCGCGCATCAGCTCCAGCTCGTACTCCTTCCAGCCGAGGATGGACTCCTCCAGGAGCACCTCGGTGGTCGGGGAGAGCGCGAGGCCGGTGCCGGCGATGCGGCGCAGCTCCTCCTCGTCGTGCGCGAAGCCGGAGCCGGCGCCGCCCATGGTGAAGGACGGGCGGACGACGACCGGGTAGCCGCCGAGCTGGTCGACGCCGGCCAGCACCTCGTCCATGGAGTGGCAGATCACGGAGCGGGCGGACTCGCCGTGCCCGGTCTTCTGCCGGACGGCCTCCACGACCTCCTTGAACTGGTCGCGGTCCTCGCCCTTGTGGATCGCCTCGACGTTGGCGCCGATCAGCTCGACGCCGTACTTCTCCAGTACGCCGTTCTCGTGCAGCTTGATGGCCGTGTTGAGGGCCGTCTGGCCGCCCAGGGTGGGCAGCAGCGCGTCCGGCCGCTCCTTGGCGATGATCTTCTTGACGAAGTCCGGGGTGATCGGCTCGACGTAGGTGGCGTCGGCGATCTCCGGGTCGGTCATGATCGTCGCCGGGTTGGAGTTGACGAGGATCACCCGCAGGCCCTCGGCCTTGAGGACGCGGCACGCCTGGGTGCCGGAGTAGTCGAACTCGGCGGCTTGGCCGATGACGATCGGGCCGGAGCCGATGACCAGGACGGACTGGATATCGGTGCGCTTAGGCACGCTGGCCCTCCATCAGGGATACGAAGCGGTCGAACAGGTAGGCGGCGTCGTGCGGACCTGCGGCCGCTTCGGGGTGGTACTGGACGCTGAAGGCCGGCTTGTCGAGCAGCTGCAGGCCCTCCACCACGTTGTCATTGAGGCAGACGTGGGAGACCTGGACACGGCCGAAGGGGGTGTCGGAGACCTGGTCGGTCGGGGCGTCGACAGCGAAGCCGTGGTTGTGCGCGGTGACCTCGACCTTGCCGGTCGTGCGGTCCTGCACCGGCTGGTTGATGCCGCGGTGGCCGTATTTCAGCTTGTAGGTGCCGAAGCCGAGGGCGCGGCCCAGGATCTGGTTGCCGAAGCAGATGCCGAACAGCGGCGTGCCGCGCTCCAGGACGCCCTGCATGACGGAGACGGGGTGGTCGGCGGTGGCGGGGTCGCCCGGCCCGTTGGAGAAGAACACCCCGTCAGGGTTCACCGCGTACACGTCCTCGAGCGTGGCGGTGGCGGGCAGCACGTGCACCTCGATGCCGCGCTCGGCCATGCGGTGCGGGGTCATGCCCTTGATGCCGAGGTCGACCGCGGCGACGGTGAACTTCTTGTCGCCGAGCGCGGGGACGACGTACGTCTCCTTGGTGGCGACCTCCGCGGACAGGTCGGCGCCCTCCATCGGGGGCACCTCCTGGACGCGGGCGAGCAGCGCGGCGTCGTCCTGGATCGCCTCCCCGCTGAAGATGCCCACGCGCATGGCGCCGCGCTCGCGCAGGTGGCGGGTCAGGGCCCGCGTGTCGATGCCGCTGATACCGACGACGCCCTGCGCGACGAGCTCCTCGTCCAGCGAGCGCTTGGCGCGCCAGCTGGACGGCACGCGCGCGGGGTCGCGCACGACGTAGCCGGCGACCCAGATCCGCTGCGACTCGGGGTCCTCGTCGTTGACGCCGGTGTTGCCGACGTGCGGGGCGGTCATCACGACGACCTGCCGGTGGTACGACGGGTCGGTGAGGGTCTCCTGATAGCCGGTCATGCCGGTGGAGAACACGGCCTCGCCGAACGTCTCCCCCACGGCCCCGTAGGCACGGCCGCGGAAGATCCGGCCGTCCTCCAGGACGAGTACGGCGGGAACCTTCGCGGTTCCCCTGGTGGAGGTGGTCATCGCTCGGCGCCTTCCGTGGTGTTCGTTTCGATCATGGAGTTGATGGCTTCGACCCACTCGGTGTGCTCGGCCGCCCGGTCGGAGCGGAAGCCGGAGTCGATCAGCTTGTCGCCGTGCGTCCAGGTCACTACGAGCAGTCCGCCCTCGGTGAGGACCTTGCCGGCGATGCCCTTGTCGAGCCGGGCCCCGCGCAGCTGCTCGGCGGGCACGAAGAAGTCGGTGGCCCCGGGGCGTACGACGTCCAGGCCCGCGTCCGTCAGCGTGAGCTCGACCCGGCTGCGGGCGCCGAGGCCGTGGGCCACGATGCGGTCCAGCCACTGCCCGGCGGTGGTGGATCCGTGGTAGCGGCCACTCATCGTCAGTTTCGCCTCGCCCGGCGCCTCCGGCGCGCTCGGCAAGTCGGGCAGGTCGCCCTGGAGCGTGCCGCGCCACTTCCAGCCCTCGCGCATCAGCCAGTAGACGAGAGCGACGAAGAGGGCGAGGCCGACGAGCCAGCCGACGCGGGCGGCCCAGTCGGTGACTTCCGCCGACTTCTTTGCGGCGGCGAGCAGGATTACAGGTGTCACGTGAGCTTCCCGTCGACGAGCGTGGCCTTGCCCCGGAGCCATGTGTGGGTGACACGGCCCGGCAGCTCACGTCCCTCGTACGGGGTGTTGCGGCTGCGCGAGGCGAAGCCCGCGGGGTCCACCTGCCCACGGTATGCCGTGTCGACCAGCGTGAGGTTGGCGGGCTCGCCTGCCGAGACGGGACGGCCGTGGCCGGTGGCCCGGCCGATCCGCGCGGGTTTGAAGGACATGCGGTCGGCGACGCCCGCCCAGTCGAGCAACCCCGTGTCGACCATCGTCTCCTGGACCACCGACAGCGCGGTCTCCAGACCGACCATGCCCATGGCGGCCGCGGCCCACTCGCAGTCCTTGTCCTCGTGCGGGTGCGGGGCGTGGTCGGTGGCGACGATGTCGATCGTGCCGTCGGCGAGCGCCTCGCGCAGCGCCATTACGTCCCGCTCGGTGCGCAGCGGCGGATTGACCTTGTAGACCGGGTTGTAGGTGCGCACCAGCTCGTCGGTGAGCAGCAGGTGATGCGGGGTGACCTCGGCGGTGACCTGGATTCCGCGGGACTTGGCCCAGCGGACGATCTCGACGGACCCGGCGGTCGACAGGTGGCAGATGTGGACGCGCGAGCCGACGTGCTCGGCGAGCAGCACGTCCCGCGCGATGATCGACTCCTCCGCGACGGCGGGCCAGCCGCCGAGGCCCAGCTCGGCGGAGACGACGCCCTCGTTCATCTGGGCGCCCTCGGTCAGCCGCGGCTCCTGCGCGTGCTGCGCGACGACGCCGCCGAAGGCCTTCACGTACTCCAGCGCCCGGCGCATGATCACCGCGTCGTCGACGCACTTGCCGTCGTCGGAGAAGACGGTCACCCCGGCGGCCGACTCGTGCATCGCGCCCAGCTCGGCGAGCTTCCTGCCCTCCAGACCGACGGTCACGGCACCGATGGGCTGCACGTCGCAGTAGCCGTGCTCCTTGCCCAGCCGCCAGACCTGCTCGACCACCCCGGCCGTATCGGCGACCGGGAAGGTGTTGGCCATGGCGAACACGGCGGTGTAGCCGCCGGAGGCGGCCGCGCGGGTGCCGGTCAGCACGGTCTCGGAGTCCTCGCGGCCGGGCTCGCGCAGGTGGGTGTGCAGGTCGACCAGGCCCGGGAGGAGGACCTTGCCGTCGGCCTCGACGACCTCGGCGCCCTCGGTGGACAGCCCGGCGCCGACCGCCTCGATGACCTCGCCGTCGATCAGGACGTCCTGCGGCTCCCCGCCGAGCACCTTCGCACCACGGATCAGGATCTTGCTCATCTTTCTTACTTCTCCTCGGCCGCAAAAGAGGTGTGCGCGGAGCGCTCGTCGGAAGGGTGGTGGTGGGAGACGGGCGGGCGGGTGTGGGTGACGGCGGGCTCGTTGCCACCGAGCAGCAGGTAGAGGACGGCCATCCGGATGGAGACGCCGTTGGCTACCTGCTCGACGGCGGTGCAGCGCTCGGAGTCGGCGACCTCGGCGGTGATCTCCATGCCGCGGACCATCGGTCCGGGGTGCATCACGATGGCGTGCTCGGGCATCTTCGCCATGCGGTCGCCGTCGAGGCCGTAGCGCCGGGAGTACTCGCGCTCGGTCGGGAAGAAGGCGGCGTTCATGCGCTCGCGCTGCACGCGCAGCATCATCACCGCGTCGGACTTGGGCAGCGTGCTGTCGAGGTCGTAGGAGATCTCGCAGGGCCAGGACTCGACGCCGACCGGCAGCAGGGTGGGCGGCGCGACGAGGGTGACGTCGGCGCCGAGGGTGTGCAGCAGGTCGATGTTGGAGCGGGCGACCCGGCTGTGCAGGACGTCGCCGACGATGGTGATGCGCTTGCCGGACAGGTCCTGGCCGAGGCCGGCGTCGCGGCCGATGAGGCGGCGGCGCATGGTGAAGGCGTCGAGCAGGGCCTGGGTGGGGTGCTGGTGGGTGCCGTCGCCGGCGTTGATGACGGCGGCGTCGATCCAGCCGGAGTTGGCCAGGCGGTAGGGGGCTCCGGAGGCGCCGTGCCGGATGACGACGGCGTCGACGCCCATGGCCTCCAGGGTCTGGGCGGTGTCCTTCAGGGACTCGCCCTTGGACACGCTGGAGCCCTTGGCGGAGAAGTTGATGACGTCCGCGGACAGCCGCTTCTCGGCGGCCTCGAAGGAGATCCGGGTGCGGGTGGAGTCCTCGAAGAAGAGGTTCACGACGGTGCGGCCGCGCAGGGTCGGCAGCTTCTTGATCGGCCGGTCGGCGACCCGGGCCATCTCCTCGGCGGTGTCGAGGATCAGGACGGCGTCGTCGCGGGTGAGGTCGGCGGCCGAGATGAGATGACGCTGCATCTGTCAGGCTCCGTAAGGCAGTTCATTGAGGAGGCGGGGGTCCGGGGGTGTCCCCCGGAAGGGCACAGCGGGCAGGCGCGGGCATGCGCACCGCACTCGCGGGGCGTACGGCAGGGACGTACGCCGGAGTGCTACTGCTGCTGCTCGCCCGGGGCGGCCGGCTTGGCGCCGAGCAGCACGGTGTCGCGACCGTCTTCCTCGGCGAGTTGGACCTTGACCGTCTCCCGCAGCGACGTGGGGAGGTTCTTGCCGACGTAGTCGGCGCGGATGGGCAGTTCGCGGTGGCCGCGGTCGACGAGGACCGCGAGCTGCACCGCGCGCGGACGCCCGATGTCGTTCAGGGCGTCGAGGGCGGCGCGGATGGTGCGGCCGGAGAAGAGCACGTCGTCGACGAGGACGACCAGGCGGCCGTCGATGCCGTCACCGGGGATCTCGGTGCGGGCCAGCGCACGCGGCGGGTGCATGCGCAGGTCGTCGCGGTACATGGTGATGTCGAGCGAGCCGCAGGGGACCTTGCGCTCGGTGATCTGTTCGAGCTTGGCGGCGAGCCGCTGGGCGAGGAAGACGCCCCGGGTGGGAATGCCGAGGAGCACCACGTCGTCGGCGCCCTTGGCGCGCTCGACGATTTCGTGGGCGATGCGGGTCAGCACCCGCGCGATGTCGGGGCCTTCGAGAACGGGCCGCGCATCGGACGCTTGCGTGTCCATACGAAACGGACCTCCTTCTCCGCCTCACGGGACGGACCTTAAAGGACGTCGGAATTGCGCCATCCACGGTAGCAGGCCCGGAAGGGCCCCCGATCACCCCCTTGGGGTAACCGAGCGCAGATACCACGGAAGAGGCGGTGCGGAGCATTCGGCTTGACGCGGCAGAGTAACGCTGCGTAACCTCACAGTGAGTTACCAGCCGCGCGGCCTGGCCGCGTCGACACAGTGTCCGGGGAGCTATATGTCCAGCGAATACGCCAAACAGCTCGGGGCCAAGCTCCGGGCCATCCGCACCCAGCAGGGCCTTTCCCTCCACGGTGTCGAGGAGAAGAGCCAGGGACGCTGGAAGGCGGTCGTGGTCGGTTCGTACGAGCGCGGCGACCGCGCCGTGACCGTGCAGCGCCTCGCCGAGCTGGCGGATTTCTACGGAGTCCCCGTGCAGGAGCTGCTGCCGGGCACCACCCCCGGCGGTGCCGCCGAGCCCCCGCCGAAGCTGGTCCTGGACCTGGAGCGGCTGGCCACCGTGCCGGCCGAGAAGGCGGGCCCCCTGCAGCGGTACGCGGCGACGATCCAGTCCCAGCGCGGTGACTACAACGGCAAGGTGCTCTCGATCCGCCAGGACGACCTGCGCACACTCGCCGTCATCTACGACCAGTCGCCCTCGGTCCTCACCGAGCAGCTGATCAGCTGGGGCGTACTCGACGCGGACGCGCGTCGCGCGGTCGCGTCCCACGAGGAGAGCTGAGCCCCTCGAGCCTCAGCAGAAACGTGCCGCCGGGGTGGCCGGAACTTCATGCTTCCGGTCTCCCCGGCGGCTTTCTGCGGGCCTGCGCGGGCCCTGGGGTACGGGGAATGCCGGAGGGCCCGCAGCGGTGACGCTGCGGGCCCTCCGGCGGTGTGTCAAGCCTCTTAGGCCTCGTCGCGGCGCAGCGAGGGTTTGAGGTCCTTCAGGCGGCCGAGCAGACCGTTGACGAACGAGGGCGACTCCTCCGTGGAGAACTCCTTCGCCAGCTGCACCATCTCGTCCAGGACGACGGCGTCCGGGGTCTCGTCGACCCAGATCAGCTCGTAGGCGCCCAGGCGCAGGATGTTGCGGTCGACGACCGGCATGCGGTCGAGCGTCCAGCCGACCGAGTACTGCGCGATCAGCTCGTCGATGCGCGTCGCGTGCTCGGCGTAGCCCTCGACCAGCTGCATCGTGTACTCGCTCACCGGCGGCTGCCGGGGGTCGTCCCGGGAGAGCGTGATCCAGTCCGCGAGGACGGTCAGGACGTCGGCGCCGCGCTGGTCGCCCTCGAAGAGGATCTGGAAGGCACGCTTGCGGGCCGTGTTGCGGGCAGCCACGGTTAGCTGTTCACCCGGCCGAGGTAGTCGCTCGTGCGGGTGTCGACCTTGATCTTCTCACCGGTGGTGATGAAGAGCGGGACCTGGATCTGGTGGCCGGTCTCCAGCGTGGCCGGCTTGGTGCCGCCGGTGGAGCGGTCGCCCTGGACGCCCGGCTCGGTCTCGGCGACGGTCAGCTCGACGGCGGCCGGCAGCTCGACGAAGAGCACCTCGCCCTCGTGCTGCGCGACGGTGGCCGTGAAGCCCTCGATCAGGAAGTTCGCGGCGTCACCGACGGCCTTGCGGTCGACGTGCAGCTGGTCGTAGGTCTCCATGTCCATGAAGACGAAGTACTCGCCGTCCATGTACGAGAACTGCATGTCGCGCTTGTCGACAGTGGCCGTCTCGACCTTGACGCCGGCGTTGAAGGTCTTGTCGACGACCTTGCCGGAGAGCACGTTCTTGAGCTTGGTGCGCACGAAGGCCGGGCCCTTGCCGGGCTTGACGTGCTGGAACTCGACGACGGACCACAGCTGGCCGCCTTCGAGCTTGAGCACCATGCCGTTCTTGAGGTCGTTCGTGGTGGCCACGGTTGCGGAATCTCCTGGACTGACGTGGACGACCCCGGGGCAGGCGCACAGCGCGAGGCTAGAGCGCGAGCAGCTCCTTGGTCGTGATGGTGAGTAGCTCGGGTCCGCCGTCCGCCTCGGGGCGTACGACGAGCGTGTCATCGATCCGGACACCGCCCCGGCCCGGGAGGTGGACCCCCGGTTCGACGGTGACCGGCACGCAAGCGTCCAGTTTACCCATGGCCGCGGGAGCCAACTGCGGGTCCTCGTCGATTTCGAGCCCGACACCGTGGCCCGTGAGGGGCGGCAGGCTGTCCGCGTACCCGGCGGAATCCAGGACCTGACGTGCCGCGCGGTCCACGTCGCGGTAGGCCGCGCCGGGTGCCAGGGCCTCCCGTCCGGCGCGCTGGGCTGCGAAGACCAGGTCGTACAGCTCGATCTGCCAGTCCGCGGGGGACGTGCCGATGACGAAGGTACGACCGATCTCGCAGCGGTAGCCGCGGTAGGCCGCGCCCAGGCACACGGAGAGGAAGTCGCCCTCCTCGACCCGCCGGTCGGTGGGCCGGTGGCCGGGGCGGCCGGAGTTCGGGCCGGTGGCGACGGAGGTCGGGAAGGCGGGACCGTCGGCGCCGTGATCGACGAGCCGCCGCTCCAGCTCCAGGGCGAGGTGCCGCTCGGTGCGGCCGACGAGGATGGACTCCAGCAGCTCGCCGAGGGCCTGGTCGGCGATCTCGGCGCCGATTCTCAGGCAGGAGATCTCCTCCTCGTCCTTGACCACCCTGAGCTGCTCGACCGCGCCGCCCAGGTCGGCGAGGCGCAGCCGGGACGCGACCGAAGCGAGGGCGCGGTGGCGGGCCACGGTGAGGTGGTGTTCCTCCACGGCGAGTGAGTCGGCGCCCTGGGCCTGGGCGAGGTCGGCGGCGGCGACGGCCGGGTCGCCGCCGGGCTGGGGCAGGACGTGCACGCGCAGGGCCTCGTCGGGCCGCCCCTCGTAGGGCCGGTCGTTCGGCGGGCTCGTGCACACCAGCAGGTCCTCGCGCTTTCCGAGGAGCAGGACGGCACCCTGCGGGGACGCCCCCGCGAGGTACCGCACATTGGCGGGACAAGTCACCAGCGCAGCCGCGCTGCCGCCCGCATTGCAGCGCTCCCGTAGCCGGGTCCGGCGGGCCGCGTACACCTCTGACATGAACCGAGCGTAAGAGCGGTGGCCGGATGTCGCCGGTCGAGAGGTCCGAGTGGGCGGTCGCCGATGCCTCCGGCGGAGGGGCCGACCGGTGCCGGAGGCGCGCTGCGGAGCCGAGGAGCGACCAGGCGTCCGGGGTGGGTGAGCCTCTGGAGCGGAGGGGCCGACCGGGTGCCGCCGACGACCGATGGCCGACGCGGCCTGAGAAGCCGAGGGCACGGTCCGGCACAGCCTGAGAAGCGGAGGGGACGGTCCGGCACAGCCTGAGAAGCCGAGAGCACGGTCCGGCACAGCCTGAGAAGCGGAGGGGACGGTCCGGCACAGCCTGAGAAGCCGAGGGCACGGTCCGGCACGGGCTGAGAAGCGAGGGGACGGTCCGGCGCTGGGGTTGGCCGGGGGAGCCGAGATCTGGCGGCGGTCGGAGCTCATGGCAGAGGCCCGAGAGGGGCGCCTTCTCGGTCACGGCCCGTTATCCCGCCGTGGAACCGGACCCACCGGACCCTCTCACCCGCGCTGCCCGGCCGTGCCCCTTGTCGCCCCGCGAGACACCGGTTGTACGCCCTTGGGCCGGCCACTTGGGCGCACCCCCGATCCGCCCCGCCAACGGAATTCCCGGTCCACCACTTCGGCGGACCCCAGCTCCACCACTTCCGGGGCCCCCGCTCCACCACTCCGCGGACCCCCGCTCCACCACTTCGGCCACTTCGGCGCACCCCCGATCCGCCCGGGCGACGGATTCCCGATCCACCCCTTCGGCGGACCCCCGCTCTACCAGTTCGGCGGGCTTGCGATCGAACGCGCCAGGACGTCGTCCAGGACCCGCGCCGTCGTCGGTACGTCGAGCTGGGAGTTGTCGATGATGGGGAGGCCGGAGCCGTACCACCCGGCCATGCGGCCGTGGATGCGGGCGACCTCCTCGTCGGTGAGGCGGCGGTTGCCGGTGCGCTCGGCGTTGCGCTCCAGGACGACGTCCAGGCCGGGGAGGAGCACGACCGGGAGCAGGCCGGGGCCCACGTGCCGCTTCCAGCCGCCGAGGCCCACGACCGGACGGTCGGGGAAGACCGCGTCGTCGAGGATGCACGAGATGCCGTTGGCGAGGAAGTTGCGCGCGGCGAAGCCGCAGGTACGGCGGGCCAGGCGGTACTGCGCCTCGGAGTTGTCGTTCCACCCCGACTGCGGGTCGGCGAAGCCGGAGCGGACCCATTCGCGGACGTCGTCGAGGCTGATGTGCGCGGTCGGGACCCGGCGGTGCTCGGCCCAGTACTTGGCGACGCTCGTCTTGCCCGCGCCCGCCGGTCCGATGAGCAGCACCGCGAGGGTGGTGGTGGTCGGGTCGGGCGCAGCCTGGGCCGGGGGTGCGCTGGGCATGGCGACGGGTCCGCCCGGCGGCAGTTGGACGTGGCCGGTGGTGTGCGGCGCCGGCGGGGCCGGGGCGTGGGGCGGCGGAACCGGCGGGTGCGGCGCCGACGGCGCGGGTCCGGGAAAGCCCGGTGCCAAAGGCGGCGGGGGCACGGGGGCGGAACCCTGGTGCGCGCCCGGGTGGTGCGGACCCGGGTGGTGTGCGGCCGGCGACCAGCCGGCGGCCGGTCCGTGCCCCGGCTGGTGGGGCGGCGGCAGCGGAGTCCCCACTGCGTGCTGCATCCGGTGCCACTCCGTCTCGTACAAGGCAATTGGCGCTGGCAACAGGGCACGAACCCCGCTCCCTACCGAACGGTACCGCCCCCGGCCACCGTATGGTGAACGGCCGGGGGCGGCCCGAAGTGCCCGCCCTCGCACGGCGAATCGGGCGGAAGACGCCCGGCGGTACTTACTGCCCGACTTCTCCGTACGCGGCGAGCAGCACGGCCGGGTCCGGGCCTTCCAGAACAGTGGGCTTGGCGAGACCGTCGAGAACGATGAAGCGCAGCAGGTCGCCGCGGGACTTCTTGTCGACCTTCATGGTCTCCAGCAGCTTGGGCCACTGGTCGTAGCGGTAGTGCAGCGGCAGCCCCACCGACTCGAGGACGGTGCGGTGGCGGTCGGCCGTCGCGTCGTCCAACCGGCCCGCGAGACGGCCCAGTTCGGCGGCGAAGTGCATGCCGACGGAGACGGCGGCGCCGTGCCGCCACTTGTACCGCTCGTTCTTCTCGATGGCGTGGCCTAGCGTGTGCCCGTAGTTGAGGATCTCCCTGAGGCCGGACTCCTTCAGGTCGGCGGAGACAACCTCGGCCTTGACCCGGATGGAGCGCTCGATGAGCTCGGCGGTGTGCGGGCCGGCCGGGGTACGGGCGGCCTCGGGGTCGGACTCGATGAGGTCCAGGATCGCCGGGTCGGCGATGAAGCCGGCCTTGATGACCTCCGCCAGCCCGGAGACGTAGTCGTTGACCGGCAGCGAGTCCAGCGCCGCCAGGTCGCACAGCACGCCCGCGGGCGGGTGGAAGGCGCCCACGAGGTTCTTGCCCTCGGCGGTGTTGATGCCGGTCTTGCCGCCGACGGCCGCGTCCACCATGGCCAGCACCGTGGTCGGGATGGCGATCCAGCGCACGCCGCGCAGCCAGGTCGCGGCGACGAACCCGGCCAGGTCCGTGGTCGCGCCACCGCCCACGCCGACGATGACGTCGGAGCGGGTGAACCCGGACTGGCCGAGCGCCTTCCAGCAGTAGGCGGCGACCTCGGCGGTCTTGGCCTCCTCCGCGTTGGGCACCTGGATGGCGACGGCCTCGTAGCCCTGCCCGGCCAGGTCGGCACGGAGCGCGTCGCCTGTCTCGGCGAGCGCCTCCGGGTGGACGACGGCGATCCGCTTGGCCTGGTCGCCGACCAAGTCGGCGAGTTCGCCCAGGAGTTGACGGCCGACCAGGACGTCGTACGGCTCGGTGCCCGCCGTGCCGCCGACCCGGATCCGCGTCACGTCCTCGCTCATGCTTCCTTCAACTCCAAAGTGTCCAGTACGGCCTGGGTGACCTCTTCGGGCGTACGGCCATCGGTGGCCACGACGGCCGTGGCGACCTCCTCGTACAGGTGCCGGCGGGCCTCCATCAGCTCGCGCCACTGCTTGCGCGGGTTGATCGCGAGCAGCGGACGGGCCGCGTTCAGGCCGGTGCGCCTGACCGCCTCCTCGACATCCATCGACAGGTAGACCACGCGGTGTCCGGCCAGCAGCGCGCGGGTGTCCTCGTCGAGGATCGCCCCGCCGCCGAGGGCGAGGACGCCGCCGTGCTCGGCCAGCGCCGTGTGCACGGCCCGCTTCTCGATCGCGCGGAAGACCGGCTCGCCCTCGTCGACGAAGATCTCCGCGATCGACCGGCCACCGGCGGCGACGATGTCGTCGTCGGTGTCCCGGTAGCCGACCGTGAGACGGTCGGCCAGCATCCGCCCGACGGTGGACTTGCCCACCCCCATCGGCCCGACCAGGACGACGACAGGCATCGCGCTCACCGGATCGCCAGGTTGTCGAGGTACGACTGCACGTTGCGGTGGGTCTCGGCCACCGAGTCGCCGCCGAACTTCTCGGCCACCGCGTCCGCGAGAACGAGGGCGACCATGGCCTCGGCGACGATGCCGGCCGCCGGCACCGCGCACACGTCGGAGCGCTGGTGGTGGGCCTGCGCGGGCTCGCCCGTGGAGACGTCGACCGTCTGCAGGGCCCGCGGCACGGTCGCGATCGGCTTCATCGCGGCCCGCACCCGCAGCAGTTCACCCGTGGACAGCCCGCCCTCGGTGCCGCCGGAGCGGCCCGACGCCCGCCTGATGCCCTCCGGCGTGGTGACGATCTCGTCATGGGCCTTGGAGCCGGGCACCCGCGCCAGCTCGAAGCCGTCGCCGACCTCGACGCCCTTGATCGCCTGGATGCCCATGAGGGCCGCGGCCAGCCGCGCGTCCAGCCGCCGGTCCCAGTGCACGTGCGAGCCCAGACCCACGGGCACGCCGTATGCGAGGACCTCGACCACACCGCCGAGGGTGTCGCCGTCCTTGTGGGCCTGGTCGATCTCCGCGACCATCGCCTTGGACGCGTCCGCGTCCAGGCAGCGCACCGGGTCCGCGTCCAGCTTCTCCACGTCCGCCGGGGTCGGGTACACGCCGTACGGCGCCTTCGCCGACGCCAGCTCGATCACGTGGCTGACGATCTCGATGCCGGCCGTCTCCTTCAGGTACGACCGGGCCACCGCGCCCAGCGCCACCCGGGCCGCGGTCTCTCGGGCGGAGGCCCGCTCCAGCACCGGCCGCGCTTCGTCGAAGCCGTACTTCTGCATGCCCGCAAGATCCGCGTGCCCGGGCCGGGGCCGGGTCAGCGGCGCGTTGCGGGCGAGCTCGGCCAGTTCCCCCGGGTCGACCGGGTCGGCGGCCATGACCTTCTCCCACTTGGGCCACTCGGTGTTGCCGACCATGATCGCCACCGGACTGCCGAGGGTGAGGCCGTGCCGGACGCCGCCGAGGAAGGTGACCTCGTCGCGCTCGAACTTCATCCGCGCGCCGCGCCCATAGCCGAGGCGCCGCCGCGCGAGGTGGTCCGCCACCATCTCCGTGGTGACGGGCACGCCGGCGGGAAGGCCCTCCAGCGTGGCGACAAGTGCGGGTCCGTGGGACTCCCCCGCGGTCAGCCAACGCAACCTGCTCAACGGTGCTCCTCATCCTCGCGCCTGGAACTGCTACGGCGCGACCGGGTGCGCGGCCCTGGCCCGCCACCTCCGATCCTCCCACGTCCGGGCCCGGGACCTGGCCGACGGTCCAGGAAGCGGACGCGCGTGCGGGCGTCAGCGCTCGGCCAGTGCCTTCTCGCCCGCCCTGCGCATGGCGCCCAGCGGAGCCGGGGAGCGGCCCGTCATCTGTTCCACCTGGAGCACCGCCTGGTGCACCAGCAGGTCGAGCCCGCTGACGACGGCGCCGCCGAACATGGACCAGCGGGCCGCCAGGGCGGTCGGCCAGGGCTCGTAGAGCACGTCGAAGAGGGTGGCGGGCCGCTCGGGCACGGAGGCGACGAGCGCGTCCGTCGTACCGGCCGGGGTGGTCGCGACCACCAGCGGCGCCCGCAGCGCCTCGGCCGCGTCCGTCCAGTCCGCGGTACGGACCTCCACGTCCAGCCGCTCGCCCCACTGCCGCATCTCCGCGGCGCGGGCCTCGCTGCGGACGTAGGCGACGACTTCACCGCTGCAGATCCGTGCGAGCGCGGCCAGCGCGGAGGAGGCGGTGGCGCCTGCGCCGAGGATCGCCGCCGAGTCGACCTGTTCGATGCCGTGCTCGCGCAGGGCGGCGACCATGCCGGGGACGTCGGTGTTGTCGCCGAGGCGCCGGCCGTCCTCGGTGAACACCACGGTGTTGACCGCCTCGACGGAGGCCGCCGTGTCGCCGATCTCGTCGAGCAGCGGGATGACGGCCCGCTTCAGCGGCATGGTCAGCGACAGCCCCGCCCACTCGGGCCCGAGTCCCTCGATGAACCCGGGCAGGCCGGCCTCGTCGATCTCGAACCGGTCGTACGACCAGTTCGTCAGCCCCAACTCCTCATACGCCGCCCGGTGCAGCACCGGGGAGAGGGAGTGGGCGATGGGCGAACCGAGCACGGCGGCCCGGCGCCGTCCCCGCGACCGCTCGGCCGCTTTTCCTGCGTCGCTCATTGAATTCCTGAACCAACTTCTCGTGAACGGGGCGGACACCCTCATCCGCACCCGCCCATTTTCCTGTACGTCCCCACCCTGGGCGCCACCCCCGCCCTGGGCGCCACGCTCGCCCAGGGCCGGGTACGTCAGTTGCCCGAGCTATTGTTGAACTTTTCCTTGAGCTGCTGGAATTCGGCGTAGGTCCGGGCGAATTCGGTCTTGCTCACGCCGTCGGTCGCCACGAAGTAGATCCAGCCCTCGTGCGTCGGATTCAGCGCGGCCTGCAGTGCCTCGTCGCCGGGGTTGTCGATCGGTCCGGGCGGCAGGCCCTTGCGGGTGTAGGTGTTGTAGGGATCCCGGTTGCTGTTGATCTCGGATTCGCTGATGTGGATCTTGCTCTGGCCCTTCAGGTAATTGAAGGTCGAGTCGAACTGCAGCAGTTGGTTGGTCTCGGTGTTCGTGGACTTGAGGCGGTTGTAGACCACTTCCGCCATCTTGCGGAAGTCGTCGTGCGTCTTGCCCTCGGCCTGGACCAGGCTCGCGACCGTGATGACCTGCAGCGGATTCGCCAGATTCAGTTCCTTCGCCTTCGCGGCGAGGTTGTACCGGCCGTAGGCGTGGGTGGCCTGCGCGACCATGTTCTTCAGCACCGACTCGGGCTTCGTGCCCTTGGCAACAGGATAGGTGGTCGGATAAAGGAATCCTTCCAGCGGATCCTTGACGCTGCTGTTGCTGTTCGCCCAGGCCGGAAGTCCGAGACTCTTGTACTGCTTCTTGGCCACGTTCTTGGTGGTGCCGGAGGGCAGACCGAGTTTCTTGTCGATCGCCGTGTACACCTCGACGTTGCGCTCCCCGGGCTTCACGATCAGATTGCTCTGGCTCTTGGGGTCGAGCATCATCTTGACGGCACTCGCCGCGGACATGTGCAGCTTCAGCACGTAGACGCCCGCTTGAATCTTGTTCCCGTCGGCGTTTTGCGACTGTGCGGACACGAAGGCGTCGACGCTCTTGACGACCCCGGCCGCCTTCAGCACACGGCCGATGTCGTATCCGCCCGCACCCTGGGGGATGGTGACGCTCACCGAACCGGTGCCGCCGCCCACGTAGTCCGGCGCCGCGCCGAAACGATTTTGGTAGAACTTGTAGCCGAAGTACCCGACGCCGCCCAGGCCGCCGCCGAACACCAGCACGACGACCATGCAGGCGCAGCCGTTGCGGCGCTTCTTGCCCTTGCCACCGCGGCCCCGGCGGTCGCCGCGGCCGCGGCCCTTCTTCGGGTCGTCGGCGTCGCCGTCGTCGTCCTCATCGTCGCCACCCGCGAAGAAGGCGTGCTCGCCCTGGTCGGGACCCGGATCCCAGTCCGGCCGCGGCTCCGGTTCGGCAAGCCTGCGGCTCGGCGGCTCCGGCGGCGGGTACGCGTCGGGCGTGCCGTAGAAGTCGGGCTGCTCCCCGCCGTAGGAGACGGCCTGCTGCCCGTACGGGTCGACCGGGTCTGCGGGGTACGGAACGTGCGCCTGCGTGCCGGTGCCGTCCCAGCCGCTCTGGTGGTACTGCTGCTGGACGTGACCCGCGTACTGCTGGTGGCCCTGCTGGTCGTGATGCTGGGGCTGCTGGTGGCCCTGCTGGTCGTAGTGCGGGGACTGCTGGTGACCCTGGTCGTCGTAGTGCTGGTACTGCTCGCCGTAGCCGGCCTGCTGGTCGTGACCCCAGTCGCCGTACTGCGGCTGCTGCGGCTGCTGCGGATGGTGCTGCGGCCGGCCCCCGTAGGGGGACTGCTGACCCGTCTGGGCCTGCTGTCCTTCCCATCCGCTGTCCCCGTACAACGGGTCCTCCGGATGCCACGGTTCGGAGCCTGGGCCCCGGCCATACTCAGTCATCGATCCCCTAGAGCCGCGAGGCGGCGGTCACGCGGCTTCCGGCCCGGCTCCCGTTCCGCCTCTTTGCTGTGCGGCGGCTGTTCGAACACCGTCGCATCGCGCGGAACGTTACCGTATCGCGATCAGATGACCACTTCGACGCCCTCGCCGGGTGCTTTGCCTGACACCCGTTCGGATTCCAGTGCCTGCTGCAGAATGATGACGGCGGCCGCCTGATCGATGACGGAACGGCCCTTCCTGGACTTCACGCCGGAGGCGCGCAGCCCCTGACTGGCCGTCACGGTCGTCATCCGCTCGTCCACGAGTCTGACCGGAACCGGCGCGATCATGCGGGCGAGTTCCTCGGCAAAGCCGCGGACCTTCACGGCGGCCGGGCCCTCGCTCCCCTTGAGGGAGCGAGGGAGACCGACGACGACCTCGATCGGCTCGTACTCCTCGACGAGCTGCTTCAGTCGGCGCTGAGCTGCGGGGACGTCGCGGCCCGGGACCGTCTCCACCGGGGTGGCGAGGATCCCGTCGGGGTCGCAGGAGGCGACCCCGATACGGGCGTCCCCGACGTCGATCGCGAGCCGACGTCCTCTTCTCATCCTCTTGGCCGTTTCTTACTTGGCAGTCTCAGCGACCAGGCGCTCCACGGCGTCGATGGCCTCGCCGATCGCGGCCGGGTTCTGACCGCCGCCCTGGGCGACGTCCGGCTTGCCTCCACCGCCGCCGCCGAGGGTCTTGGCGGCCGTACGGACCAGGTCACCGGCCTTGAGGCCGCGCTCGCGGGCGGCCTCGTTGGTGGCGACGACCGTCAGCGGCTTGCCGTTGTTGACCGTGAACAGGGCGACCACGGCGGCCCGGCCGCCCTGGATGCGGCCGCGCACGTCGAGGACCAGCTTGCGCAGGTCGTCGGGTGTGGTGCCGTCGGGGACCTGTCCGGTGACCACGGCGACCCCGCGGATGTCCTTGGCGGACTCGGCGAGGCCGGCGGCGGCCTGCAGCACCTTCTCGGCGCGGAACTTCTCGATCTCCTTCTCGGCGTCCTTCAGCTTGCCGAGCATGGCGGAGACCTTCTCCGGGAGCTCCTCCGGGCGGCCCTTGAGCAGCTCGGTGAGCTGGTTGACGACCGTGTGCTCGCGGGCGAGGAAGTTGTAGGCGTCGACGCCGACGAGGGCCTCGATCCGGCGCACACCGGAGCCGATGGACGACTCTCCGAGCAGCTTCACCAGGCCCAGCTGGGCGGTGTTGTGCACGTGGGTGCCGCCGCACAGTTCCTTGGAGAAGTCACCGATGGTGACGACGCGGACACGCTCGCCGTACTTCTCGCCGAACTCGGCGATGGCGCCCTGCTTCCTGGCCTCGTCGATGCCCATGATGTCGGCGCGCACGTCGAGGTCGCGGGCGAGCACCTCGTTGATCTTCTGCTCGACGTCGGTCATCACCGTCTGCGGTACGGCGGACGGCGAACCGAAGTCGAAGCGGAAGCGGCCGGGCTGGTTCTCGGAACCGGCCTGTGCGGCCGTCGGGCCGAGGGCGTCGCGCAGGGCCTGGTGGGTGAGGTGGGTGGCCGAGTGGGCGCGGGCGATGGCCTTGCGGCGGCGGGAGTCGATCGAGGCGTGGGCCTTGGCGCCGACGGTGACCTCGCCGACCTGGACGACGCCCTTGTGGACGTACACGCCCGGGACCGGCTTCTGCGTGTCGCGGACCTCGATGACGGCACCGGAGTCGGTCTTGATGCGGCCGGTGTCGCCGATCTGGCCGCCGCCCTCGGCGTAGAACGGGGTACGGTCGAGGACGATCTCCACCTCGTCGCCCTCGGTGGCGGCCGGGGAGGACACGCCGTCGACCAGGATGCCGACGACCGTGGACTCGCCCTCGGTGTCGGTGTAGCCGATGAAGTCGGTCTCGCCGGCGGTGTCGGCGATCTCGCGGTAGGCGCCGAGGTCGGCGTGGCCGGTCTTCTTGGCCTGGGCGTCGGCCTTGGCACGCTCCCGCTGCTCCTTCATCAGGCGGCGGAAGCCCTCCTCGTCCACGGACAGCCCCTGCTCGGCGGCCATCTCGAGGGTGAGGTCGATCGGGAAGCCCCAGGTGTCGTGGAGCAGGAAGGCCTTGTCGCCGGGCAGGACGGTGCCGCCGGCGGCCTTCGTCTCGGACACGGCGGTGTCGAGGATGTTGGTGCCGGCCTTCAGCGTCTTGAGGAAGGCGTTCTCCTCGGCGAGGGCGACCTTCTCGATGCGCTCGCGGTCGGTGATGAGCTCGGGGTACTGCCGGCCCATCATCTCGATCACGACGTCGATCAGGTCCTTGACGACCGGACCGGTGGCGCCGAGCAGCCGCATGTTGCGGATGGCGCGGCGCATGATGCGGCGCAGCACGTAGCCGCGGCCCTCGTTGCCCGGGGTCACGCCGTCGCCGATGAGCATGGTGGCGGTGCGCATGTGGTCGGTGACCACCCGCAGGGACACGTCCGAGTCGTGGGCGTCGCCGTAGCGGACGCCGGTCAGCTCGGTGGCCCTGTTGATGACGGCCATGGAGGTGTCGATCTCGTACATGTTCTGCACGCCCTGCAGAATCATGGCGAGCCGCTCGAGGCCGAGACCGGTGTCGATGTTCTTGCTCGGCAGGTCGCCGAGGATCTCGAAGTTGTCCTTGCCGGTGCCCTCGCCGCGCACGTACTGCATGAAGACGAGGTTCCAGATCTCCACGTACCGCTCGTCGTTGACGGCGGGGCCGCCCTCGACGCCGAACTCGGGGCCGCGGTCGTAGTTGATCTCGGAGCACGGGCCGCACGGGCCGGGGACGCCCATGGACCAGAAGTTGTCCTTCATACCCAGGCGCTGGATCCGCTCGGCGGGGACGCCGATGACGTCGCGCCAGATCTGCTCGGCCTCGTCGTCGTCCTTGTAGACCGTGATCCAGAGCTTCTCCGGCTCCAGGCCGTAACCGCCCTTGTCCTGGGGCGTGGTGAGCAGCTCCCAGGCGAGCTTGATGGCGCCTTCCTTGAAGTAGTCGCCGAAGGAGAAGTTGCCGCACATCTGGAAGAACGTGCCGTGCCGCGTGGTCTTGCCGACCTCTTCGATGTCGGGCGTGCGCACGCACTTCTGCACGCTGGTGGCGCGCCGGAACGGCGGCTTGACCTCACCCAGGAAGTAGGGCTTGAAGGGCACCATGCCGGCCGGGACGAGGAGCAGAGTCGGGTCGTCCGCGATGAGCGACGCCGAAGGGACGACGGTGTGCCCGCGCTCCTCGAAGAAGCTCAGCCAGCGGCGGCGGATCTCAGCCGACTCCATCAGTGGTCCTCATTCCGGTTGTACGAGTTCGTCTTGTGCGAGTTCGTCTTGTACGAGTACGA
Source organism: Streptomyces sp. NPDC005202 (assembly GCF_040608235.1). Taxonomy (NCBI): domain Bacteria; kingdom Bacillati; phylum Actinomycetota; class Actinomycetes; order Kitasatosporales; family Streptomycetaceae; genus Streptomyces; species Streptomyces sp. NPDC005202. The sequence continues at coordinate 42,027 of NZ_JBEXHW010000026.1, read as the reverse complement.
CGTCGTGTCGACGACGTACGCCTTCGGCTCGGTGCGGTTCTCGATCGCGGCGTAGCGGCGCCGGGCGGGGAGTTCGTGGTCGACGGGGGCGTTCAGACCGAGCGCCTCACCGAGTTCGGCCTCCCGCTGGGCCATGTTGTCGCGGACGTCGAGGGCGAAGCCCACCGCGCGGTCCTTGAGCCGGTGGCCGGCCTCGATCGCCTTGTTGGCCGCGGTCGCGGCGAGGCTCTCGGGGGTCAGCTGCCTCAGCTTGCGGTTGACCTTGGTGGTGGCCCACACGCCTGCGGCGACGCCTGTGGTGAACCAGAACGTACGGCGGAACATCGCTAGTCCTTACTTCTCCCGGTTGTTCCGCTTCCCCCGCCGCGCGGCCGGGACGGTGCGGCCCACGATCACGGTACGCCTCGACGTCTTCACGGGCACGTCCTCCTTGCGGCCACCCAGGGCCCGGCGCACGCCGTAGCCGAAGGCCGCGACCTTGACCAGGGGGCCGCCGAAGGTGGAGGCGACGGTGGTCGACAGCGCGGATGCGTTCGACGTGACCTCCTGGACGTCGGAGGCGATCGCGTCGACCCGGTCGATCTGAGTCTGTGCGGAGCGCACCGCCTGGGAGGCGTCGGCCAGCAGCGGGACGGCCTGGTCGGTCACGTCCGCCACGAGCTTGGTGGTCGCCTTGAGCGTCTGGGCCAGCCTCGCCAGTGCGACGGCGAGGAAGGAGACCAGGATCGCCCAGAAGACGGCCACCAGGATCCCGGCCACCTCTCCACCGGACACTGTGCGCACCCGCTCCCTGAAACGTGCAGTGAACATCGGAACCATAAAGAATCAGTGCACCGAGCCTATCGCGCCGGGGGTGGGGCTCCGTACCGGATTACCGCCCGCGCACTGCGGAGTTGCGCGAAGCGATTGTACGCAGTGACTACGCTTGAGTACGTTCCGTATTCCATGCGGAGTACTCGGTGCCCGGGGGCACTGCGGACGGCAAATCTTCCCGTGGAGCTCGACGCGTTCGTGGGCCGCTCGGCCGAACTCGCCGGGCTGGCGCGGGCGCTCGACGCGGCACGGCTGGTGACGGTGACGGCGTCGGCGGGTCGGCAAGTCGCGCCTCGCGGCACGTGCCGCGGCGTGCTCGTCGCAGCCGGACGGCGTGTGGCGCGTGGAGCCGGCACCCGTGCGCGATCCGGACTTCGTGGACTACGCGGTCCTCGAAGCACGGGGACTCACGGACCACACGACGCGGCTGCCGCGCGAGACCCTGCTCGGCCATCTCGCCGACCGCCAACTCCTGCTGCTGCTCGACGGGTTCGAGCACCTGGTGGACGCGTGTGCCTCGCTGGTGACCGAGCTGCTGCGGCAGGCGCCGGGCCTGACCGCGCTCGCTGCGGGGCGGCGGCCGCTGGGGGCGGCGGGCGAGCGGCTGTTCGCGCTGGAACCGCCGGCCGAGGACGAGGCGGCGGAGCTGTTCGCCGAGCGGGCGGCGCAGCAGGGGCCGGCCGTCGTCGCCGCCGCCGACGACGACGACCAGCATGTACGAAAGCTGTGTCGGCGCCTGTCCTGGCGTACGCGGCCCGGCGCGGCCCGGCGCGAGGGGAGCCTGACGCACGCCCGGGACCTGCCGGCCGACTGCCTGGGCAGCGCCCACGCCTTCCACGACCTGCTGGGCTCGGTACTGGCCGTGGAGCTGCCGGCGCTGGTGACGGTGGGCCGGGGCGACGCTGCGGAAGCGGCCGTGCTGCAGGGCGCCGCGAGCCATATGTGGCCCTCGGTGGGCTGCGGCTGTTCGGCTCGGCGTATGACAACGCGCCGCACGAGCTGTGCGAGGCGACGGCCCGCGAGCGACTGGGCGACGACGGTACGAGGAGTGCGTACGGCAGGGTGCCCGGCTCGGCCGGGAGACGGCCGTGTCCCGGGCGCTGCTGCGGTCCGCAGCGTGGTCACTGGACGCGCTGCCGGCCGCGCGGGGCGGTGCGGCCCGGGAAGAGTGCCCCGGACATGCGCAAGCCCGCCGCCTCGCCCACCCGGAAGGGCGGTGAGACGGCGGGCTGACGGTGCTACGGCCTGCCGCGGATCAGCGGGCGTAGTACTCGACGACGAGCTGCTCGTCGCAGACCACCGGGACCTCCTTGCGGTTCGGCTCGCGGTCCAGGCGGAACGCCAGGGCCTTGAGGTTCACCTGCAGGTAGCGCGGGGTCTCGCCCTCGGGGGCGAAGCCGCCCTCACGGGCGATCTGGAACAGCGTCTTCTCGCGGCTGCGCTCGCGGACCTGGACCACGTCGTCGGGACGGACCTGGAAGGACGGCTTGTCGACCTTCTTGCCGTTGACCTGGATGTGGCCGTGGGTGACCATCTGGCGGGCCTGGTAGATCGTGCGGGCGATGCCCGAACGCAGGACGAGGGCGTCCAGACGCTTCTCGAGCTCGACGATCAGGGCCTCACCGGTCTTGCCCTGGACCTTGGCGGCACGCTCGTAGGCGCGCACCAGCTGGCGCTCGGAGACGTCGTACTGAGCACGCAGACGCTGCTTCTCCAGCAGACGGACCTTGTAGTCCGAGTTCTGCTTGCGGCCGCGGCCGTGCTCACCCGGCGGGTAGGGACGGGCCTCGAAGTACTTGACGGCCTTCGGGGTCAGCGCGATGCCGAGGGCACGCGACTTCTTGACCTTGGGGCGGGACTGGTTCGCCACTGTCTCTGTCTCTTTCCTGAGTTTCCGGCTCCACCAGGGTTAGGGGAGGTCGCATCCGCAGCCGGGGAAACCCTGCGTGGCCACGTGGGACCTGCCGGGCAGCCGCTCCCCTGGTCTGGGCACATACGTGCAGCACGCGAGCGGCCCACCGACCGCTCCCGAAGCTCCGGGTGGTGGTGGGCTGCCCGCGACACCGTTCGACGGTGCGCGACGCTCCTGGATCCCCGCCTGCCTTGCGGCGGTGGGGTTCCGGCTGGATGTCCCGCTCTGGTGGTGCCGGCCTCCCCCTTGTTGAGGTGCCGGACACGGGACGCAGCGCTTCGATGAAGTTTACAGGGTGCTCAGGACCGCTTGCGACCGAGGTGCTTGCGGGTCCACTCCACCGCGTCCGCGTACCGGGCCTCGGCGCCGTGCCGGGTCGGGGTGTAGTACTCGCGGTCCTTGAGGGCGTCGGGGGCGTACTGCTGGGTGGCGATGCCCTCGGGCAGGTCGTGCGGGTACACGTACCCCTGCGCGTGCCCGAGCTTGGCCGCGCCCTTGTAGTGCCCGTCCCGCAGATGCGGTGGCACGGGTCCGGCCAGGCCCTTGCGCACGTCGTCCAGGGCGGCGCCGATCGCCGTGGTCGCGGAGTTGGACTTCGGAGCCAGGGCGAGGGCGATGGTGGCGTGGCTGAGGGTGAGGGCGGCCTCCGGGAAGCCGATCATGGCGACGGCCTGGGCGGCGGCGACCGCGATCGGCAGCGCGTTCGGGTCGGCCAGGCCGATGTCCTCGCTGGCGGAGATCATCAGGCGGCGGGCGATGAAGCGCGGGTCCTCGCCGGCCTCGATCATCCGGGCCAGGTAGTGCAGCGCGGCGTCGACGTCGGAGCCGCGGATGGACTTGATCAGGGCGCTGGCCACGTCGTAGTGCTGGTCGCCGTCGCGGTCGTACTTCACGGCGGCCCGGTCGACCGTCTCCTCCAGCGTCGTCAGGCCGATCTCCGTCTCGCCCTTGTCGAGGGCGGCCCCGGCGGCGGCCTCCAGGGCGGTCAGGGCGCGGCGGGCGTCGCCGCCGGCGATCCGCAGCAGGTGGTTCTCGGTGTCCTCGGGGAGGGTGACGGCGCCCTTCAGGCCGCGCTCGTCGGTCAGGGCGCGGCGGACGAGGCCGCGGACGTCGTCGTCCGTGAGGGGTTCGAGGGTGAGCAGGAGGGAGCGGGACAGCAGCGGGGAGATCACCGAGAAGTACGGGTTCTCGGTGGTGGCCGCGATCAGCGTCACCCAGCGGTTCTCGACCGCCGGGAGCAGGGAGTCCTGCTGGGCCTTGCTGAAACGGTGGATCTCGTCGAGGAAGAGGACGGTCTCCTTGCCGAAGCCGCCGGAGGCACGGCGGGCCCCGTCGATGACCGCGCGGACCTCCTTCACGCCCGCGGTGATCGCCGACAGCTCCACGAAGCGCTTGTTGGTGGCCTTGGAGACGACGTACGCCAGGGTCGTCTTGCCGGTGCCCGGCGGGCCCCAGAGGATTACCGAGGACGGTCCCGCCGGGCCGCCCGTGCCCTCGCCGACCAGCCGGCGCAGGGGCGAGCCCGGCTTCAGCAGATGCTGCTGGCCCACCACCTCGTCAAGGGTGCGCGGGCGCATCCGGACCGCCAGGGGGCTGGCGGCCGGGTCCTTCTCCTGGCGTTCTTCTGCTGCGGCGGTGAACAGGTCGGGCTCCACGCTCAAAACCCTATGTCACCCCGCTGACAACGCCGTCGGGGCCGGTGACAACGCCGTCGGGGCCGGTTTTGCCGGGCTCTTCGGCTCAGGCCCAGAGGCTGCTGCCCCAGCGGGTCAGGATCAGCATGGCGATGACGCCGCAGTGCGTGAGGGGCAGGACCCACGTGAACTCGGCGAGGAAGTTCTTCACCGGACGCGGGGCGGGCAGGAAGTCGTTGCGGACGTTGAACGAGGTCACGTACCAGAACATGGTGATCGTGGCGACCCAGGCCAGCGAGCACCACAGGCACAGCGCGTTGATCCGGTACAGCGACTGGAACTGCAGCCAGGTCACGAAGGCGACACCGAAGAGCGTGCCGAAGTTGAAGGTCAGCCAGTACCAGCGCGGGAAGCGGGCGCGGGCGAGCAGGCTCATGCCGACGCAGATGACGATGCCGTAGCAGACCAGGCCGAGCATCGGGTTGGGGAACCCGAAGGCGGCGGCCTGCTTGCTCTCCATGACGCTGCCGCAGGACACGATCGGGTTGATGCTGCAGCTCGGGGTGAACGTCTTGCCGCTCACCTTGCCCTCGAGGATCTTGAACTTGTCGATCGTGATGACCCACGCGGCGAGCAGTCCGGCCGCGCCGGTGATCACCAGCAGCAGGGCGAAGGCGCGGCTGCCGCCCACCGACCGCGGCCCGGGGACCGCGTGTTCCGGCTCGGGCTCGGTGGAGACGTTTTTGACTGTCGTCTTGTTCATCACGCCGATTCCGTCACTTGAGAGCTGGGCCTTCTTCGGGCAACGGCCATTGTGCCGCACGCGCGCGCGTCCACCGTTCGGTGGACACAAGGAAGTACGCACGGTCGTCCCCGAGCGTTCGGTTCCGGACGACGCTCGGGGCATGACAGCGAACGAAATCGCGGTGGACGTACGGGGGCTGCGCAAGCGGTACGGGGACGTCACCGCCGTCGACGGCATCGACCTCGGCATCAGGAAGGGAGAGGTGTTCGGCCTGCTGGGACCCAATGGCGCGGGCAAGAGCACCACGGTGGAGATCCTGCAGGGCAACCGCACCCGGGACGCGGGCGAGGTCTGCGCGGACCCGGCGACCGGCACGCGCGCGTGGCGCTCGCGCGTCGGAATCGTCTGGCAGGACGAATCGGCGCCCGCGGAGTTGACGGTCCGCGAGACCGTGCGGCACTTCGCCCGCTATTACCCGAGGCCGCGCGACCCGGAGGACGTCATCGGTCTGGTGGGTCTGGAGGCGAAGGCGAACCCGACATCGTGCTGATGGACCTGCGGATGCCGGGCGGCGGGGGCGTGGACGCGATCGAGCGGATGGCGCGGGCCGGGCTGCCGTGCCGGGTGATCGTCCTGACGACGTACGAGACGGACCGCGACATCCTGCGTGCCGTGGAGGCGGGCGCGGCGGGCTACCTGCTCAGGGACCTGCCGCGGAGCGAACTGGCGGAGGCGGTCCGGGTAGCCGCGCGCGGCGAGACGGTGCTGGCCCCGTCGGTGGCGGCCCGCCTGGTGGACCAACTGCGCACCAAGCCGGAACGCCCTCGCCTGTCCGAGCGCGAGACGGCGGTCCTGCGCCTGGTGGCCGAGGGCTGCACGAACGCGGAGATCGGCCGGCGGTTGTTCATCGGTGAGTCCACGGTGAAGACCCATCTGCTGCGGATCTTCGGCAAGTTGGGCGTGGACGACCGCACGGCGGCGGTAACGAGCGCGATGCGGTACGGGTTGCTCGACCAGTGACGAAGATCGATGACGAAGATCGACGGCGAAGGTCGATGACGAAGATCGACGACGAAGATCGACGACACGGGGCGCCGGGTGCCGTGCGAGGCACCCGGCGCCTTGTGTCACGCACTGGCCGAGCCGCCGTCACCACTAGCCGAGCCGCGACTCCAGTTCCGACACGATCTCGTTCACGCCGATCGCCGTCTGTTCGCCGGACTCCATGTCCTTGAGCTGGACGACGCCCTCGGCGAGGTCGCGTTCGCCGGCGACGAGGGTGTAGCGGGCGCCGCTGCGGTTGGCGTTCTTCATGGCGCCCTTGAGGCCCTTGTGGCCGTAGGAGAAGTCGGCGGCGATGCCCTGCTTGCGCAGCTCGGTGACCTTGGCGAAGAGGATCCGGCGGGCCTCCTCGCCCAGCGGTACCGCGAACACGCTGGTGGACGCCGGGAGTTGGAGCTCGATGCCCTCCGCCTCCAGCGCCAGCACCGTGCGGTCGACGCCCAGCGCCCAGCCCACCGACGGCAGGGCGGGACCACCGATCATCTCGGACAGGCCGTCGTAGCGGCCGCCGCCGCCCACCGCGGACTGCGAGCCCAGGCCGTCGTGGACGAACTCGAAGGTCGTGCGGGTGTAGTAGTCCAGGCCGCGTACCAGCTTGGGGTCGTCCTCGAAGGACACGCCAGCCGCCGTGATCAGCTCGCGGACCTCCTCGTGGTACGCCTTGCACGCGTCGCACAGGTAGTCGCGCAGCAGCGGGGCGCCCGTCAACTGCTTCTGGACCGACTCCCGTTTGTCGTCCAGCACCCGCAGCGGGTTGATGTCGATGCGGCGGCGGGTGTCCTCGTCCAGGTCCAGGCCGCGCAGGAAGTCCTGCAGGGCGGCGCGGTAGACCGGGCGGCACTCCTTGTCGCCCAGGCTGTTCAGAAGGATGCGGAAGTTGCGCAGGCCCAGCGAGCGGTACGCCTGGTCCGCGAGGATGATCAGCTCGGCGTCCAGCGCCGGGTCCTCGGCGCCGATCGCTTCCGCGCCGACCTGGGAGAAGTGGCGGTAGCGACCCTTCTGGGGGCGCTCGTAGCGGTAGTACGAGCCGGAGTACCAGAGCTTGACCGGCAGGTTGCCCGCCTTGTGCAGGTTGGCCTCGAGCGCAGCGCGCAGGACGGAGGCCGTGCCCTCCGGGCGCAGGGCGAGCTGGTCGCCGCCCTTGGTCTCGAAGACGTACATCTCCTTGGTCACGATGTCGGTCGACTCACCGACACCGCGCGCGAACAGCTCGACGTTCTCGAAACCGGGCGTCTCGATGTAGCCGTAGCCGGAGTTGCGCAGCGGGGCCGCGATCGCCTCGCGGACCGCCAGGTACTTCGCGGAGTCCGGCGGGATCAGATCGTACGTGCCCTTGGGGGCCTTGAAGGTGCTCACGGAAGGTTTCGTCACATTCCTCGTCGCGGAGCGGCCTCGGTGTCCGCTCCCAGGCCGGCGGCCACCTGCCGCAGATACGGGTTGGTGGCGCGCTCCTGGCCGATGGTCGTCTGGGGGCCGTGGCCGGACAGCACCACGGTCGAGTCGTCGAGCGGCAGGCACACGCGGGCCAGCGAGTCGAGCATCTCGGCCATGTCACCGCCGGGCAGGTCGGTGCGTCCGATGGAGCCGGCGAAGAGCAGATCCCCGGAGAAGAAGACCGACGGGATGTCCGCGGTCTCGGGCATCTGGAAGGTCACCGACCCCTTGGTATGGCCGGGCGCGTGCGCGACGGACAGCTCCAGACCGGCCAGCTCCAGCTTCGCGCCGTCGGCCAGCTCCTTGACGTCGTCCGGCTCCCCGACGGTCAGCTCGCCCATCAGCGGCATCCCGATGGAACGGCCCAGCGCCTTCTCGGGGTCGCTCATCATGTACCGGTCGGCGGGGTGGATCCAGGCCGGTACGTCGTGCGCGCCGCACACCGGGACGACCGAGGCCACATGGTCGATGTGGCCGTGGGTGAGGACGACGGCGACGGGCTTGAGCCGATGCTTTCTGATCGCTTCCTCGACGCCTCGGGCGGCCTGGTGGCCGGGGTCGATGATCACGCACTCCTCACCGGCGGCGGGGGCGACGAGGTAGCAGTTCGTCCCCCAGGCCCCGGCGGGGAACCCGGCAATGAGCACGATCGTCCTTCGTTGTGTCGATACGGGCGGCTACGGCTGTTGTCAGAGCCTACCGGCGCTGCCGATTCCTCAGCGAACCCATATACGGTACGGGGCACACGCAGGCGGTCGGCTCACAGGACGCACGTGTACCGGTCAACACACGAGACGCATGAGGAGAGAACCCGGTGGTCAGCCAGGAACAGCGGCGGCGTCAGCTCGCCCGGGAGAAGTTCTTGCGGCAGCAGCAGCGGCGCACCGCCGCGCGGCGCAAAGCCCGTATGCGCAACTCCGTGATCGCGTCGGTACTCTGCGTGGTCATCATCGGCAGCGTCGCGCTGTACACGACCGGGGTCCTCAAGGACGACAACAAGGCCAACGCGAGCGCGGACGTCTCCCCCAGCGCCTCGGCCACCAGCAAGGCGCCGGACCCGTGCGCGAAGGCGGCCGCGGGCTCGGTGAAGAAGCTGAGCTGGAAGAAGGAGCCGGCGATGACGATCGACACGTCGGCGGCGTACACGATGAAGCTGGCGACGACGTGCGGTGAGATAGACGTCGCACTGAAGACGTCGGCTGCCCCGCACACCGTGAACTCCTTCAACTTCCTCGCGGGCAAGGGTTTCTTCGACCACACCAAGTGCCACCGGCTCACCACCGAGGGCATCTACGTGCTGCAGTGCGGCGATCCGACCGGCACCGGCAGCGGCGGTCCCGGCTACACGATCCCGGACGAGAACCTGAAGGACAAAAGCCTGAAGGGCAATGTCTATCCGGCGGGCACGGTCGCCATGGCCAACACCGGGCAGAAGCACACCGGCGGCAGCCAGTTCTTCCTCGTCTACCAGAACAGTCAGTTGCCGCCCAACTACACACCCTTCGGAACTGTCTCCGAAGCGGGCATGAAGGTCCTCAAGAAGATCGCGGCCGCCGGCGCGCAGCCCGCCGACCCCACGACGGGCAACACCGCCCCGAACGCGACCGTGGTGATCAACCAGGCGACGGTCACGAAATCCTGACGGCCAGGACGGCCAACTGCGGAATTCGGTCGCGCTGGATGCGGACAGGCAACCCGCTGGTCGCCTATGTTGGCGGTGACGAAACTGTGGACGATGCCCGGGGGAGCTTCACCGCTCCTCGCAGGCATCATGTGGAGGAGGCGCTGTGAGCAGCGACCCGTGGGGCCGCGTCGACGAGACGGGGACCGTGTACGTGCGAACGGCCGACGGCGAGAAGGTCGTCGGTTCCTGGCAGGCCGGCTCCCCCGATGAGGCGCTGGCCTACTTCGAGCGCAAGTACGAGGGCCTGGTTGTCGAGATCGGCCTCCTCGAGAAGCGAGTGCAGACCACCGACCTGTCGGCGAAGGACGCCCAGGCCGCCATCGACCATCTCCGGGAGCAGGTCGACGCGCACCATGCGGTCGGCGACCTGGACGCCCTGCGGGCCCGCCTGGACAAGCTGGTCGAGACCGTCGAGGCGCGTCGCGAGGAGCGCAAGGCGCAGCGCGCCCGGCAGGCCGACGAGGCCCGGCACGCCAAGGAGGCGCTGGTCGCCGAGGCGGAGGAGCTGGCGCAGTCCGACCAGTGGCGGGCGGCCGGCGAGCGGCTGCGCGCGCTGGTGGACACCTGGAAGGGGCTGCCGCGGCTGGACCGCAAGTCGGACGACGAGCTGTGGCACCGCTTCTCGCACGCACGCTCGGCGTTCTCCAAGCGGCGCAAGGCGCACTTCGCGCAGCTGGACGCGCAGCGCGAGGAGGCGCGGAAGATCAAGGAGCGGTTGGTCGCCGAGGCCGAGGCGCTGTCGGACTCGACGGACTGGGGTCCGACGGCGGCCCGCTACCGCGAGCTGATGGCGGAGTGGAAGGCCGCGGGCCGGGCCCAGCGCGAGCACGAGGACGACCTGTGGAACCGCTTCCGCGGCGCCCAGGACGTCTTCTTCGCCGCCCGCAGCTCGGTCTTCGCCGAGCGGGACGCGGAGCAGGCGGAGAACCTGAAGCTGAAGGAGGAGCTGGCCGCGGAGGCGGAGAGGCTGCTGCCGATCACGGACCTGAAGGCCGCCCGCGCCGCCTTCCGCTCGATCAACGAGCGCTGGGAGAGCATCGGCCACGTGCCGCGGGATGCGCGTCCGCGGGTCGAGGGCCGGATGCACGCGGTCGACCGGGCCATCCAGGAGGCCGAGGAGGCCGAGTGGCGCCGGACGAACCCGGAGGCACGCGCGCGTGCCGAGGGTCTGACCGGGCAGCTCCAGGCCGCCGTGGACAAGCTGAAGGGCCAGATCGAGCAGGCGCAGGCGCAGGGCAACAGCGCCAAGGCCGAGAAGCTCGAGAAGGAGCTGGAGGGCCGCCAGGCGCTCCTGGACCAGGCGCTGAAGGGTCTGCAGGAGTTCGGCGGCTGACACGCCGCCCCTTTGACGCAATAGAGTTTGACGCAATTGCTGTGGGAGGTTCCGGGCTCGCCCGGGACCTCCCACAGCTTTTTCTCACCCGCGCGACCTCCGGGCTGGGCAGTATCTGGCCCAGCCCGCTCTGTACGCCTCAGGTCAGCCGCGTCCGCTCGCTTGTTCAGCGCTGCTGTCGCGCCGACGTCACCCGGTACACGTCGTAGACGCCCTCCACGCCGCGGACCGCCTTCAGGACGTGGCCCAAGTGCTTCGGGTCGCCCATCTCGAAGGTGAAGCGGGAGGTGGCGACGCGGTCTCGGGAGGTCTGGACGGCCGCGGAGAGGATGTTGACGTGCTGGTCGGACAGGACGCGCGTGACGTCCGACAGCAGCCGGGACCGGTCCAGGGCCTCGACCTGGATGGCGACCAGGAAGACCGAGGACTGGGTGGGCGCCCACTCGACCTCGAGGATGCGCTCGGGCTCGCGGGACAGTGACTCCACGTTGACGCAGTCGCTGCGGTGAACCGATACTCCGCTACCGCGCGTGACGAAGCCGATGATCGGGTCGCCGGGAACGGGCGTACAGCAGCGGGCCAGCTTGACCCACACGTCCTCGACGCCCTTGACGACGACGCCCGGGTCGGCGCTGGAGCGGCGTTTGCGGCTGCGCCCGCGGGTGGGCGGCACGCTCTCGTCGATCTCCTCGGTGGCCGCCTCCTCGCCGCCGAGCGCCTGGACGAGCTTCTGCACGACGTTCTGCGCGGAGACGTGGCCCTCGCCGATTGCCGCGTACAGCGCGGAGATGTCCGGGTAGCGCATCTCGTGCGCGAGGGTGACCAGCGAGTCGCCGGTCAGGATGCGCTGGATCGGCAGGTTCTGCTTGCGCATCGCGCGGACGATGGCGTCCTTGCCCTGTTCGATCGCCTCGTCGCGCCGCTCCTTGGAGAACCACGCCCGGATCTTGTTGCGGGCGCGCGGCGACTTCACGAAGCCGAGCCAGTCGCGGGAGGGGCCCGCGCCGACCGCCTTGGAGGTGAAGACCTCCACCAGGTCGCCGTTGTCCAGGGTGGATTCGAGCGGTACGAGTCGGCCGTTGACCCGCGCCCCTATGGTGCGGTGGCCGACCTCGGTGTGCACCGCGTACGCGAAGTCGACCGGGGTGGCGCCGGCCGGGAGCGCGATGACGTCACCCTTGGGCGTGAAGACGAAGACCTCGTTGCGGGAGAGGTCGAAGCGCAGCGACTCCAGGAACTCGCTGGGGTCCTCGGTCTCCTTCTGCCAGTCCAGCAACTGCCTGAGCCACGCCATGTCGTTGATGGCGTCCTTGTCCTTGGCGGACGACCTGGGCGCGTCGGTGCGGACCTTGGAGGCGCCCGCCACGGCCTCCTGCTTGTACTTCCAGTGCGCGGCGATGCCGTACTCGGCGCGGCGGTGCATGTCGAACGTGCGGATCTGGAGTTCGACCGGCTTGCCGTTGGGGCCGATGACCGTCGTGTGCAGCGACTGGTACATGTTGAACTTGGGCATCGCGATGTAGTCCTTGAACCGGCCGGGGACCGGGTTCCATCGCGCGTGCACGGTGCCCAGGGCCGCGTAGCAGTCGCGGACGGTGTCCACGAGGACGCGAATGCCCACCAGGTCGTAGATCTCCGCGAAGTCGCGGCCGCGGACGATCATCTTCTGGTAGACGCTGTAGTAGTGCTTCGGGCGGCCGGTGACGGTCGCCTTGATGCGCGCGGCGCGCAGGTCGGCCTGGACCTCGTCGGTCACGATCGCCAGGTACTCGTCGCGCTTGGGGGCGCGCTCGGCGACCAGGCGGACGATCTCGTCGTACATCTTGGGGTAGAGGATCGCGAAGGCGAGGTCCTCCAGCTCCCACTTGATGGTGTTCATGCCCAGGCGGTGGGCGAGCGGCGCGTAGATCTCCAGGGTCTCGCGCGCCTTCTTCTCCTGCTTCTCACGCTTCAGGTAGCGCATGGTGCGCATGTTGTGCAGGCGGTCGGCGAGCTTGATGACCAGGACGCGCGGGTCCTTGGCCATGGCGACGACCATCTTGCGCACGGTCTCGGCCTGCGCGGCCTCGCCGAACTTGACCTTGTCCAGCTTGGTGACGCCGTCGACGAGGAGGGCGACGGTGTCGCCGAAGTCGCGGCGCAGCTGGTCCAGGCCGTACTCGGTGTCCTCGACCGTGTCGTGCAGCAGGCCCGCCATGAGGGTGGCCGGGTCCATGCCGAGCTCGGCGAGGATGGTGGTGACGGCGAGTGGGTGCGTGATGTACGGGTCGCCGCTCTTGCGCTTCTGGCCGCGGTGCCAGCGCTCGGCGACCTGGTACGCGCGCTCGATCTGGCGGAGCGTGGCGGCGTCGATCTTCGGGTCGTTGCTGCGTACTATCCGCAGCAGCGGCTCGAGGACCGGGTTGTAGGGGTTGGCACGCTGCACGCCGAGCCGGGCCAGGCGAGCGCGGACGCGGTTGGAGGAGCCGGAGCGGGCGGGCTGGCCGGCGGGCGAGCGGATCGCCGGCGGGTTCGCCGGGCGCTCGGGCTGAGCGGGCTTGGGGCGCGAGGGCTCGGTCGACTTGCCGACGGGCGCGGACTGGGCGTGCTCGGCCGTCCCGCGGGTGTCGTTCTTCGCGTGCGGCGCGGGCTTGGCCGCGGGTGCCGAGGCGGACTCGGGCTTGGCGGCGGTCAGTGGCTGGGCCTCGTCTGGCAAGAGGGCTCCTCGTGCGCGATCCGGGTCCCCCGGTCAGGCTCCGGAGAACCCATGGTAGCGATCCCGGGCTCCAGGATCGCCTCCAGCCCGATGTGAGGAACGTACACCCGAGAAACGCAGGAGGCGGGCGCCGGATTCCTCCGGGCCCGCCTCTGCGGTGTCCTGCGGGTACACGGCGGCTTTCGCGCTGCCTTCCCGCGCCTTGCCCACGGGCTTGCCTACGGGCTTGCCCACGTCCTGCGCACGCCGTGCGAGCGGCCCGTGCTCCGCCCGTGCGCGACGGCCGGGAGACGCCTCGTACGGTCTCGGGTGCGATGGCGCGCAGCCTCGCCATGGCGCCGTCCCGCCGTGCTCAGAGCTGCAGCAGCGCCTCCAACGGTGCCCCGTCCAGGGCGGGTTCCAGGCGGGTGCGGCCGCCCAGGAAGCCCAGTTCCATCAGGACCGCCACACCCGCGACCTCGGCGCCCGCCCTGCGGATGAGCTGGATCGAGGCCTCGGCGGTGCCGCCGGTGGCGAGGACGTCGTCGACGACCAGGACGCGGTCACTGGCGGTCAGGTCCTCGGCGTGCACCTCGATCTCCGCGGAGCCGTACTCCAGGTCGTACGCCTGGCGGAGGGTGGCTCCGGGGAGCTTGCCAGCCTTGCGCACGGGGATGAAGCCGAGGCCCGCGCGGACGGCGACCGGAGCGCCGAGGATGAAGCCGCGGGCCTCCAGGCCGACGACCTTCGTCGCGCCGGTGCGCTCGGCGACCTCCGCCAGGGCGTCGGTCAGCGCGGTGAACGCGGCCGGGTCCGCCAGGAGCGGGGTGATGTCCTTGAACATCACGCCCGGCTCCGGGTAGTCGGCCACGTCGCGGATACGGCTGAGCAGCAGCTCCTGGATGTCGGTCATCGGCGCTTCCCGGAGGGTCGGCCGCGGCCCCGGCCGCGGGACGCGGGCTGGTTGCGCGGACCCACGACGGCGGGCGCGGCGTCCTCGGGCCCGTCGCCGACCGGGGCGTCGGCGACCTCGGCCTCGAGGGGTTCGCCCTGGGCCGCCGCCTGCGCCCGCTTGGCGAGGACGCGCTTCCTGAGGGCCTTCATCTGCGGCTCGCGCTCCTTGAGGTCGGCGACGAGCGGCGTGGCGATGAAGATCGAGGAGTACGCACCGGCCGCGAGGCCGACGAACAGCGACAGCGAGATGTCGTTGAGCATGCCGGCGCCGAAAACGCCGCCGCCGATGAACAGCAGGCCCGCCACCGGCAGCAGCGCGACGACGGTGGTGTTGATGGAACGGACCAGGGTGCTGTTGATGGAGCGGTTGGCGATGTCGCTGTAGGTCCAGCGGGTCTGCCGGGTGATGTCCTTCGTCTGCTCCTTGAGGCTGTCGAAGACGACGACCGTGTCGTAGAGCGAGTAACCGAGGATCGTCAGCAGACCGATCACCGTGCCCGGCGTGACCTCGAAGCCGACGAGGGCGTAGATGCCGGTGGTGATGGTGATGTCGTGGATCAGGGCGACGAGCGCGGCCAGGGCCATGCGCCACTCGAAGGCGATCGCCAGGTAGATCACGACCAGGACCATGAAGATCGCCAGACCCTCCCAGGCCTTGTTGGCGATCTGCTGGCCCCAGCTGGGGCCGACCAGGTCGGCGTTGATCTTCTCCTGGTCGACGTTCAGGTCCTTGGCCAGCGCGTCCTTGATCCGGTCGGACTTGCCGGTGTCGATGCCGGCGATCTGGATGCGCAGGCTGCCGTCGCCGAGCTTCTGCACGATCGCGTCGTGGCCGGAGGCGTCCTGCGCGTACGACTCGGCCTGGGTCACCGAGGCGGTCATGTGCTTCGGGGTGGTGAAGACCGCTCCGCCCTGGAACTCGATGCCCATGTTCAGGCCGCGCACCGCCAGGCCCAGAATGGCCGTGATGGTGATCAGGATGGAGATGCCGTACCAGATCTTGCGGTTGCCGACGAAGTCGTAGCCGACCTCGCCACGGTGCAGTCGGGCGCCGAGGTTGCCGAGCTTCGACATCTCACGCCTCCTTCGTCTCGACGGGGGCGGAGGGACGGCGCGTGCGGCGCAGCGGAGGCTTCGCGCCCAGGCTCTTGGGGTCAAGACCCGACCAGCGGTGGCCGCTCGCAAAGAACTTCCTGCGGGCGAGGAGCGTCATCAGCGGCTTGGTGAAGAGGAAGACGACGACCACGTCGAGCAGGGTGGTCAGACCGAGGGTGAACGCGAAGCCCTGGACCTTGCCGACGGTCACGATGAACAGCACCGCGGCGGCCAGGAACGACACGAAGTCGGAGACCAGGATGGTGCGCCGGGCGCGCGGCCAGCCGCGCTCGACGGCCGGGCGCAGGGAGCGGCCCTCGCGGATCTCGTCCCGGATGCGTTCGAAGAACACGATGAACGAGTCCGCGGTGATGCCGATCGCCACGATGGCACCGCAGACGGCGGGCAGGTTCAGCGCGAAGCCGATGGCCGGGCCGAGCAGCGACATGATCACGTACGTCAGCGCCGCGGAGACCAGCAGCGAGGCGACGGCGATCAGAGACAGACCCCGGTAGTAGGCCACCAGGTAGATCACGACCAGGCCGAGGCCGATGGCGCCCGCGATGAGACCGGCGTGCAGCTGCTCGCCGCCGAGCGCGGCGGTCACCGTGGTGACGCTGTCCTCCTTGAAGGTCAGCGGCAGGGCGCCATAGGACAGCATGTTGGCGAGGCCCTGCGCCTCCTCCTGCGTGAAGCGGCCGGAGATCTCCGCGTTGCCGCCGGTCAGGGGCTGGCTGACGTACGGGTCGGAGACGACCTCGCCGTCCAGGACGATGGCGAACTGGTTCTGCGGCGACTGGTTCTGGGCGAGCTTGCCGGTGATGTCCGCGAACTTCTTGGCACCCTTGGAGGTGAACTCCATGGTGACGGTCCAGCCGGCCGCGGTCTGGGTGTTGAAAACGGCCTGGGCCTTCTTGACGTCCGTGCCGTCCACCGCGGCAGGGCCGAGGATGTACTTCTGCCACTGGCCCTGCGAGTTCTTACCGCAGGCGACCGTCGGCTCGCTCGGCTTGACGCCCTTGCCGGCGGTGGCGCGGACGTCCTTCTTGCTGCAGTCCAGCGCGGCGTACTCTGCCTGGAGCTTGGCGGTCGCGTCGCTGGAGGAGCTGCTGCTCGCGGACGGGGAGGCGCTGGAGGAGGCCGACGGGCTGGCGGAGGCCTTCGGGCTGGAGGACGCCGAGCCGCCCACGGACGGGGTGGCGTCCGCCTTCAGGCCGTCGGTGACCGCGCGGCCCTGCTGGGTGGAGGTCGCCGACGGGGTCGAGGAGGCCGAGGGGCTAGCCTTGCCGGTGGCCTTGCTCGAGGCGCTGGAGGACGCGCTCGGCGACGGGCTGGCCGTGGCGCTGCCTTCGGAGACCTCGGTGGCGAGGACCGGACGGAAGTACAGCTTGGCGGTGGTGCCGACCTGCTGACGGGCCTCCTTGGAGTTGGTGCCCCTGGGGATGTTGACGATGATGTTGTCGTTCCCCTGGGTCTGGACCTCGGCCTCCGATACACCCAGACCGTTGACACGGCGGTTCATGATGTCGACCGCGGTGTCCATGTTGGTCTTGTTGATCGCGGATTCCTGACCGCGCTCGGGGACCGCCCTGAGCGTGATGCTCGTACCGCCGGCCAGGTCGATGCCGAGACGCGGAGTGGTGTTCCCGGAGACGAACATCCCCCCGGTGAGCGCCACGATGGCGATCAGGATGAGGGCCAGCGAGCGCCCTGGCTTGCTCTGGGCGCTCGCGCTCCGGCCCTTCTTAGGTGCTGCCACCTTCTCGTACTCCCTCTCGGGCCGCCCCGCGCCGGGTGGGCTCGGCGGCGGCCATGACATGGTGTCGGGACCCCGTGCGAGATGCGCACGTCCCAGGGCGCGCGGAGCTTGCCCGCGCGCCCTGCGAGGTGACTACTTCGCGCCGGAGTCGCCGTCGGTCTTCTTCGGCTCTTCGTCCGTCTTCGCCTCGGCGACGTCGTCGGCCGGCTCCTCGACCGCATCCTTCTTGCCGAGGTCGATGGGCTTGTCGTCGGAGGCGGCGGAAGCGTCGGCGGCGGGCTCGTCGGTCTCAGTGAGGGAGGAGGCGTCGTCGGGGACGATGTCGGCGTCGGACTTCAGGTCGTGCTCGATGCCGTGCACGATGCGGTTGTACTCGTCGTCCGACAGGACGGCGCCGATCGCGTTCTTCGCGAAGAGCAGCTCGACACCCGGGCCCGCGTCAAGCAGGACGGTCTCGTCGTTGACCTCCTTGACCGTCGCGTACATGCCCCCGATGGTGCGGACACCGCTGCCGGGCTGCATCTGGTTCCGCATTTCGGCGGCCTGCTGCTGCTTGCGCTTGGCCGACCGGGTCATCAGGAACATGGCCCCGATGAGCACGATGAACGGGAGGAGGGTCACGAGACTCACGGGTCGGAACTTCCTTCACACGACCGCGATGGTGAGCGGCCTGATGGTTGGGGGTATACGTGCCGCCGACAAAGGCGGCATCGGCGGAGTCTAAGCGAGTCCGCGCGCAAGGAACAACGCTCAGCATGGCACCAGGGTTCCTGCCGCGGCCAATGCCCGCGCCGTCACGCCCCGAACAGGTCCTGTTGTCCGTTTCCCGCAGCTGACGAGCGGGGCGGGGTGAGGCCGAGATGCGCCCAGGCGGCGGGCGTGGCGACGCGTCCGCGCGGGGTGCGGGCAAGCAGTCCCTCCCGGACGAGGAAGGGCTCGGCGACCTCCTCGACGGTCTCGCGCTCCTCCCCCACCGCGACAGCGAGCGTCGACAGCCCGACGGGGCCGCCGCCGAACAGCTTCAGCAGCGCCTCCAGAACGGCCCGGTCGAGCCGGTCGAGGCCGCGGGCGTCGACCTCGTACACCGCCAGGGCGGCCGCGGCGATCTCCTTGGTGATCACGCCGTCGGCCTTGACCTGGGCGTAGTCGCGCACCCGGCGCAGCAGGCGGTTGGCGATGCGGGGCGTGCCGCGGGAGCGGCCGGCGATCTCGGCGGCGCCGTCGGGCTCGATCTCGACGTCGAGCAGGTTCGCCGAGCGGTGGATGACGCGCTCCAGCTCGGCGGGCTCGTAGAACTCCATGTGCGCGGTGAAGCCGAAGCGGTCGCGCAGCGGGGGCGGCAGCAGGCCCGCGCGGGTGGTGGCGCCGACCAGGGTGAACGGGGGCAGTTCGAGGGGGATGGCGGTGGCGCCGGGGCCCTTGCCGACGATGACGTCGACGCGGAAGTCCTCCATCGCCATGTAGAGCATCTCCTCGGCGGGCCGCGACATGCGGTGGATCTCGTCGAGGAAGAGGACCTCGCCCTCCTGGAGGGAGGACAGGATGGCCGCGAGGTCGCCGGCGTGCTGGATGGCCGGGCCGCTGGTGATGCGGATGGGTGCGCCCATCTCGGCCGCGATGATCATCGACAGGGTGGTCTTGCCGAGGCCGGGGGCGCCGGAGAGCAGCACGTGATCAGCGGTGGCGCCCCGCGCGCGGGCGGCGCGCAGCACGAGGTCGAGCTGCTCGCGGACCTTCTCCTGGCCGATGAACTCGCCCAGGTCCTTGGGGCGCAGGGCAGCCTCGACGGCCTGGTCCTCACGGTCGGCGGACGCGCCGACGAGCCGCTCGGAGGCGGAGGTGTCGGTCGTGTCGTCCCAGTTCATTGCGTGTGCCTCGCGGTCTCGTGGTGGCGCCGTGGTTCAGCGGGCTCGGTTGCCGTGGTTCGGCAGGCTCGGGCTGCCGTGGTTCAGCGGGCTCGGTTGCCGTGGTTCAGCGGGCTCGGTTCAGGGTCTGCAGGGCCGCCCTGAGCAGCTGACCCACCTGCGGCGTGCCCCCGGCAGCCTCGGCCTGCGGGGCCACGGCGGCCACGGCCTCGTCGGCCTCCCGGGTCGCGTACCCGAGGCCGATCAGGGCCGCGTGCAGCTGGTCACGCCAGCCGTTGCTAACCGGCGCACCGATCACCGGGGCACCGACCGGCTCGCCCAGGCGGTCCTTCAGCTCCAGCAGCAGCTTCTGGGCGCCCTTCTTGCCGATGCCGGGGACGGCGGTCAGCGCCTTCTCGTCACCGGTCGCCACGGCGCGGCGCAGGGCGTCCGGGGTGTGCACGGCGAGCATCGACTGGGCCAGGCGCGGGCCGACGCCGCTCGCGGTCTGCAGCAGCTCGAAGACCTGGCGCTCGTCGTCGTCCGCGAAGCCGTACAGAGTCAGCGAGTCCTCCCGTACGACGAGAGAGGTGGCCAGCTTGGCCGGCTGGCCGACCCGGAGCGTGGACAGCGTGTTCGGCGTGCACTGAACGGCCATGCCGACGCCGCCGACTTCGACCACCGCGGCGTCGGGAGCGAGGGCGGCGACCGTGCCGCTCACGAAGGCGATCATGCGATGCGCCCTTTCGATGGGTTCGATGCTTTCGTTACGTGCAGGGCGACGGCCTGCTGGAGTCGGTTCTGGGCGGGGGCGCGCCAGATGTGGCAGATGGCGAGCGCGAGGGCGTCGGCGGCGTCGGCCGGCTTCGGCGGCGCGGCGAGCCGCAGCAGGCGGGTGACCATGGCGCCGACCTGGGCCTTGTCGGCGCGGCCACTGCCGGTGACGGCGGCCTTGACCTCGCTGGGGGTGTGCAGGGCGACGGGGATGCCACGGCGGGAGGCGCACAGCAGGGCGACGGCGCTGGCCTGGGCGGTGCCCATCACGGTCCGTACGTTGTGCTGGCTGAACACCCGCTCCACTACGACGAATTCAGGCCGGTGCTCGTCCAGCCACTGCTCGATGCCCTGCTCGACAGCGACCAGGCGGCGGCCGAGGTCGGCGTCCGCGGAGGTGCGGACGACGCCGACGCCGAGCATGGTGAGCGGCCGGCCCGCGACCCCCTCGACGACGCCGACACCGCACCGCGTCAGTCCGGGGTCCACCCCGAGTACGCGCACCGCCCCTCCCTTCGATCGCCTGTTTGTGCAGGCTATCGGGTGCCACCGACAACGACGGGCAAAGGTACGGGCCGACGGGTGTGTCCCGTCGGCCCGTTGAGCCCTGGAGCCCGGCAGCGCTACGCGCCGACCTTCTCCATGATCTCGTCGCTGACGTCGAAGTTGGCGAAGACGTTCTGCACGTCGTCGCTGTCCTCGAGCGCGTCGATCAGCTTGAAGATCTTCTTGGCGCCCTCCTCGTCCAGCTCGACCTGCATGGTCGGGACGAAGTTGGCCTCGGCGGAGTCGTAGTCGATGCCGGCCTCCTGCAGCGCGGTGCGGACCGCGACCAGGTCGGTGGCTTCGCTGATGACCTCGAAGGACTCCCCGAGGTCGTTGACCTCCTCGGCGCCGGCGTCCAGGACGGCCCCGAGGACGTCGTCCTCGGTCAGGTCGCCCTTGGGGACGATGACGACGCCCTTGCGGTTGAAGAGGTACGACACCGAGCCCGGGTCGGCCATGGAGCCGCCGTTGCGGGTCATGGCGACGCGGACCTCGGAGGCGGCGCGGTTGCGGTTGTCGGTGAGGCACTCGATGAGCACCGCGACACCGTTCGGCCCGTAACCCTCGTACATGATCGTCTCGTAGTCGGCGCCGCCGGCCTCCAGGCCCGCGCCGCGCTTGACCGCGGAGTCGATGTTCTTGTTCGGGACCGACTGCTTCTTCGCCTTCTGAATGGCGTCGTACAGCGTCGGGTTTCCGTCCGGGTCGGCGCCGCCCATGCGGGCCGCGACCTCGATGTTCTTGATCAGCTTCGCGAAGAGCTTGCCACGCTTGGCATCGATGACGGCCTTCTTGTGCTTCGTCGTGGCCCATTTAGAGTGGCCGGACATCTGCCTGTCTCCTTCGCGTAACCCATCTCTGTACGAACGCCAGAGATCCTACAAGGACTCCGGTGTCCGGTTGGCGCGCACCATGTCGACGAACAGGGCGTGCACGCGGTGGTCGCCGGTCAGTTCCGGGTGGAACGACGTGGCCAGGGCGTTGCCCTGACGGACCGCGACGATGTGGCCCTCGTGCTCGGCGAGCACCTCGGCCCCGGCGCCGACGGACTCGACCCAGGGGGCGCGGATGAAGACGCCCTCTACAGGATCGCCCTCGATGCCCTTGACGTCGACGGCCGCCTCGAAGGACTCGTTCTGCCGTCCGAAGGCGTTGCGGCGCACGATCATGTCGATGCCGCCGACCGTCTCCTGGCCCGAGCGCGGGTCCACGATCTTGTCGGCGAGCATGATCATGCCCGCGCAGGTGCCGTAGACGGGCATGCCGTCCTGCACGCGCGCGCGGAGGGGTTCCATCACTCCGAAGAGGATGGCCAGCTTGGAGATGGTGGTGGACTCGCCGCCGGGGAGGACGAGGCCGTCGACCTCGGCGAGCTCTTCGGGGCGCCGCACCGGCCTGGCCACGGCGTCGGCCGCGGCCAGGGCGATGAGGTGTTCCCGTACGTCGCCCTGGAGGGCCAGGACGCCTATGACGGGTGCGTCAGTCATGTATGTGCAGTCCTCGTGCTGTTCCTGCGGTGGCTTACCAGCCGCGGGTGGCGTAGCGCTCCGACTCGGGGAGGGTGTCGCAGTTGATGCCGACCATGGCCTCGCCGAGATTGCGGGACGCGTCCGCGATGATCTTCGGGTCGTCGTAGAAGGTGGTCGCCTTCACGATGGCGGCGGCGCGCTTGGCCGGGTCGCCGGACTTGAAGATGCCGGAGCCGACGAAGACGCCCTCGGCGCCGAGCTGGCGCATCAGCGCGGCGTCGGCCGGGGTGGCCACGCCACCGGCGGAGAACAGCACCACCGGGAGCTTGCCGAGCTCGGCGACCTCCCTGACGAGCTCGTACGGGGCGCGCAGCTCCTTGGCGGCGGCGTACAGCTCGTGGTTGTCCAGGCCGCGCAGGCGGGCGATGTCGCCCTTGATCTGCCGCAGGTGACGGACGGCCTCGACGACGTTGCCGGTGCCGGCCTCGCCCTTGGAGCGGATCATCGCGGCGCCCTCGGCGATGCGGCGAAGGGCCTCACCCAGGTTGGTGGCGCCACAGACGAAGGGGGTGGTGAACGCCCACTTGTCGGAGTGGTTGACCTCGTCGGCCGGGGTGAGGACCTCGGACTCGTCGATGTAGTCCACGCCGAGGGACTGCAGGACCTGGGCCTCGACGAAGTGGCCGATGCGGGACTTGGCCATGACCGGGATGGAGACGGCGTTCATGATGCCCTCGATCATGTCCGGGTCGGACATGCGGGCCACGCCGCCGTCCTTGCGGATGTCGGCCGGGACCCGCTCCAGGGCCATGACGGCGACGGCGCCCGCATCCTCGGCGATCTTCGCCTGCTCCGGCGTGACGACGTCCATGATCACGCCACCCTTGAGCTGCTCGGCCATGCCGCGCTTCACACGGGCGGTGCCGGTCTCGGGGGCCTGGGCGGAGTTGGGAATCGTGCTGGACACGGGTGACCTCGCTGAAGTGAAAGAGGATTTGTGCAGCATCGAGGAAACGTGAGTGGACCAGGCCACAGCAAGGGCCAATGGAAAGCCGGTGGATCCTTTTCCGCCCGTGGTGCCACAACGGCTCGGTCCGTGGTGCCGCAACGGCGCTCAGGCCGCCCGGTCCACGAGTGCCGCCGGCGGCTCGTCGTCCATCTCGAACGCCATCGGGAACGGTGCGTGCCCCGCCAGCCGGAACCACCGCACCTTGCGGTGCTCCCGCAGCCTGCGCGCAGCCCCCACCGCGTCGTTGTGGAAGCGGCGCGCCATCGGCACCCTGCGCACCGCCTCGGTCAGCTCCCGCGCCGCCTGCTCTCCCCCGGGCGCCTCGCGGACGGCCTCCACCTGTGGGGCCTCGGCGAACACGGCCCGCAGCGCCTGGCTCAGCTCGCTCTCGGCGACCTCCCGCTGCTCCTCCTCGGCCTGCCGGGCGGCGTGGGCGGCCTCGTACAGCACGATCGAGGCCGCCGGGTCGAGCACCCCGGAGGTGGCCAGTTCCTGGGCCACGGAGGCACGGCGCAGCAGCTGGGCGTCGAGCGCGGCGCGGGCGGCGTCGATGCGGGCGTGCAGCCGGTCCAGGCGCCCCGCCGTCCAGCTCAGGTACAGGCCGACGGCGACGAGCGCGACGAGGATCCAGATGAGGGTTGCGGTCACGGGCGGCAAGGCTACCGGGGTGCCGTCGGGGGGATGCCCTCAGTCGGACACCGCAGACACCGCAGACACCGTCGTCAGTCCCGCGCCAGCCCGAACCGCGCCCACAGCCCCGTGGCACGCTCGTCGGCCGCGACCGCCGCCGCCCCGGCCGTCACCGTCTCGTACACGGACAGGATGTCCGCGCCGACGGTCGACCAGTCGAACCGCCGTACGTGGGCGCTCCCGCGCGCGCGCAGTTCGGCCCGGCGTGCCGGGTCCGCCAGCAGCCGTACGGCCGCGTCGGCCAGCGCATCCGCGTCCTCGTTCGCGAACAGTTCCCCCGCCGCCCCCTGGTCGAGCACCTGGGCGAAGGCGTCCAGGTCCGAGGCGAGCACCGGCGCCCCGGCCGACAAGGCCTCGACCAGGATGATCCCGAAGCTCTCGCCGCCGGTGTTCGGGGCCACGTACAGGTCGATGCTGCGCAGGAAGCGCGCCTTGTCCTCGTCGCTGACCATGCCGAGAAACTCCACGCGCGAGCGCAGCTCCTCGGGCAGTGTCTCCACCGCCTCCTCCTCGTCCCCGCGCCCGGCGACCAGCAGCCGGGTCTGCGGGCGGGCGGCGAGGATCTTCGGCAGGGCCTTCATCAGCACGGGCAGCCCCTTGCGGGGCTCGTCGATGCGCCCGATGAAGCCGATCGTGTCGCCCTGCCACTCGGGCCTGGGCTCGGCCTTGGCGAAGAAGTCGACGTCGACGCCGTTGGGGATGACCACCGCGTCCCCGCCGAGGTGCTCGACGAGGGTGCGGCGGGCGTACTCGCTCACGGCGATCCGCGCGCTGATCTTCTCCAGGGCGGCCTGGAGGATCGAGTACGCGGCGATCATCGCGCGGGAGCGCGGGTTGGAGGTGTGGAAGGTCGCGACGATCGGTCCCTGGGCCGCCCAGCAGGCCAGCAGGCCGAGCGAGGGCGAGGTCGGCTCGTGGATGTGGATCACGTCGAACTCGCCGTCGTGCAGCCAGCGCCGCACCCGGGCCGCCGACAGGAAGCCGAAGTTCAGCCGGGCCACCGAGCCGTTGTACGGGACCGGGACCGCGCGGCCGGCCGAGACGACGTACGGCGGCAGCGGTGTGTCGTCGTCGGCGGGGGCGAGGACGGACACCTGGTGGCCGAGGCCGATGAAGTACTCGGCCAGGTCGCGGATGTGGAACTGGACGCCGCCCGGCACGTCCCAGGAGTACGGGCATACGATGCCGATTCTCACGAGGTTCCCTTCCGGGGAAGCGAGGGATCCTTCGCGGGATCGAGGTCCGCGAGCCACAGGCGCTGCAGCATGTGCCAGTCCTCCGGATGATCGGCGATCCCCGTGGCGAAGGTGTCGGCCAGCGCCTGCGTCATGACAGACGTCTTTTCGGCCCTGGTACCAGTTTCGGGCACCTCGATCGGGGGATGGATGCGGCCCCGCATGACGGGCGAGTCGTCGTACCAGAGCGTGACGGGGAGCAGCAGGGCTCCGGTCTGCTGGGCGAGCAGGGCGGGTCCGGCGGGCATGCGCGCCGTCTCGCCGAAGAACTTCACCTCGACACCGGAGGCGGACAGGTCCCGGTCGGCGACCAGGCAGACCAGGCCGCCGTCGCGCAGCCTGCGGGCCAGGGTGCCGAAGGCGGAGCCGCCGTTGTGCGGGAGGACCTCCATGCCGAGGCCCTCGCGGTAGGCGACGAACCGGTCGTACAGCGTTTCCGGCTTCAGGCGCTCGGCGACCGTCGTGAAGGGGGTCTCCAGCATGGTGGTGACCCAGGCTCCGGCCAGGTCCCAGTTGGCCAAATGGGGCAGCGCGAGGATGACACCGTTGCCCGCGGCGAGGCCGTCGGTCAGGAAGTGCAGGTCCTTGGGCTCGAAGCCGGTCTTGATCCGCTCGGCGCTCCAGGCGGGCAGCCGGAAGGACTCCATCCAGTAGCGCAGGTACGAGCGCATGCCCGCGCGGGTCAGCTCCGCGAGGCCCTCGGGGGTCGCGTCGGGCACCACGCGCGCGTAGTTGCTCTCCAGGCGCTGCACGCCCCTGCCCTGCTGTTTCCAGGCGAGGTCGGCGATGGTGCGGCCGAGCCGTACGGCGACCGGCTCGGGGAGCTTCTTGACGGTGCTCCAGCCGAGGCCGTACAGCGCGTCGGTCAGCCGCTCCTGGGCGCTCACTTCGCCGCCTCGCTGCCCTGGGAGGCGTTCGCCTGCGTGGCCGCGGCCTCCGCCTCCGCGGACTCCCGGCGGACCGTGACGACGCGCTGGATCAGCGTGATGAGGCTGCCGACGGCGACGATCCACAGGGCGATCGGCAGCAGGTACTGGACGCCGGGCACGCCGAACTTGTGCAGGCCCGCCAACCCGGCCGCGACCAGCGAGATCACCAGCCGCTCGGCGCGCTCGACGAGCCCGTTGACGGCGACGGGCAGGCCGATGGACTCGCCCCGGGCCTTGGTGTACGACACCACCTGGCCGCTGGCCAGGCAGAAGATCGAGACGGCGCACAGGACGTTGTCGTGGCCGCCTCCCGCGTACCACAGGGCGAATCCGCCGAAGATCGCGCCGTCGGCGACCCGGTCGAGGGTGGAGTCCAGGAAGGCGCCCCAGCGGCTGGTGCGGCCGAGCTGGCGGGCCATGTTGCCGTCGACGAGGTCGGAGAACACGAACAGCGTGATCACGACCGTGCCCCAGAAGAACTCGCCCCGCGGGTAGAAGACCAGCGCGCCCGCGACCACACCGGCGGTGCCGATGAGCGTGACCGTGTCGGGGCTGACGCCCCGGCGGATCAGAAACGCGGCGAACGGCGTGAGGACACGCGTGAAGAATGCACGCGCGTACTTGTTCAGCATGGCCTTCCCGAGGGTCGGTGTCGCCGGGCGGCCCCTGCTGGCCACCGGCTGGCCCATCGTAGCCACGCGCGCGTGTGCGCGACGGCCGGGCACCCGTACCCCTCGGAGGCAGATCCGGCGGATCGCCCGCAACCGCCGGTGGGCGGCGCGATCGGGTCCTCCGTATGGACGCAGCGTGACGGGAGTGGAAAGCTCGAAGAACCGCGGGCGTCACCGGAGCCGCCACCGCTGGGGCACCTCCCGGACGAAGTCTGGGGGATCCGTATGTCCGCGCCCACAGTGACCTCACCGTGCACGGGAGGCAAGGCCATGGGCGACAAGGCGAACGCACACCCCGGAGCCGCCGGCAGGGCAGTGGCGGCCGACCACCCCGCGTCCGTACGGAATGTGGCGCTGGTCGGCCACAGCGGTTCGGGCAAGACGACTCTGATGGAGGCTCTCGCACTGACGGCGGGAGCGGTGAACCGGGCGGGCCGCGTGGAGGACGGCGGCACCGTCTCCGACTACGACGACATCGAGCACCGGCAGCAACGCTCGGTACAGCTCTCCCTGGTGCCCGTCGAATGGGACGGCATCAAGATCAATCTTCTGGACACCCCCGGATACGCCGACTTCGTCGGGGAACTCAGGGCCGGTCTGCGTGCGGCGGACGCGGCCCTTTTCGTCGTCTCGGCGTCCGACGGCGTGGACGGCTCGACCCGCATGGTGTGGGAGGAGTGCGCGGCCGTCGGCATGCCGCGGGCGATCGTCGTCACGCACCTGGAGGCCGCGCGGGCGGACTTCGAGGAGATGATGCGGACCTGCGCGGAGGCCTTCGGCGCGGACGACCCGGACGCCGTGCTGCCGCTGTACCAGCCGCTGCACGGCCCGCAGGGCCACGACGGGCACGCGCCCGTGACCGGCCTGGTCGGGCTGCTGTCGCAGAAGCTGTTCGACTACTCCTCCGGGGAGCGCAAGGAGTCCGAGCCGGGCGAGGACCAGCTGCCGCAGATGGAGGAGGCCCGCAACCGGCTCATCGAGGGGATCATCTCCGAGAGCGAGGACGAGACGCTCATGGACCTCTACCTCGGCGGTGAGCAGATCGACCTCAAGACGCTGATCGAGGACCTGGAGCGGGCCGTCTCACGCGGGATCTTCTTCCCCGTCCTGGCCGCCGCCCCCGCGGCCGAGGGCGCCAGGCAGGGGCTCGGCACGGTGGAGCTGCTGGAGCTGATCACCGGCGGCTTCCCGACCCCGCTGGAGCGCGAGGCGCCCCGGGTCACCACGCCCGACGGCAAGCCGCGCGAGCTGAAGGCGTGCGATCCGGACGGTCCGCTGGTCGCGGAGGTCGTGAAGACCTCCTCCGACCCGTACGTCGGCCGGGTCTCCCTCGTCCGCATCTTCTCCGGCACCCTGCGCCCCGACGAGACGGTGCACGTCTCCGGGCACGGCCTGGCCGACCGCGGGCACGAGGACCACGACGTCGACGAGCGCATCGGCGCCCTGTCCACGCCGTTCGGCAAGCAGCAGCGCCCCGTCACCCATGCCATCGCCGGCGACCTGGCGTGCGTGGCGAAACTGAACCGCGCCGAGACCGGCGACACGCTCTCGGCCAGGGACGCCCCCCTGCTCATGGAGCCGTGGGAGATGCCCGACCCGCTGCTGCCGCTCGCCATCCAGGCGCACAGCAAGCCGGACGAGGACAAGCTCAGCCAGGGCCTTTCCCGGCTGGTCGCCGAGGACCCGACCATGCGGCTGGAACAGAACCAGGACACCCACCAGGTGGTGCTGTGGTGCCTGGGCGAGGCCCACGCCGACGTCGCCCTGGAGCGGCTGCGCCGCCGGTACGGCGTTCAGGTCGACGTCATCCCGCACAGGGTCTCCCTGCGGGAGACGTTCGCGACCAAGGCAGCGGGGCGCGGCCGGCATGTCAAGCAGTCCGGCGGGCACGGGCAGTACGCCGTGTGCGAGATCGAGGTGGAGCCCCTGCCGGGCGGCTCGGGCATCGAGTTCGTCGACAAGGTCGTCGGCGGGGCCGTGCCGCGGCAGTTCATCCCGTCGGTCGAGAGGGGCGTGCGGGCGCAGGCCGCCAAGGGGGTCGCCGCGGGTCATCCGCTCATCGACGTGCGGGTGACGCTGCTGGACGGCAAGGCGCACTCGGTGGACTCCTCCGACGCCGCGTTCCAGACGGCGGGCGCGCTGGCGCTGCGGGAGGCCGCGGCCGACGCGAAGATCCACCTGCTGGAGCCGGTGGCCGAGGTGACCGTCCTGGTCGGCGACGACTACGTGGGCGCCGTGATGAGCGACCTGTCCGGACGGCGCGGCCGGGTGCTGGGCACCGAGCAGGTGGGCGGCGGCCGCACGCTCGTACGGGCCGAGGTGCCCGAGATCGAGATCGGCCGGTACTCCTTCGACCTGCGGTCCCTGTCGCACGGCACCGCCCGCTTCAACCGCCGCTACGCGCGGCACGAGCCGATGCCGCTCCAGGTCGCCGAAAGGGTGCGTGAACAGGAGCAGGACGCCTCCTAGTTGGAGCGCCCGGCGCACAACCGGCTGCTGTAGAACGCTCCCCTCCGAATCGGCGGCGCGAGTGAGCCGAAGGGGGCGCCGGTGTCGGGAGGCCGACCGCGCGGAGGCCCGACGGGCTGAGCAACGGGCGTCTCCCGGCACCGGCTGGAGCGCCCCGGAGGCGAACGGAGCACGGAGACAAGGGTTTCGGCCGTCCGCCGACGGATGTCGGTGCCTGCGGATACGCTGATGACCTGATCAACAGGTGTGCGCAGCAGGGAAGTCGGGAAGGCCGCAGAAGCGAGGTTGCGGCGATCGGGGGCGGGACATGACCGTTGGGATCGGGTACGAGGACATCTTCGGGCCACAGGTGCCCCGCACGGGGGACGAGAGCCAGACGGCCACCTTCGCGCTGGCCTCGGCGGCCTACCGGGACAACCCGGTCGAGGACATCCTCAAAACCAACAACGAATGGCACCAGTCGGCCGTCAAGACCGGAAAGCTCAAGCTGTTCCGGCCGAACCTCGGCGAGGCCTTCTCCCGCGCGGTGGTCGACCGCATGCTCGGCAGCGGCCGCGATCCGCTCATCCAGTCCTTCGGCACCGAGCCGCAGGTGGTCGTCGAGCACTGCCTGGCGGCCAACCGCATCCGCCGGGAGCGCGACAACCGGCTGACCGCCGTCATGGTGCTGTGCGGCCTGCTGTTCCTGCCCGGGCTGCTGGTGTGGCTGCTGGTCTTCCAGATCCGCACCACCGTCGCCAAGACGGAGAACAAGCAGGCCGGCGCGCTCGCCACCACCCTGCTCGTCGCGGTGGGCGCCCTGGCCGTGATCTTCCTGATCCGCATGCCGTTCACGGGCTTCTGGGCCTGGTACGCACGTGCGGCGGTCGTCCTCCCGGTCGTCGGCTGGTTCTGGGCCAAGCAGATCTGCGAGCGCACGGCACAGGACCTCAGGGGCCGCTGGGACAGCCTTCTCGCAGGCAGCAGCGTCGGCGCCCGCGTCCCCGAGGCGGTGCCCAGCAGCCCGGGTGAGACGGCGGCGGAGCAGCTGCGCCAGTCCCTCGCCAAGCTCAGCGCCGAGCAGCAGTCCAACTCCGTCTTCTACGCCGGCCCCAAGGGCATACTCGGCATGGGCACGCGCTGGGGCGCCTGGCAGCTCGCCGAGGACCTGGTGCCGGCCGACCCCGACCGGGAGATCCACCCCTTCCGCAGCTGGGACGTCATCCGGTCCATCCACGACCAGCTGCGCATGCTGGAGCGCGGCCCGCTGAACACCGGCGGTTTCCCGACACCGTCGATACGGCACTGGATCGTCACGCCGATCGGGGAGAACGCGAAGGCGGTGTCCCGTCCCGAGGGCACCGATGTGGAGGCGTACCAGGTCAAGACGCACGCCATACAGGAGATCTGCAACAAGCAGCAGTTCGGCAGCGGCGATCGGCACTACCTGGGCGTGCAGTGGGTCCTGTGGGACGGCCAGCTGATCATCACGATGCTGATCACGGTGACCGTGCTGCACGAGACCCTGCGGATCGAGGTCACCGGTCATGCGCTGGGCCCGGTGAACTCGCTGTTCACCACCAAGCCGGAGGCACCGACCAAGGAGGTGTCCAAGTCGTTCAAGCCGTGGGAGAGCCGCAAGGTGAAGCTTCCGCTGGTCAACAGCGACGAAGTGGTGCGCCTCGCGGTCCGCGCCCCGCTGACCTGGTATCCGCCGCTGCTGAACTGGCTGGGTGGCACGATCGTGCTGCCGGAGCCGTTCGGGCTGCGGCACGCGTGGGCGGATCAGCCGTGGCGGCACCGGTTCATGGCCGACGATGCGCTGCGCGCGGCCACGCCGGTGCTGCGGGTGGTGCATGCCGCGGCGATGCGGGTGCTGAAGGAGAACGGCGTGGACACGGAGAAGTTCGGCACGCGGTCGTCGTTCCTCAGCACGCAGGTGCAGGACCCGATGCCGCGCAAGGCCGACGTGTACGACGCGTAGGGGGCTCGCCCGTCAAGCCGCGGGCAATCCGCCCCTCCCGGTGCCCACCCGCCCGCGGCAGCCACCGTCAGCTCATCGGCACAGGCCGGCAGCGGCTACGCCGGCCACGCCTCCGCCAGCATCTTTCGCGTGTCGGCCAGCAACTGCGGCAGTACCTTCGTGTGGCCGACGACCGGCATGAAGTTCGTGTCACCGCCCCAGCGGGGCACGATGTGCTGGTGGAGGTGCGCGGCGATGCCGGCGCCGGCCACCGTGCCCTGGTTCATGCCGATGTTGAAGCCGTGCGCGCCGGAGGCGGTGCGCAGGGCCTTCATGGCCTGCTTGGTCAGCTCGGCGAGCTCCGCGGTCTCCGCCTCGGTCAGGTCGGTGTAGTCGGCGACGTGGCGGTACGGCACGGTCATCAGGTGGCCGCCGTTGTACGGGTACAGGTTGAGCACCGCGTACACCTGCTCCCCGCGCTTGACGATCAGGCCGTCCTCGTCGGACTTGGCCGGGATGGAGCAGAACGGGCAGCCGTCGTCGGCCCCCGGACCGGTCGGCTTGTTCTCGCCCTGGATGTAGGCCATCCGATGGGGCGTCCACAGGCGCTGGAACGCGTCCTGCGTCCCCACTCCGATCTGCTGTTCCGGCTCACTCGTCATGCAAGGCAGCATATGGCTTCGCCCGTTCGCGGCGTGTCGGCGGGCCTCGGGCAAGACCGCCCGGGGTAAAGCTGGGCCGATGGACGACGACAGCCGCACGGCCCGCTGGGAGCACCGGGCGGGGGTGCCGCTCGGGGTGGCCTCACTGCTCTATCTCGCCTCGTACGCCGTACGGGTCCTGGGGCCCGAGCTGCCCGGCCCGGTGCGCGATCTATGTCTGGCCGTCTTGTACGCGAGCTGGGCGCTGTTCGTCGTCGACTACGCGGTGCGCTGGCACCTGAGCGGCGAGGGGGTGCACTTCGTCCACCGGCACTGGCTGGACTCGGTGGTGGTGCTGCTGCCCCTCCTGCGGCCGGTGCGCATCGTGCGGGTCTACGACGCCATGCAGGAGCGCCGCCGGGGGCAGCCCCACATGCCGCTGCAGGCGCGGGTGATGCTGTACGCGGGCATGTCGGCCGGGCTGCTCGGCTTCGCCGCGGCGCTCGTCATGTACCAGTACGAGCACGCGGCACCGCACGCGTCGATCCGCACGTTCGGCGACTCCCTGTGGTGGGCGGCCTCCACCCTGGCGACCGTGGGCTACGGCGACGTCGTCCCGGTGACGTTCGTGGGACGGCTGGTCGCGGTGGCCCTGATGGGCTGCGGCGTCGCCCTGCTGGGCGCGGTGACGGGCTCGTTCTCCTCCTGGCTGATGCAGCGGTTCGCACGCGGGGACGACGGCCCAGGGCCCCCGCGGAGCTGAGCTCCCCGGGGGCCCTGGGCCCTGGGTCCCGGACGGGTCAGACCTGTGCCCGCTCCTCCACGACCTTCACGATCTTCGCGATGGCCTCGTCGAACGGGATGCCGTTCTCCTGCGAGCCGTCGCGGTAGCGGAAGGAGACGGCGTTGTTCGCCATGTCCTCGTCGCCCGCGATGACCATGAACGGCACCTTCTGCTTCTGGGCGTTGCGGATCTTCTTCTGCATGCGGTCGGAGGAGGAGTCGACCTCCACCCGCAGGCCCTTCTTCCTGGCGGCCGCGGCGAACTTCTGCAGGTACTCCACGTGCGCGTCGCCGATCGGGATGCCGATCGCCTGGACCGGGGCCAGCCACGCCGGGAAGGCGCCCGCGTAGTGCTCGAGCAGCACCGCGAAGAAGCGCTCGATCGAGCCGAACAGCGCGCGGTGGATCATGACCGGACGCTGCTTGGTGCCGTCCGCGGCCGTGTACTCCAGGTCGAAGCGCTCCGGCAGGTTGAAGTCCAGTTGGACCGTCGACATCTGCCAGGTGCGGCCGATCGCGTCCTTGGCCTGGACGGAGATCTTCGGGCCGTAGAAGGCGGCGCCGCCCGGGTCGGGCACCAGCGGCAGGCCCTGCTTCTCGGCGACCTGGCGGAGGGCCTCGGTGGCCTCCTCCCAGACCTCGTCGGAGCCGACGAACTTCTCCGGGTCCTTGGTGGACAGCTCCAGGTAGAAGTCGGTCAGGCCGTAGTCGCGCAGCAGGTTCAGCACGAAGGTGAGCGTCCTGTCGAGCTCGTCGGCCATCTGCTCGCGCGTGCAGTAGATGTGCGCGTCGTCCTGGGTGAAGCCGCGGGCGCGGGTCAGGCCGTGCACGACGCCCGACTTCTCGTACCGGTACACGGTCCCAAACTCGAACAGGCGCAGCGGCAGTTCACGGTACGAGCGACCGCGCGCGTCGAAGATCAGGTTGTGCATCGGGCAGTTCATGGGCTTGAGGTAGTAGTCCACGCCCTCGTCGAGCTGCATGGGCGGGTACATGCCCTCGGCGTACCAGTCCAGGTGGCCCGACGTCTCGAAGAGCTTCCCCTTGGTCGCGTGCGGGGTGTAGACGAACTCGTAGCCCTCCTCCTCGTGGCGGCGCCGCGAGTAGTCCTCCATCACACGGCGGACGATGCCGCCCTTGGGATGGAAGACGGCGAGGCCGGAGCCGATCTGCTCCGGGATGGAGAACAGGTCGAGCTCGGTGCCCAGCTTGCGGTGGTCGCGCTTCTCGGCCTCGGCGAGGAAGTCCAGGTACTGCTTCAGCTCGTCCTTGGACGGCCAGGCGGTGCCGTAGATGCGCTGGAGCATCGGGTTCTTCTCGCTGCCGCGCCAGTAGGCGGCCGCGTTGCGCATCAGCTTGAACGCCGGGATGTGCCGAGTGGAGGGCAGGTGGGGACCGCGGCAGAGGTCCTTCCAGCACAGCTCGCCGGTCTTGGCGTCCAGGTTGTCGTAGATCGTCAGCTCGCCGGCGCCGACCTCGACGTCCGCGCCGTCCTCGGAGGAGGCCGAGCCCTTGAGACCGATCAGCTCCAGCTTGTACGGCTCGTCGGCCAGCTCCTCGCGGGCGGCCTCGTCGCTGACGACGCGGCGCGAGAAGCGCTGGCCACGCTTCTGGATCTCCTGCATCTTCTTCTCGATGGCCTTGAGATCCTCGGGCGTGAACGGCCGCGCGACGTCGAAGTCGTAGTAGAACCCGTCCTTGACCGGCGGGCCGATGCCCAGCTTGGCCTCGGGGAAGATCTCCTGCACAGCCTGCGCCATCACGTGCGCGGTGGAGTGGCGCAAAATGTTGAGACCGTCCTCGGAGGAGATCTCGACGCCTTCGACGGTCTCGCCGTCCTGCACCTCGTAGGTGAGGTCCTTGAGCTCGCCGCCCACGCGCGCGGCGATGATCGAGCGCTCGCCGGCGAAGAGGTCGGCGGCCGTAGTGCCCGTCGTCACCACGCGCTCTTCCCGCTCGGAATCGCGTTGGATGATCACACGGACGTCTGACACCGGTCTCTCCTGACTGAAGGTGGATTGCGGCGCCATACCAGGAGCGCGCGCATTACGGGATCGTACCGACCCCGGGGCACCGACCGCGAAACGGTCACCCTCAGTTCTCGCCCGCGCACGCCTCCTCGAAGAAGTCCAGGTCCTCCTGCAGCGCCTTCATCAGCCGGTCCCGCTCCTCGTCCTCCACCTGCACGGGTACGACCCCGGAGGCGCCCGTGAGCCTGCGGAACCCGCCCCGGCTCTCCAGCCGCCCGTGCACCCGCACCGGCAGCCCGACGAGGTGCGCGTGCCCGGCGATCCGGTAGTCCTCCTCGTCCAGGGTCACACGGACGTGCGGCACCTCGGCGCCCGCAAGGACCCGAAGCCGTACGGTGCCCGCGCCGCGCGGCTGCGACCTGCGCATCCGCACCACCGCGCCGGTGATCCGCACCGGCACGGACGGCTCCTCGCGCAGGTAGCGGGCGCCGGCCTCGCGCAGCACGGGCAGGTCGCCCGGCGAGAACTCGACGGGCTCGGCGGTGGCCGCGCAGTCCTCGGGGACGCCGGCGGCGGGCGCCCACTCGACGGCGATCCGGGCGCCCTCGGTGCCGCGGACCAGGGCGATGAGGGCCTCGGTGAGCTCGCGGCTGACGCCCGCCTCGACGGCGCCGTCGAAGGCGTCCATGCCGCCGGTGGCCCGCTGGTAGTCGCCGGTGGCCCGCTGGTAGTCGATGGCCTCGCGGACGGCGTACAGCGCCTGGTGGAGCCGCACGGCGAGCGGCCGCCCGGCGCCTGCCGGCACGAAGGCGGTCAGGCGGCGGCCGTCGCCCCCGGAGCCGACGAGGACGTGTTCCAGGGACGCGGCGGCCGACCGCCGGTGCCGGGTGCCGTAGTAGCCCGCACGCGCGCGCGTGGCGAGCGCGGCCGCGAGGAGCATCTGCCGGGCGGCACCGCGCAGCTGCTCCTCGACGGTCCAGGACGCGGCATCGGCCGGCCCGCTGGGCACGTCCCGCCACCAGCGGATCTCGTCGCTGGGCACGGCGAGGGAGACCAGCACCTCGTGCGCGGAGGGCGTGCCGCTGCGGGCCAGGGCGTCGAGCGCCTCGCTGAGCAGGTCCTCGCTGTCGGGGAAGGCGCGGCTCTCCGGCACCAGCAGGCTCGTCCCGCCGCCGCCCGGCCCGGGCGGGGTCCAGCGGCCGTAGCGTCCGGCGGCTCCGCCCCGCCGCTGCCAGCCGTGCCGGTGCAACAGGGCACCGAGGACGGCGGGGTCGACGTCGGCGGGCTCGGGGCGACGGTTCCAGAGGGCGTCGACGGGGTGCGGCCGTACCGGCCGCAGGGGCTCGTCGAGGGGGCGGTGCGTCACGGTCTGCCTCCCGTCCCGACCCGCGTCATGATCTCGCAGAGCGCCCGGTCGTCGAAGATGCGTGAGGTCGGTATCCGCACGGTGGTCCGGCGCCGGCCGGTGATCGGGTGGCCGGCGAGGTTGACCCAGTAGCAGCAGTGCCTGAGGTCGAGCCGGTCGTGGCTTGCGCGCAGCCAGTCGTCCTGGGACCGCGGCACCAGCATCACGACCAGGATCTTGTGCACCGAGACCGGGGTGCGGGCGAGCTTCGCCAGGTGGTCGTTGTCGAGCGTGAAGGAGAAGAAGCGGCCCGGGGGGTTCGGCGGGACCTGGTAGGTGCACTTCAGCTGCACCTTGATGGTCACCTCGTCGTCGACGGTGTGTCCGGGAGCGCTGTGGCTGACGTGCCAGTCGATGCCGTTGTCCGGAAAGGGCTGCGACAGCGAGCAGCCTGCGGCCGCGGCGACCGCGTGCAGATAGCCCACCTGCAGTGTCTCCATGCAGGCGGTGGTGGCGAGTGTGCCGCGAAGGGGGCCCGCACGCTCGGGCAGCAGCCCGCCCCGCTCGGGCTGCGCTATCGCCATTCCAACAGCCTTCCACGCCAGGGGAATCCCCGCTGCGGGCCTCTGAACTGCAAAGACCCGTACTCATGTTGTGTCCTTCCGGCGTAGTGCGCAAACAGCCCGGGTATCACCAAACGGGGCAGTGGACGGCGCGTCAGCCGCCGTGGGTGAACGAGGAGTTGTGGACGTATGACGAGCTGGTACGAGGGGCCGCTGGCCGCGTTCGACACGGAGACCACGGGTGTCGACGTCGAGACCGACCGCATCGTGTCGGCCGCCGTCGTCGTCCAGGACGCCCCGGGCAGCCGGCCACGGATGGCCCGCTGGCTGGTGAACCCGGGCGTGCCGGTGCCGGAGCAGGCGACGGCGGTACACGGGCTGACGGAGGAGCATCTGCAGCGCAACGGGCGCTGGCCTGCGCCGGTGATGTACGAGATAGCCGAGGAGCTGGCGGAACAGGCTGGCCTGGGCCGTCCGCTCGTGGTGATGAACGCGCCGTTCGATCTGACGCTCCTCGACCGCGAGTTGCGCCGTCATCGCGCCTGCGCGCTCGACCGCTGGTTCGAGGCGTCGCCGCTGCGGGTGCTCGATCCGCGGGTCCTCGACAAGCACCTGGACCGCTACCGCAAGGGCCGACGCACCCTCACCGACCTGTGCGCGCACTACGGCGTCGCGCTGGAGGACGCGCACGACGCGGCGGCGGACGCGCTGGCCGCGATGGAGGTCGTCCGCGCGCTCGGCCGCCGCTTCGCGGCCCGCCTGGAACGCCTGACCCCCGCCGAGCTGCACACCCTGCAGACCGGGTGGCACGCGGCCCAGGCCCGCGGCCTGCAGGCGTGGTTCGCGCGCAGCGGCGCGGAGGAGCTGGTGGATCCGGCGTGGCCCCTGCGTCCGGAGCTCCCGGCTGCGGCCTGACATGCGAAAAGCCGGTCCGCCATCAGCAGACCGGCTTTCTCCGGGTGGGCGATACTGGGTTCGAACCAGTGACCTCTTCGGTGTGAACGAAGCGCTCTCCCACTGAGCTAATCGCCCGGGAACGCACTGAACAATACAGGTCTCCGCGGGCTTCCTTCAAACCGCTTCCAGACAGCCGGCCAGTCCCCGCCGTCCGGCGCGCATCATCAGCCAGTGGTTCAGGCGGAAGACGGGCCGCCCCGGCACGGCGAACCGCCTGAGCAGCGGTTTACGCACGTCGACCACCTGGTCGTAGCGGGCGAGGGTGCCGGTCTCTTGCGCGGTGACCGTCCAGCGCGCCCAGCCGTCGACGTCACCGGACATGGCGACCTCCAGGACCCCGGCTGCCGGATCGCGCCGCACTTCACGGGCGGTGAAGGTCATGTCATAGGGGAGGAGCGAGCGGATCCGGACGACGGCGGTCGACTCGTCGACGCGGACCACCTCCCGTACTTGACGCCACCACCGCGGATAGTCCTCGACCCGCTCCAGCACCTCGTACACGGTGGCGGGCGGCGCGGGCAGGGACCACAGGCTGCGGAAGCGGTAATGGGTCCAGTCCATGGGCAGAGTCTGCCCGCACGCGGGAGCCCGGAGCCGCATATGAGTACGTTCTGAGTACGCGCACTCATGTCGTACGATGTGACGGCGACCACACTCCGAGGCATGACGTACCTTCCGCCCCCGGCCGAGGAGTTGCGGCTCCTCGATGCCGAGCTGCGGCAACTGGACGCCCGTCGCGCCCAGTTGCTGGCGCGCCGCGCCTGGCTGGTCGCCACCCTCCGGTCCCCGGCACCGGCGCAGGCACCGGCCGCGCCCCGCCCCGAGGCCATGGCGCCCCGCCCCGAGGCCACCGCGCCGCGCGTGCAGAACGTGCTCCTGCTGCTCGGCGGGGTCCTGCTGATCATCGCGGCGATGGCGTTCACGCTGGTCAGCTGGGGTCACCTCGGCATCGCCGGCCGCGGCCTGGTCCTCGGCGCCCTCACCCTGGCCGTACTCACCGCGCCGGTCCCGCTGCTGCGCCGGGGCCTGCGCTCGACGGCCGAATCGGTGGCGGGCCTCGGGCTCGCCCTGACGGTCCTCGACGCCTACGCCCTGCACGAGACGGTGTGCACGCGGGTCGACGGCACGGCGTACGCGGCGGTCGCGGCGGCCGCACTGGCGGGGCTGTGGGCGGCGTACGGGGCCGGGCTCGGGGCGCTGCCGGGCAGCGGCCGGACGCGGACGGCGCAGCCCGGCGCGGCACGGCCGACGCGGCCCGGCACGCGTCCGGATGCCGTCGAGCCGGGCGCGACGAAGCCCGTCCCGGACGCGGCAGGGCTACGTCTGCCGCTTCCCGCCGCCTTGATCGCGGCCCAAGTCCCGCTGGTCCTCTGGGCGATCGCGGCCTCCGCGGGCCCGTACGGTGTCACGGCCGCCCTGCTGGTGACGGCCGGGTTCGACACAGGTGTGGCGCTCCGGGTGACCGCCGGGCCCAAA
The DNA here is from genome assembly GCF_040608235.1 of Streptomyces sp. NPDC005202. Classification (NCBI taxonomy): domain Bacteria; kingdom Bacillati; phylum Actinomycetota; class Actinomycetes; order Kitasatosporales; family Streptomycetaceae; genus Streptomyces; species Streptomyces sp. NPDC005202. The sequence goes on along the minus strand of NZ_JBEXHW010000026.1, from coordinate 3,615 downwards.
CGTGTCGCCGCCACCGTCGGCGCGTACGTCGCCGGTGCCTGGGGCGTGCCGGCGGCCGGCTGGCTGTCGTGGACAGCGGCCGGTCCGAGCGCCGCCGCCCGTGCGGCGGCGCTCCTCCTCCTCGCGGCAGCGATCGCGCTCGGCGCGGCGCGGCGGCTGCCGCACCCGGTGAGCGCCGGCGGTCACGCGCTGGCCGCCGGTCTCCTCGTCGTCGCCGGGTCCGGCGGCGTCCTGCGCTCGCTGCTGCCCGACGTCTGGACGGTACCGGCCCATCTGGCGTGCGGCATCGCCCTGTTGGGAGCGGTGAAGGCCGGTCGGCTTCCGGAGGCGGTGCGGCGGGGCCTCGCCGCGGCCTCCGGAGCCGTACAGGCCCTGGCGGTGCTGTGGACGCTGCCCGTCGTCGCGGTCGCGCTGCTCGGGCCGGCCGGCTGGGCGGGCCGGGCGTGGTCCGGGGCGCCGGCCGACGCCCGGGACGCGGTGACGGCCGACGTGCCCTGGCCACCGCTCGCGGCCACGGCTCCCCTCGTCCTCGTCGCCGTCGCCACGGTCGTGGCGGTGGCCGTCCGCACCATCAGCGACACCACCTGGGGGGCCCGAGCCCTCGGCGGCGCCCTGACCCTGGCCTGGTCGGCAGCGCTCGTCCTCCCGGCGACGCTGGAACTGCCGTACTCCGTGGGTCTGTTGGCGGAGGGCCTCACGACGGCGGGGCTCCTGCTCCTCACGGTCCACTCCCCCACCACCCTCGCGCGGCTCCTGCGCCGCGCCCCCACCGACTCGGCCACTGGCCCCGCGCCCCTGACGCATCACACCCCCACCGTCCTGGCCCTCCTCACCTCTGCGAGCCTCGCCCTCCTCTCCCTGGCCTCCGAACCCGCCACCCTCACGGTGCTGGCGCTCCTCACCGCCCTGTTCGCCGGCGCCGCCCGGCGTCCCGCCCCCGCCGCCGCCTCCCTCGCGTACGCCACGGCGCTCGCCTGCGCGACGGGCGCCCTGCTGGGCCGGCAGCGGGAGCACACGGCGCTTCTCGTTCTCGCGGTCCCCGCGGCCGCGGCGCTGCTCGCGACCCGGGTCACCGGTGCGACCCGGACGGCGGTCGAGGTGACGGGAGCCGCGGCAGGGCTGGTCGCCGTCGGGCTCGCGGTGACCGACGCGCCGATGCTTGCCCTCGTCCTGGCCCTGTGCGGCGCCATCGCCGCGGGCACGGCGATCCGCGCCGACCGACGCGCCACCGGCTACGCGGCCGCGGCCCTGTTCGTGCTGGCCGGCTGGGTGCGGCTGGCGTCCTGGGGCGTGGGGGCCACGGAGGCGTATACGCTGCCGGTGACCGTCCCGGCGCTGATCGTGGGCGCGCTGCGCAGGCGCCGCGATCCCCTGGCTTCGTCCTGGACGGCGTACGGCGCCGGGCTCACCGCGACGCTCGTGCCGAGCCTCGCCGCCGCCTGGAGCGACCCGCACTGGCCACGTCCGCTGCTGCTGGGCGCGGCGGCGCTGCTGCTCACCCTGCTGGGCGCCCGCCACCGGCTGCGGGCACCGCTCCTGCTCGGCGGCGCGGTGCTCGCCCTGGACGCCCTGCACGAGCTCGCCCCCTACCTCGTCCAGGTGACCGACGCCCTCCCCCGCTGGGTGCCTCCCGCGCTCGCCGGACTGCTGCTCCTCGCCGTCGGGGCGACGTACGAGCAGCGGCTGAAGGACGTCCGGCGGGTGCGGGAGGTTCTGGGGAAGATGTACTAGCCGGCGGCTAGGGCATCCTGTCGCCCAGCAGCGCCAGGTTCTCGATGGCGGCGAGGCCGTAGAGCTCGGTGTCGTCGGTGGACACCCAGGCGGCCTCGCTGCCCGGGACCAGGGTGACCGGGCCGGTCAGGTCCTGTGTCTTCCACGGCGCGGACTCGGTGTAGCCGTCCGAGCCGTGGAACTTCGTCCATGCGCGCTTGGCGAGGGTCGCGTCGCCGGTCTGGACGGCGGCGTACGCGTCGAGGCGCGAGTGGCCCTGGAAGACCAGCAGGGTGCCGAAGTCGGAGCCGTAGCGAGCCTTCTGCTCGGCCTTGGTGGCGTTGAAGTAGCGGCAGCAGTCGAGGTAGGCCTCCTTGAACTCGGGCATGTCGACGAGGTGGATCAGCTCGGCGCACAGCTCGTTGAGGCCGAAGACGGCCGACAGGTGGGAGACGGAGACGACGGGCGTGTCCGCGACGGCGAACCGCAGCGCCGGTAGGTAGTGTTGGCGATGCGCTGCTGCTTGGCGCTGTCGGCGAAGTGCTGCACGCCGTGCCGGGTGCCGAGGCCGGCCCAGTCGCCCAGGTGGTAGACGTCGACCTCGCCGGTGTGCCGGGTCATCGCCTCGGCGAAGCGGACGATGTACGCGCGGCCGCTGCGCAGGTACGCGTACCAGAGCCAGAGGTCCGGGGACAGTTCGGAGTTGTCCCAGGCGTAGCCGCTGACGTCGTACCGCCACACGTGCCGGACCGGGTCGTAGGTGTGCATGATGTCGCCGTAGTCCCAGAAGCCGTACCAGCGGCGCATCTCCACCTGATCCTTGTAGTAGGTGAAGAGGAAGTCGAGGTGGTCCTCGATCTTCGCCTTGGCCGGGGTCGAGCGGTCGGGCTCGGAGTACAGGCCGGGGCCGAAGACCTTGGCCTTGATGAGCTGCTGGGGCGGGGCGGCGAGCTGCGGCAGCACCCGGACGGCCTTGACCTGTGCGGCGAGTTGCTCGGGCATGGGTGTGGAGGCGTTGGTTCACAAGAGGAGACGACCAGAGCCATGGTGTTGGAGCCGACGGGAATGCCGAGCTGCTTGCCGTCGACCTGGCCGACCTCGGTGACACCCGGGCGGAAGTTGTCCAGCTTCAGATTGCCCGCGTCGATCTGCGACTTGAGGTCGAGCAGGACACCCCTCCTGTCGTACTTCCGAAGAAAAGTGACGGCGTTTTGGAATACGTCCGGGGATTTCCGCCCGGCTCCTGAGTCTGGAACTTCTCCCAGAAAGAGACGTAGTCCTGGAAGTCCGTCTTCACCTTGATCTTCGGGTACTTCTTCTCGAGAGCGCGATGGACCGATTGATCCTCTTGGCGCGTTCTTCGGCACCCCACCACGAGTAACGGATCGTCACCGCCCCATCCCCGGAACCGCTTTCACCGCCGCACCCTGCCGTCGCACCCAGGCCGAGGGCGGCCACGGAAGCACCGGCCGCCTTCAGGATCGTTCACCTCTCGATATTCCTGCTGGTGCCCGCCGTCGGGCCCTCCCCGCAGCGTCGTCCATCGCCATGAATCGTTTCAAGCAAGCGCTTGCTGGCACAAGGTACGGAGGGCCCGGAGGTGCGTCAATGGTTCGGACAGGAATTTCTTGCCCGCTCGGCCGGGTCGCGGCGAGGGCGGCGGACGTGCGGCGGTCGACCGGTCGATGCCGCAGGTGGGGGGCGTGCGGCCGGGATGCCGAACGGGAGGCGACCCGCGGTCCGGGTACGACGCACGGCCGGAAGGCGCCCGCGGACCCCGGCCGGCCGTCCGGCCCGGCCGGGGCCCACGACGGCGGCCCGCCTGCACGATCGCAGGCGGGCCGCCGTTGCCGGGTGGGCGATACTGGGTTCGAACCAGTGACCTCTTCGGTGTGAACGAAGCGC
>NZ_JBEXHW010000025.1:50902-103158 GCF_040608235.1 Streptomyces sp. NPDC005202 | reverse complement strand
AGAGGACTGAAAGCCACACCCGGACCCCCTGGGTGAGCCAACCCTACGAATGGCTCGCTCATCCCGATCAACAAGGTAGGGAGGACTGAGCCGTCCCACAGGCGATCACACCCCGGCCGCCCGCGCCTTCTCGTACACCTCCGCGGCGACGTCCTTGAGCTCCTGGGCGTCCCGCGGGGTGGTCTGCAGGTCGACCAGGATCTCCTCCAGACCGATCTCGGCGTGGGCGAGAAGGTCCTCTACGATCTGGTCGGCGCTGCCCTGGAAGGGCCGCCGGTCGGCGCCGTCGTACGCCTTGGCGGAGTGCACGGCGTTCACCCTGAGGACCGTCCGGATCGGCTCCTGGCGGCCGCGCTCGGCGGCGAGATCCTGCAACTCGTGCCACTGAGCGGCGATCTGCTCCACGCCTGCGCCGACCGGCAGCCAGCCGTCGGCATGATCGACGAGCCGGCGCTGCGCCTTCGGCGTGCTCGCGGCCAGCAGGATCGGGATCGGCCGGGCGGGCTTGGGGCCGACCACCGCCGACTCGATCTTCGTGATGCGGCCGTTGTAGCGCACCGGGTCCGGGCCCCACACCGCCCGGCAGACGTCGATCACCTCGTCCAGCACCTGGCCAGCACCTGGCCGCGCTCCTTGATCGGCCGGATTCCCGCGGCCGCGTACTCGTCGAGGGACCAGCCGGTGCCGAAGCCCGCGATCACCCGGCCGCCGCTCGCCGCGTCCAGCGAGGCGAGGGCCTTGGCGAGCTGGAACGGCACGTGCAGCGGCGCGACCAGCACGCTGCTGCCCAGCCGGACCCGCTCGGTGGCGGCCGCGGCCAGGGTGAGCGTGACCAGCGGATCGGCCACGTGGCGGTACAACTCCGGCCAGGGCAGCCCCTCGATGCCGTACAGCCCCTGTCCGGCGGGCTCCGGGAACAGGGCCCGCTCGTACACGCACAGGCTGTCGAAGCCGATCCGCTCCGCCGTGCGTGCCACGTCGGGCACGTCCCTGCCGAGGTCGTACTGCCGATTCTGCGGAAGCCCGAGTCCCAGACGGGTCGCCATGGCTGTGCTCCTTCGTGATCGGAGTATCCGTCGATCAACGTACAGCGATCACCCAGGAGTTCCGGGGAGATCCCCGGGGGGTGTCCGGATCGGTCAGTCCGGCAGCGGCGTGAGCAGCATGCGTCCGGCGAAGCCGACTGCCGCGTCCAGCCGCTCGGTGAACTCCTCGGCCACGTCGGGCAGTCGGCGCAGCGCCCACAGCGCCCGCGCCGCCGACCAAGTGGCGTCCCGGGCCCGCTCCAGGCTCCAGGAGCCGAGCAGGTGCGTGAGCGGGTCGGCGATCTGGAGCAGATCCGGGCCCGGCATCAGATCTTCGCGGATGCGCTCCTCCAGCGACACGAGGAGGTCGCCCACGCGGTCGAACTCGTCCTCCAGGTCGGCCGGTTCGCAATCGAGCGTACGGCAGGCGTCCACGACGGCGAGCGCCAGGTCGTGGCCGATGTGCGCATTGATGCCCGCCAGCGCGAACTGCAGCGGCCGTACGCCCGGATGCCGGCGGAACTGGAACAGCGGCCGCCAGCAGGCCGGCGGGCGCCGCCCGTCGGCCACCGCGTCCACGGCGGCGAGATATCGCTGCGCGAACCGGACGTCCAGCGTGCTCGCGGCCCGCGGGTCCGCGAACCGCCCCGCGTCCAGGCGCCGGTCGACCTCCTCGGTGACGGCGAGATAGACGCGGTTGAAGACCGCGACCCCGTCCCGCTCCGGCAGGGCGGTGTCCAGGGCGCGCATACGGGTGACGACTGCGTCCACTGTGTCCACGCGATGGGTGAGTTGTGCCGATTGCGCCATGGGGGCAGGGTCCCAGGCCTAGGCTGGCCCGGGTGCCGACGGGCCCGACGCTTCCCCAGAACGGGGGAACGCGCCCGTCGCGGGGGAGGGGGAGCAGTACCGTGTCAGGCTTACGTGCCCGGCGCCTGGCCGCGCGCAGGGCCGAGCGCAGGCGCGCCGCCCGGCGCCACACCATGATCGCGGTCGCATGGGCCGTGGTCGCGGTCGGCACGGTCACCGGGACGATGTCGGCGCAGCCTCTCCGACGTCCAACACGCCGACCGGTTCGCCTCGCTGGCCCGCGCGGGCCGCGTCCTCAAGGCCGCGAACCCCAGGGCGCGGGTCTACTACGACGCCGGGCACTCCGGCTGGCACCCTGCGGAGAAACAGGCGGCCCTGCTGAAACAGGCGGGCGCCGCCTCACCCGACTCCTCCGACGGCGTCTTCAGCAACGTCTCCAACTTCCGCCCCACGGCCGACGAGATCGCCTACGAACGCCAGGTCCTCGGCGCCCTCGGGGGCCCGGCCGGCCTCGGCGCGGTGATCGACACCAGCCGCAACGGCAACGGCGCCCCGCCCGACGGCCAGTGGTGCGACCGGCGGGCCGGAAGATCGGCCGGACGCCCACCCTGCACACGGGCGAGGCGCGGATCGACGCCTACCTGTGGGTGAAACTGCCGGGGGAGTCGGACGGGTGCAGGGGGGCGCCGGGGACGTTCACGGCGTCGTACGCCTACGACTTGGCGCGCTGAGCGTCGGCCTCGGCGGCTTCGTCGTACGACGACGTGCCCTCGTCCAGCAGCGGCTTCTGGGTCTTGAGGTGGGCGGGCGCGAACAGCCGCAGCGCGTGGTAGCCGCTGATGGCGACCAGCGTGCCGAGTGCGATGCCGCTGAGGGAGAAGGTGTCGGTGAACTTCATGGTGACGTTGCCGACGCCGATGATGATGCCCGCCGCGGCCGGCACCAGGTTCAGCGGGTTGCGCAGGTCCACCTTGGCGTTGAGCCAGATCTGTGCGCCGAGCAGGCCGATCATGCCGTACAGGATGACGGTGATCCCGCCGAGCACCCCGCCGGGGACCGCGGCCACGACCGCGCCGAACTTTGGGCAGATGCCGAACAGCAGCGCGAAGCCGGCGGCAGCCCAGTACGCGGCGGTGGAGTAGACGCGGGTCGCGGCCATCACGCCGATGTTCTCCGAGTACGTGGTGTTCGGCGGGCCCCCGACGGCGGTGGACAGCATGGAGGCCACGCCGTCGGCCGAGATCGCGGTGCCCAGCTTGTCGTCCAGCGGGTCGCCGGTCATCTCGCCGACCGCCTTGACGTGCCCGGTGTTCTCGGCGACCAGCGCGATGACGACGGGCAGCGCGACCAGGACCGCCGACCACTGGAAGGACGGCCCGTGGAAGGAGGGCAGCCCGATCCAGTCGGCCTTGCCGACGCCGGAGAGGTCCAGGCGCCAGTGGTCGGTGAGCTTTCCGCTCGCGTCCACGGAGTGGATCCTGCCGAAGATCCGGTCGAAGACCCAGGAGATGCCGTACCCGAAGACCAGACCGAGGAAGATCGCGATCCGGGACCAGAAACCACGCAGACAGACGACGGCCAGCCCGGTGAACAGCATCACCAGCAGGGCGGTCCACTGGTCCTGCGGCCAGTAGGTGGAGGCGGTCACCGGGGCGAGGTTGAAGCCGATCAGCATCACGACCGCGCCGGTGACGACGGGCGGCATCGCGGCATGGATGATCCGCGCCCCGAAGCGCTGCACGGCGAGCCCCACCAGGAACAGTGCGACACCGACGACGAAGACTGCGCCGGTCACGGTCGCGCTCGTGCCGCCCTGCGCCCGGATGACCGCGGCGACGCCCACGAAGGACAGGGAGCAGCCCAGGTAGCTGGGCACCCGGCCGCGGGTGGCGAGCAGGAAGATCACGGTCGCGACGCCCGACATCATGATCGCGAGATTGGGGTCCAGGCCCATTAGCACGGGGGCGACGAAGGAGGCGCCGAACATGGCTACGACGTGCTGGGCGCCGAGTCCGATCGTGCGGGGCCAGGAGAGCCGTTCGTCGGGGCGTACCACTGCTCCGGGTGCGGGTGTCCGTCCGTCACCGTGCAGCTTCCAGCGCACGCCGAGGTCCATGGTGGGGTTTCGCTTTCTTTGTACGTGAAGACTGTCCGAACCATTGTCAGGGGTGCCTGGCGCTTCTACGCTCACACGGTCTTACTTATGAACTGCGTTCACGTATCTGATCGGAGGGCTTGATGAGTGGAAGACCCCGTGTGGCCGTCCTCGTGGCCGCGGTGGCGACTTTCGCAGCCGTACTCGTCCCCTCCGCCTCCGCGCACGCGGCCCCGAAGGTCCCGCACACCGCCGTCCTCGACGGCACCCGGCTCCAGCAGACCAGGCTCCGCCTGGACCACGGCGACCCCCAACTCCGGCGGGCGCTCGAGGACTTGACGGCCCGCGCCGACGCCTGGCTGGACCAGGGCCCGTGGACGGTCGTCGACAAGCCCAAGCCGGCGCCCGGCGGCGACGTCCACGACTACCTGAGCCAGGCCCCGTACTGGTGGCCCACCCAGGCCCCGACCGCCGACAACCCCTGGGGCTGCCCGTACGTGCAGCGCGACGGCCGGCGCAACCCCGAGGTCGACAGCGGCACCGACCGCCAGGACGTCGAGAAGGTCTTCGACTCGGCGTACGACCTCTCGCTCGCCTGGTACTACACCGGCAGGAGGCAGTACGCCGAGAAGGCCGCGCAGGTGCTGCGCACTTGGTTCCTCGACCCGGCCACGCGGATGAACCCCAACCTGAACCACGCACAGTTCATCCCGTGCAAGTACGACGGCCGTGCGATCGGCATCATCGACTTCTCGCAGTCGTACACCGGCGTCGTCGACGCGCAGGCGATCCTCGCCACGGGTGCCCCGGGCTGGACGAAGACCGACCGCACCGGCATGGCGAAGTGGAACTCCGACTTCCTCGGCTGGCTGGAGAAGAGCGACTTCGGCAAGCAGGAGGGCGCGGCCGCCAACAACCACGGCACCTTCTACGACATGCAGCTCGCCGCCCTCGCCTACGCGACCGGCGACAGGGACCTGGCCCGGCGGACGGTGCTCGACGCGCGCGCCAAGCGCATCGACCCGCAGATCGCGGCCGACGGCAGCCAGCCGCAGGAGCTCGAGCGGACCCGGAGCTGGCACTACTCGACGTTCGATCTGGTCGCGTACACCCGGCTCGCGGCGATCGGCAGGCACGTGGGCGTGAACCTGTGGGCGTACCGGGGGCCGGACGGCCAGAGCCTGTTCAAGGCGGTGGACTACCTGCTGCCGGCCGCGACGGGGGCTGCCGCGTGGCCGCATCCGGAGCTGGAGTTCTACCGGTATGCGGCGAGCGACGTGGTGCACGCGGCGGCCGATGCCGGGGACGCGGCGGCGAAGGCGGCCGTACCGAAGCTCCAGGCACCGCCCGGGGGTGACCTGTGGGCGCTGCGGCCGGCGGCGGAGCAGCTGGATTCGATCGCGGGCTGACCGGGGCCTTCCCGGTCGGACCGAGTGTGTGCTTGTGACCGTCTGCGGGCGGGGCGGAGCCGTCCGGCCTCGAGGCCGCTTCACCATCCCCGTTCGAGGACGAGGCCGTTCAGTCCGAAGCGGGGGCCTGGGGGCATGAGGGGCTGGGGCCTGGGGGCATGAGGGGCTGGGGCCTGAGGGCATGAGGGGCTGGGGGCGGCAGCACCCAGCGAGTGGGCAGCAGCGCCGGGGCGTTCAGGGCCGGGGGTCGGGCACCCGTGCGGCCTGCGGAGCAACTTTCGGCCGGTTCCGGTCGCCCGCCCGCAGCCCGCCCGCAAAGGCGGCAAGCCCGCACGCCAGCACCGTCACCAGGCCGAACGACACCACGAGGCTGGTCGCCTGGGCCAGTCCGCCGATCGCGCTCGGCGCGACCAGCCCCGAGGTGTACGTGATGGTCGCGACGCCCGCGATGGCCTGGCTGGGGTTCGGCCCGCTGCGGCCCGCCGCCGCGAAGCACAGCGGCACGACGACCGCGATGCCGAGGCCCATCAGCGCGAACCCGACCATCGCCATGGCCGGACGAGCCGCGGTGACGATGAGCAGCCCGCCGAGGACGGCGAGGACTCCGCTCGCGCGGACCGTGCGCACGGAGCCGAACCGGTCCACCACCTTGTCGCCCGCGATCCGGGCGACGGCCATGGTCAGCGTGAAGCCCGTCGTGCACGCGGCCGCGAGTCCGGCCGAGGTCTCCAGCCGGTCCCGCAGGTACACCGCCGACCAGTCCAGGCTCGCGCCCTCCGCGAACACCGCGCAGAACCCGATCGCGCCGATCAGCAGCGCCGACTTCGGCGGCAGCGCGAACCGGGGCGGTGGCTCCTCGTCCTCCGCGGGCTGCAGGTCGAGGACCCAGGTGCACGCGACCAGGCCCAGCACGGTCAGGACCGCGGCCGCCAGGGCGTGGTGCAGCCGGGCGTCCGAGCCGAGGTGTGCGGCGAGCGTGCCGGCCGCCGAGCCGATCAGGGCGCCCGCGCTCCACATGCCGTGCAGGCCGGACATGATCGACCGGCCGAGCCGGTTCTCGACCTCCACGCCGAGGGCGTTCATCGCGACGTCCGCCATGCCGGCGGAGGCGCCGTAGACGAACAGGGCCAGGCAGAGCGTGAGGAGGTTGGGGGCGAAGGACGGCAGGATCAGGGAGAGCGTCCACAGCGCGATCAGGCCGCGCAGGGCGTTGCGGGCGCCGAAGCGGTGGCTGATGCCGCCCGCGAGCGGCATCGCGACCGACGCACCGAGCGCGGGGAACGCCAGCGCCAGTCCCAACTGGCCCGCGCTGACCGAGGCGTGGTCCTGGATCCACGGCACGCGGGTCGCGAACGAGCCGGTGACGGCGCCGTGCACGGCGAACACGGCCGCCACGGCGTACCGGGCGCGCCTCACCTCGCGCTGCTCGTAGACCACTGCACTCATTCTGGGGCCCCTCCCCCGGCTCTGTGTCTCCCCGCTGCGCCGGCGTAAACTATCAGGAACCCTGCCTGATAGATAGGGGAAATACGCCCGCCCGCGGCGCGGCCCCGCCGATCTGGGAGGATTCCCGGTATGCCCGCATCCCCGAGCACCGCCCGGGCCATCAACGACCGGCTCGCCCTCCGGCTGCTGCAGCAGGAAGGACCGTTGACGGCAGGGCAGTTGAAGCAGCTCACCGGCCTGTCCCGGCCGACCGTAGCCGACCTCGTCGAACGCCTTACGGCCTCCGGCCTGATCACCGTGGTGGGCGAGTCCGGGGAGCAGCGGCGCGGCCCGAACGCGCGGTTGTACGGGATCGTCGCCGACCGGGCCCACCTGGCCGCCCTCGACGTGCGCACCGAGGGCGTTTCCGTCATGGTGTCCGACCTGCTCGGCCGGGTGCTCGCGGAGGCATCCGTGCCGATCGGCGGGGACACGGGAACCGGACCGGCGGTGGAGCAGGCGGTGGCGCTGGTGGAGCGGGTGGCGAAGGAGGCCGGGGCGATGGGGATGCCCCCGCGGGAGCGCGTTCGAGCGCGGGGGAGGCTGCACACGGTCGGCATCGGCGCGCCGGGCCTGATCGACCCGGTCACCGGCGAGCTCCGCGACTCGACGGGCCTGCCCGAGTGGCACCGCCGCCTGGTGGCCGCGTTGCAGGAGAGGCTCCCGAGCGCCCGCGTCATCGTCGAGAACGAGACCAACCTCGCCGCCCTGGCCGAGCAGCGCGACGGGGCCGCCCGGGACCGGGACACGTTCGTCCTGCTCTGGCTCGGCCACGGCACGGGCGCGGCCGTCGTCCTGGACGGCACCCTGCGCCGCGGCGCCTCCGGCGGCACCGGCGAGATCGGCTTCCTCCCGGTCCCGGGCACGGGCGCCCTGCCGACGGCGACGGACTGCGCGGGAGGCTTCCACTCGCTGGCCGGGTCGGCGGCGGTCGTGGAACTGGCGGGAGAGTACGGGCTGCGGGAAGAGGGAGTCGGAGCCGGACCAGAGCCGGCCGCCGCGGAACTGGTGCGGGCAGCGGTGGCGGAGGCTGTTGGTGCCGGGGCCGGGGCCGGGGCCGGTGGCGGGCGGGCCGAGGGAGTGGACGCGGGCGGCGCGCAAGCCGAGGACGCCGCGGCGACCGGTCCCGACGCGGCCGGCACCCCCGGGGCCGAAGCCGGCGGTGAGGACGTGCCGGAAGCGGACGACGCCCGGCGGGCCGACTCGGCCCCCGGCGCAGGTGCGAGCGCGCCCGGCGCCGTCCGCTCCGCGTCCCACCCTGCCCGCGCCGTCCGCTTCCTGGACGCCCTCGCCGACCGCCTCGCCATCGGTGTCGCCTCCGTCGTCGCCGTCCTGGACCCCGGGTGCGTGGTGCTGGGCGGTGAGGTGGGGCAGGCCGGCGGGGACGTGCTCGCCGCGCGCGTGGCGGAGCGGATCCGGCGGATGTCGCCCCTGCCCACGGAGGTGCGGGCGAGCGCCCTGGGCGGTGGCGCCGTCCTGCGTGGAGCACTGCTGACCGCACGGGACCGCGCCCAGGACGAGCTGTTCGCCCCGCCGGAGCGATGACCCTGTGCCGGGGCAGCGACCGTGCTCAGCTCCGTCGACCGCCCCCGAACCGCGCCGCCAGATACTTCTCGAACGTCCGCTTCCCCACGGCCCGCTCCGGCGTGAGATGACCACCGCTGCGGAACCCCCGGTACGCCCTCCCCGCCAGCGGCACGCTCAGCACCGCCCGCCGCCGACCCGTCGCCTTCAGATACGCCCGGGTCAGCGACTCGAAGCTGCGCACCTCGGGCCCGCCCATGTCCGCCACCCGCCCGGCCGGTGCCCCCAGCGCCAACTCGGCCAGCCGGTCCGCGACTTCCGCCACCTCGATCGGCTGGTCCCGCAGGCCGGCCGGCAACAGCACGACCGGCGGCTTGGCCAGCACCTGGAACACCCGGACCAGCAGATCGTGGAACTGCGTGGTGCGCAGCACGGTCCAGCCCAGCCCCGACTCCCCGATCAGCTTCTCCACGGCGAGCTTGGTCTCGTAGTAGCCGAACGGCACCCGGTCGATGCCCACGATCGAGATGTAGACCAGGTGGCCCACCCCCGCCCGCCGCGCCGCCGCGATCAGGTGGGCGGCCGCCTCCTCGTCGCCCCGGGGGGAGGTCGCGCAGTGCACGATCGCGTCCACGCCCGCGACGGCCGCGTCCAGACCGGGGCCGCCCTCGCGCAGATCCACTGCGTACGGCTGGGTGTGGCGGCTGAGCACTCGCACCTCGTGCCCGTCCGCGCGCAGCCGCTCGACGACGAGCCGGCCGAGCGTTCCGGTGCCGCCGGTCACCAGGATCGTGGTCATGCTGTTCCGTCCCTTCGGACACCGGCGCTCCCCGGTGGAGCGCCCTTCGACAGCTGAGACCGGACAGCCCGCGGAAACGTGACAGGCCGCTACCGGCGCGTCAGCTGACGCCGTACGAAGTCCAGCTTGTCCGGGTTCACCACGGCACGCACCTGCGCGACGAGGCCGTCCCGCAGCTCGAAGGAGACGACCCCGACGAGCATGCCGCCCGCCCATGCGGCCAGCCCCCTCGCGCCGTTGATCTCCGCCACCGTGAAGTCCAGGCCCGCCGCGAACCGCTCGGCGCCGCCCGCCAGGAGCCGGACGACCCTGTCGCGCCCCTCGACCGGCCGCCGGGCCGCGGAGACCTTGCCGCCGCCGTCGCTCCACCAGGTCACGTCGGCCGCGAGCAGCTTCTCCAGTCGGGCCAGATCGCCCTCGCGGGCCGCCGCGACGAACGAGGTGACCAGCTCCTCCTGCCGCTCGGGAGCGGGCTGGAACCGGGTGCGCGGATCGCCCACCCGCTGCGTTGCCCGCCGGTGGAGCTGACGGCAGTTGACGTCGGTCAGATTTAGCACGTCGGCGATCTCCCGGTACCCGTACGCGAACGCCTCCCACAGCACGTACACCGCCCGCTCGGTGGGCGTGAGCCGCTCCAGCAGCACCAGCACGGCCATGGACACGGCGTCCCGCTGCTCGGCCGACTCCAGAGGGCCGAGCGTGCCGTCCGAGGTGACCACCGGTTCCGGCAGCCAGGCCCCGACGTATCTCTCGCGCCGGGCCCGCGCCGAGGTCAGCCGGTTCAGGCAGAGGTTGGTGACGACCTTGGCGAGCCAGGCGCCCGGGTGCTCGACGGCCGAGCGGTCGGCGCAGCGGTAGCGGAGATAGGCGTCTGGACCGTGTCCTCGGCCTCGTCGGCGGAGCCGAGCATGCGGTAGGCCAGACCGAACAGACGCGGGCGGTGGGTCTCGAACTCCTCGGCATCGGGGCTCGTCATGCGGTCACCCTGCCAGAGCGCCTCGGGGCCGGGTTGGGGAGGGTCCGGCGGCGGGCAAGGGCCGTCTTCACCGCCGCCGGGCCCGTACACAGCGACCCTAAGAGGACTAGACCATTCTGGTCAATAGGTATGAACCAATCTCAAGGCCGGGGCCGGCCATGGGAGTTGAGGCCGCACGGGTGTGCGGGGGAAGTCCAGTCCCGCATGCTGTGAGCCACTCCACACCCATCGTCTGTATGGACGTCGATCAGGCGTGGCAGACTGGCCCTGTACCAGTAGCAGCGCACTCCGGGGTCGGTGAAAGTCCGAACCGGCGGTTACAGTCCGCGACCCGGTCGCTTCCAGCGGCCGGTTGACCAGGTGAAATTCCTGGACCGACGGTTAAAGTCCGGATGGGAGGCAGTGCGCGGCGAGCGGGCATCCGTGCGCGCCGCCGTCTGGAGTCGTCCGTGCGGACGGGTCCCGTAGGCGTCGTCCCCGGTTTCTCGCTCGTACTTTCTGTCGTCCTCGACAGCCCCGGAGTCCGTGCCCGAAGAGGCAGGAGGACCCGGGAAGTGTTCACCGGAATCGTCGAAGAGCTGGGCGAGGTCACCGCCGTCGAGAACCTCGGCGACGCCGCCCGCTTCCGGCTCCGCGGCCCCGTCGTGACCGAGGGCGCGCAGCACGGCGACTCCATCGCCGTGAACGGGGTCTGTCTCACGGTCGTCGAGCACGAGGGCGACGAGTTCACCGCCGACGTCATGGCGGAGACCCTCAACCGCTCCAGCCTGGGTGTCCTCACCGTCGGCTCGCGCGTCAACCTCGAGCGCCCCACCGCCGTGGGTGCCCGCCTCGGCGGGCACATCGTGCAGGGACACGTCGACGGCACCGGCACCGTCCTGGAGCGCAAGCCCTCCGACAACTGGGAGATCGTCAAGATCTCGCTCCCCGCGGACCTCGCGCGCTACGTGGTCGAGAAGGGCTCCATCACCGTCGACGGCATCAGCCTCACCGTCGTCGACGCCGGCCCCGACTACTTCACCGTCAGCCTCATCCCCACCACCCTCGCCCTGACCACCCTCGGGCTCAAGCAGCCCGGCGACCCGGTCAACCTCGAGGTGGACGTCATCGCCAAGTACGTCGAGCGGATGCTCGGCGACCGTGTGCGGGGGGCCGCGCAGTGAACTGGCTCAACTCCGAGGCCTTCACCCTCTTCGGCCAGCACATCAAGTGGTCGGACATGATCGGCAACGTCATCGGCCTGATCGCGCTGACGTTCGGCTGGCGGCGCTCCATATGGAGCTGGCCCACCCAGTTCCTCTCCGGCCTCATCCTGTTCGCGGCCTTCGCCACCGCCCACCTCTCCGGCAGCGCGGGCAAACAGGTCGTGGTCATGGTCGTCGCCGGCTACGGCTGGTGGCAATGGAACCGTGGCAAGGGCCAGGCGGAGGACGGCCACATCGCCGTACGGTTCGCCACCTGGCGCGAGCGCGCGGTCCTGGTCGGTGTGGCCGCCCTCGGCACGCTCGCGGTCGCCGGGCTGTTCACCGCGTACCCGTCGCTGTCCTGGGACCCCTGGCCGGACGCCTACATCTTCGTCGGCACCATCGTCGCCATGTACGCCCAGGCGCGCGGCATGGTCGAGTTCTGGTTCGCCTGGCTGCTCGTCGACGCCGTCGGCGTGCCGCTCAACTTCGCCAACGGCTTCGCCTTCTCCGGTTTCGTCTACGTCATCTACGGCGCACTCGTCCTGTGGGGCATGCGCGACTGGTGGCTGCGCTCCCGCCGGGCCGCGCAGCCCGTCCTGGAAGGAGCGCCCGCATGAGCGTGGCCCCGATCCTGTACAGCACGGACAACATCGAGGACTTCGCGCTCGACCCGATCGAGCAGGCCATCGCCGACATCGCCGCCGGCCGCCCGGTCGTGGTCGTCGACGACGAGGATCGCGAGAACGAGGGCGACCTCGTCATCGCCGCCGAGAAGGCGACCCCGGAGATCGTCGCCTTCATGATGAGCGAGTGCCGCGGCCTGATCTGCGCCCCCATGGAAGGCGAGGAGCTCGACCGGCTCAGGCTCCCGCAGATGGTCGAGGACAACACCGAGTCGATGAAGACCGCGTTCACGGTCTCCGTCGACGCCTCGGCCGCCCACGGCGTCACCACCGGCATCTCGGGCTCCGACCGCGCCACCACGCTTCAGCTGCTCGCGAGCGGCACGGCCGAGCCCTCCGACTTCGTCCGCCCCGGCCACGTCTTCCCGCTGCGCGCCAAGCCCGGCGGCGTGCTCGTCCGCAACGGCCACACCGAGGCCGCCGTCGACCTGGCCAGGCTCGCGGGGCTGCGCCCGGCCGGCGCGATCGTCGAGATCGCCGGCGAGGACGGGCGCATGCTGCGCCTGCCCGAGCTCATCCCCTTCGCCCGCAAGCACGGTCTGACGATCATCTCCATCGAGGACCTGATCACCTACCGCCGCACCTCCGAGCCCACCGTCCGCCGCGAGGCCGAGGTCCACCTGCCCACCGCCCACGGCACCTTCACGGCGTACGGCTACCGCTCCACCGTCGACGGCGTCGAGCACGTCGCCCTCGTGCACGGCGAGATCGGCGACGGCGAGGACGTCCTGGTCCGCATCCACTCCGAGTGCCTCACGGGCGACGTCTTCAGTTCCCTGCGCTGCGACTGCGGCCCCCAGCTGGACACCTCCCTGGAGCGCATCCAGACCGAGGGCAGGGGAGTGGTGGTGTACCTGCGCGGCCACGAGGGGCGCGGTATCGGCCTGATGTCGAAACTGCGTGCGTACGAGCTCCAGGAGCGTGGCCGCGACACCCTCGACGCCAACCTCGAACTCGGCCTGCCCGCCGACGCCCGAGACTACGGCGCCGGCGCACAGATCCTCGAGGACCTCGGCGTGCGCAGCGTCCGCCTGATGACCAACAACCCCGACAAGACCGACGCGCTCCTCCGCCACGGCCTCAAGGTCACCGGGCGGGAGCCGATGCCCGTCCAGGCGGGCGAGCACAACCTCCGCTACCTGCGCACCAAGCGGGACCGGATGGGGCACGACCTGCCCTGGCTGGACACGACGACCGTGTCCACCTGCGGCAACCAGTAAGAGAGAGCACTGAGGAGACACGTGAGCGGCAAGGGTGCACCGGAGTTGTCCGTCCGGAACGTCGGGGACCTCAGGGTCGCCGTCATCGCGGCACAGTGGCACGAGAAGGTGATGGACGGTCTGGTGGACGGCGCCCTGCGCGCCCTGCACGAGCTGGGCATCGACGAGCCGACCCTGCTGAGGGTCCCCGGCAGCTTCGAACTGCCGGTGGTCGCCAAGGTCCTCGCGGGCCGCGGCTACGACGCGATCGTCGCCCTCGGCGTCGTCATCCGCGGCGGCACCCCCCACTTCGACTACGTCTGCCAGGGCGTCACCCAGGGCCTGACCCAGGTGTCGGTCGAGACCGGCGTCCCCGTCGGCTTCGGCGTGCTCACCTGCGACACCGAGGAACAGGCCCTGGACCGGGCGGGCCTTGCGGGCTCCAGCGAGGACAAGGGCCACGAGGCGGTGACCGCCGCGGTCGCCACCGCGGCCACACTGCGCTCAGTATCCGAACCCTGGCGGTAAGGAGTCCCCGCAACCGCGTAGGGTGGGGACCACCATGTCCAAGAAGACGTTCGAGGAGCTCTTCACCGAGCTCCAGCACAAGGCCGCCCACGGCGACCCCGCCACCTCCCGCACCGCCGAGCTGGTCGGCAAGGGTGTCCATGCCATCGGCAAGAAGGTCGTCGAGGAGGCCGCCGAGGTCTGGTTGGCCGCCGAGTACGAGGGCAAGGAGGCGGCCGCCGAGGAGATCTCGCAGCTGCTGTACCACGTCCAGGTGATGATGGTCGCCCGCGGGATCTCCCTGGACGACGTCTACGCCCACCTCTGAGCCGTATCGCACATATTTTCGTACCCAATCAGCTACGAACGAGCAAAGGAAGCCGACCTCATGCTGCGCATCGCCGTCCCCAACAAGGGTTCACTCTCCGGCCCTGCGGCGGACATGCTGCATGAGGCCGGCTACCAGCAGCGACGCGAGTCCAAGGAGCTCAGGATCGTCGACCCGGAGAACGAGGTCGAGTTCTTCTACCTCCGCCCCCGCGACATCGCGATCTACGTCTCCTCCGGCCGCCTCGACATCGGCATCACCGGCCGCGACCTGCTGATCGACTCCGGCGCCAACGCCGAGGAGATTTTGCCGCTCGGCTTCGCGCGCTCCACCTTCCGCTACGCCACCAAGCCGGGCACGGCGAACGGCGTCGAGGACCTGAACGGCATGACGGTCGCCACCTCCTACGAGGGCATCGTCGCCAAGCACCTCGCCGACAACGGCATCGACGCCCCCGTCGTCCACCTCGACGGCGCCGTCGAGACCGCCATCGAGCTCGGTGTCGCCGAGGTCATCGCCGACGTCGTCGAGACCGGCACCTCGCTGCGCAACGCGGGCCTGGAGGTCATCGGCGAGCCGATCATGAAGTCCGAGGCGATCGTCATCCGCCGGACGGGTGCCGACGCCGGGGAGACCGCCGAGTCGAAGGTTCAGCAGTTCCTGCGCCGCCTCCAGGGCGTGCTGGTGGCCCGGACGTACGTGATGATGGACTATGACTGCCGCGTCGAGCAGCTGGAGAAGGCCGTGGCACTGACCCCGGGCCTGGAGTCGCCGACCGTCTCCCCGCTGCACAACGAGGGCTGGGTCGCCGTGCGCGCCATGGTCCCGGCCAAGGAGGCCCAGCGGATCATGGACGACCTGTACGCGATCGGCGCCCGGGCCATCCTGACCACGGCCATTCACGCCTGCCGCCTCTGAGGGCACGGAGAGGCACAGAAAAATGTCCGATCTGCCTGTACTTCCCGTCACGTTCCGGCCGAGTCGCACCCGCGCGGTCCTGCTCACCGCCGGAGTCGCGATCTTCGCGGTGATCACGATCGTCGCGATGCTGCTGGAGCAGCTCAGCCCCGGCGAGCGCGTCAGTTTCATCCTGACGGGTGCGATTCTCTTCGGGATGCTGGGGATGCTCTCCCGGCCGAAGGTGGTCGCAGACGAGTCCGGGGTCACCGTCGTCAACATCGCCGGCAGGCGTCACCTGGACTGGGCGGAGATCCTCCAGGTGATCCTGCGGCCCGGCGACCCCTGGGTGTTCCTCAACCTCAGCGACGGCACCAGCCTGCCCGCGCTGGGCATCCAGCCGGGCATCGCCAAGCAGCGTGCCATCGCCGATGCGCGCACCCTTCGCGCACTCGTCGAGGCCCATTCCCTCCGGGACCCCGAGCGGTCCCCGGGGGAACATCAGGGCTGACTCGGGGACGTCCACCCTGCCGCACGGGCGGGTGTCTTGATTAATCTGGTGATGGAGGCGTTTTTCGCTGCGCCTCCGCCCCTGAGCTCCGCCCGGCGCCCGGGGCTTCCTGCTACCCGAGGAGTGACTCCCTCCGGCGATGGACGGATCGTCCTGCAGTACCTGCGCCGCCCCCTGCCGACATAGCGCGGACCGCGTCCGCGTGCACGCGGAGGCGGCGGCATCATGACCATCCCCTTGCTGCTCCTGGGAGCGGCGTTCCTGCTGATTCTCGCCAACGGCTTCTTCGTCGCCGCCGAGTTCGGCCTGGTGACGGTAGAGCGCGCGGAGGCCGAGAAGGCCGCCGCCGAGGGCGACAAACGCGCCCGTACGGTCGTCGAGTCGGTCAAGCAGCTGTCCTTCCAGCTCTCCGGAACCCAGCTCGGCATCACCATCACCTCCCTCGTCGTCGGCATGCTCGCCGAACCGGCGCTGGCCGAGCTGCTGCGCGGCCCGGGCACCGCGATCGGCGTCCCCGAGGGTGCCGTCTCCGGGGTCGCCGTGGTCGTCGGCATGCTGATCGCCTCGGCCGCGCAGATGGTGATCGGCGAGCTCGTGCCCAAGAACTGGGCGGTGTCCAGGCCGATGCAGGTCGCGCGCTTCGTCGCCGGCCCGCAGCACGTCTTCTCGCGCCTGTTCCGCCCGGTGATCGCCGCGCTCAACGCCGTCGCCAACCGGCTCGTCCGCGCTCTCGGCGTCGAGCCCACCGAGGAGCTGGCCTCCGCCCGCACCCCCGGCGAACTCGTCTCCCTCGCCCGCCACTCGGCGCAGGCCGGCGCCCTGGAGCAGGACACGGCCGACCTCTTCGTCCGGACCCTGTCCCTGGGCGAGCTGACCGCGCAGCACGTCATGACCCCGCGCGTGAAGGTCAGTGCCCTGCAGTCGTCGGCGACCGCCGAGGACGTGGTCAACCTGACCCGCGCCACCGGCCTGTCCCGCTTCCCCGTCTACCGGGAGAGGATCGACGAGGTCGTCGGCATGGTCCACCTCAAGGACGCCCTCGCGGTCCCGGCGCATGAGCGGCTGCGCACCCCCGTCGGCTGCATCGCCCGCCCGGCGCTGCTCGTTCCCGAGACGCTGCCCGTGCAGCCGCTGCTCGCGCAGCTGCGCAGCGAACAGCCCATCGCGGTCGTCGTCGACGAGTACGGCGGCACGGCGGGCGTGGTGACGCTGGAGGACATCGTCGAGGAACTCGTCGGCGAGGTCCGCGACGAGCACGATGCCAAGGACGTGCCCGAGCTCGCCCCTGCCCCTCCGGAGGACGGCAAGCCGGCGTGGGACGT
The DNA here is from genome assembly GCF_040608235.1 of Streptomyces sp. NPDC005202. NCBI lineage: Bacteria > Bacillati > Actinomycetota > Actinomycetes > Kitasatosporales > Streptomycetaceae > Streptomyces > Streptomyces sp. NPDC005202. The sequence goes on along the minus strand of NZ_JBEXHW010000025.1, from coordinate 86,401 downwards.
CGACGGCAGCTGCCGCGTCGACCTCCTCAAGCGCATCGGCCTCGACGTGCCCGAGGGCCCGTACGAGACCGTCGCGGGCCTGGTCGCCGACCTGCTCGGCCGCATCCCGGCCCCCGGCGACAAGGCCGAGCTGCCCGGCTGGCGGCTGTCCGTGCGCCAGGTCGGGCACTACCGCGCGGAGCGGGTCCGCCTGGTGAAGACGGCACCTGCGACGGACGCCGTCGCCGCTGTCGTGGAGGCGGCCCGATGAGCGTGCTCCAACTGGTCTTCGCCGCGCTGCTGGTGCTCGCCAACGGCTTCTTCGTCGGCGCCGAGTTCGCGCTCGTGTCCGTCCGCCGCAGCCAGATCGAACCGCTCAGCACCGCCCGGGCCCGCCAGGTCCTCTACGGCCTGGAGCGGCTGCCGCAGATGATGGCCGCCGCCCAGTTCGGCATCACCGTCTGCTCGCTGACCCTGGGGGCCGTCGCCGAACCTACGGTGGCGCACCTGCTGGAGCCGGTGTTCGAGTGGATCCACCTGCCTGACGGGATGGTCCACCCGCTCGGCTACGTCATCGCGCTCGCGGCCGTGGTCTTCTTCCACCTCGTCATCGGCGAGATGGTGCCGAAGAACCTCGCGATGGCCGCGCCGGAGAAGGCCGCGCTGTGGCTCAGCCCGGGTCTGGTCGCCTTCGCCCGCCTCTGCAAGCCCATCACCGTGGCGCTCGGCGCCTGCGCGAAGGGCATCCTGCGGCTCTTCCGCGTCGAGCCCAGGGACGAGGTCGAGGCCGCCTTCACCAGCGAGCAGCTCAACCGGCTGGTGGAGGACTCCGGCCAGGCCGGCCTGCTCGATCCCGAGGAACAGGAGCGCCTGGAGGACGCGCTGGAGCTGGGCTCCCGCCCGGTGACCGACGTGCTGTTGAAGCGCGAGGCGCTGGTGACGGTCAGCCCTTCGGTCACCCCGGGCGGGATCGTCGCCCTCACCGCCCGCACCGGGTACTCCCGCTTCCCGGTCGCCGTGGAGAACGGCGCCTTCATGGGCTACCTGCACGTCAAGGACGTCCTCGACCTGGAGGACTCCGAGCGGGCCGTGCCGCAGCAGATATGGCGGCCGATGACGACGCTCCGGGCGGAACTCCCGCTGGACGACGCACTGACGGTCATGCGGCGGGCCGCGACGCATCTGGCGCAGGTGGCCGACGCGAGTGGCAAGGTGCTCGGGGTGGTGGCGCTGGAGGACGTGCTGGAGATGCTGGTGGGTGAGGTACGCGATCCTGCCCACCGGGTGCCGACGGAGGTCAGGCTGACGGAGCCGCGGGGGAGCGGGGAGCCGCAGCAAGTGCTGGCCACGTAGCTGCGGGCAGTCGTGCCTCCCCCGGTGCCTTGATGGCCTGGGGCACCCCCGGGGCGGCACGGCTGGACGCGGGGTGCACCCCTGCTCGAAGAGCTTGGGGGGGCACCCCGCAAGCGCGGGCGAGCGATCCACCCCCGGCGCCGGCCCAGCACCGGCTCCCTACATGGCGGACGGATCCTGCGGCCCGCGCCCCGACAGCACCTCTCCATACGCCTGCATCAGATCCGGCAACCGCAGCGTCGCCAGATCCTCCCGCGACAGCGTCCCCGGATACGTCGACAACCGCAGATCCCGGTACGCGCAGCTCTTCTCGTACAGCGTCCGCAGGAACCGCCCGTTGCCGAGCTCGTCGATCCACCCCTGGTCCACGACGTGCCCGGCGATCGAGCGCAGCTCGTCCAGGGCCTCGTCGTCCCACACGTCGCCGTTCTCCGCGGCGAGCACCTTGCCGATCTCGGTGAGTTCGAGCGGCCGGTAGGAGGGGAAGTCGACGCGGGTCGTGAAGCGGGATGACAGCCCCGGGTTGGCGGCGAGCAGGCGGTCCATGCCCTCGGGGTAGCCGGCCAGGATCACCACGAGGTGGTCGCGGTTGTCCTCGGCCCGCTTCAGCAGGACCTGCAACGCCTCGTCGCCGTACGCGTCGCCCTTGCCGTATCCGGAGTTGGACAGGGAGTACGCCTCGTCGACGAAGAGGACGCCGCCGATCGCGGAGTCGATGAGTTCGTTGGCCTTGACGGCGGTCTGGCCGAGGTACTCGCCGACCAGGTCGGCCCGCTGGGCCTCCACCAGGTGGTCGCCGCCGAGCAGGCCGAGGGCGTAGAAGACGCGGCCGAGGATGCGGGCGACCGTGGTCTTGCCGGTGCCCGAGGGGCCGGAGAAGACGAAGTGGCGTTTCGGCGGCTGCACGGGCAGCCCCTTCCCGGCACGCAGCCGAGCCATGTTCAACTGCGCCGACAGCGCCTTGACCTGGCGTTTCACCGGTTCAAGGCCCACCATGCGCTCGAGCTCGGCGAGCGCCTCCTCGAGCAACGCGGGGTCGGTGGGACCGGTGGGCAGCGGCCCGGCGGGTACGGCGGTCCGCTCGCGCACCGCCGGATCGGTCACCGGCGGCAGGGGAGCGGACGCCGGCAGGTCGGCTTCGGAGAGCTTCAGGTCCCGGCCCTCGGTGCCGAAGAGCGGGTCCAGGACGTCCGGACCGTCCACGGTGTCCTGCCCGACGCCGGTGAGCGTGATCGCGGCGAGGTCGGCCACGTCGTCGTACCCGTCGCCCTCGGCGATCGCCGCGAGCCGCGCCGAGGTGTCCATGAAGGCCGGGTCGACCCGGTGCACGGCCCGGTACAGGGGGAGCGCGGCGGCGCTGCGGCCGGTGCCCTCGTGGGCCCGCGCCAGCCAGTACCGCAGTTCCTTGCGCTGGGGCTGCTCGCTGCGGCACCGCATCAGCGCGGCCGACAGCAGCGGCTCGGCCTGCCCGTACATCTCCAGACGGATCCGGGCCATGCCGCCGAAGAGGCCCGCCTCGATCCCGAGCATGGGATCGTCGAGCAGCGGGTCGGTGTGCCGCACGAGCTGCTCCCAGTCCTTGACGAGGTAGGCGCGGCAGGCGTGCAGGAAGCGGACCTGGGGGTCGGTGTCCACGGGCGGCAGCCCGGCCAGCGCCCGGTCCAGCTCCGGGACGTGGCGGCCGTCGAGCCAGTGCGAGGCGTGCGCCAGGAGCAGGTCGCGGGGGCTCTCCAGGACGGGCTGCACCCACCAGCCCAGCCAGTACCAGGAGTTGAGGGTGCGGCGGTGCCGGGTGCGCTGTTCGCCGAAGCGGTCCCGGTGCCGGAACATCCTGAGCAGCGCGGTCGTCGTGTCGACGCGCAGCGCGTGCAGCCCGAGCCAGGCGTCGGCCATCCCGGGATCCATCCGCACCGCGGCCCGGAACTCCTCCTCCGCCTGCGGATAGGCGCCCATGGTGTAGGCGTCCACGCCTCGCAGCCAGGCCAGGTCGGCCGGGGCCGCGGGGCCCTGCGTGCCGAAGTCCATCACGTCCCCCACAAACCGTGCCCCCGTAGGTTCACCGCCGGGCCGTCGTCCGGCGGCTGCCTTGGTCGAACCGCTGTGCCGCGGACCGGAGTTGCAGGTGCGCGAAGCAGCCGTTCGAAGGTCGCACCGAGGGCATCGTACCTGTGGGGCCGTCGCTCGCCGAAGGGTGCCGCACAGGCCGTTTGGCGCGGTGGGAGCGGACCGGGCACATTGCGCTTGGTGACCGAGGGTGAGCGAATCGCGCCACGTCGCGTCCGGAAAAGGAAGCCAGGGCAGAACGAAGCCCCCGATCACGGGGGAACAACCGGGGGCTTCGCGTATGGCGGCGGTCTCGTTCGACCGCACATTCAGAACGTAAGTCCTGTACGGCCCCCGGGTCAAGCCGAGTTGGGGCACTTGAGGAAGTTCCCTCCGCACAGGTCTTCACAAGTTCAGCACATTGCGGACGGTCCGTCACCGTGCGTGACACTCTGGTCCGGTCCAACGGTCCCAGTGGGACCCTGCAGCAGCTCGTATCCCTCCGACAACTGCCGTACCAGAAGATCGGCGAACGGCCGGGAGGGGTCCTCGGCGAAGTGCCGGCGTTCCGCCTCGACCCACCCGGCCCAGAACTCCCGCTGTTCCTCCCCGTCCCGCGAGCGCCCCCGTGCCCAGGACTCCTCGTTCGGCAGCTCCATCCACAGCAGGCGGGCCAGATACGGGCGCAGCGCCCGGCGGCCGGCGCCCACGCCCTCGATGAGGATCACGGGCGCCGGCGCCAGCGCGCGGGCGGGTCCGAAGCGCCGGGCGTGCCAGTCGTAGGGGGAGTAGTGCGCCGTGGCGCCGCGGGCGAGCGGCTCGATCACCTCGGCCAGCAGCCGCCGGTCCCACGCGAACAGCTCCTCGTGGCTGGCGATGTCGTCCAGGTGGAGCACGGGCGCGTCGTCCAGTACCGCGGCCAACTGCCCGGCGAACGTGGACTTTCCGGAGCCCGCGTGCCCGTCGACGCCGATCAGGCGGACGGGGCCGCAGGACGGGGGGAGGCGGCGGAGGTGGGAGGCGAGGGCGTGAATGGCGGTTCCCGACGTGTGGTGAGGTGACGGCATATTTCGCGGGAACATTCTAGTGGCGGCCCTTCCGGACGGTGCCGGGAGACCGGGAATTAGTGTCGCATTGAACTATCGCTGAGCATCCGTCAAGCTCGCTATTGTCATCCCGAATCCGCGGGTGGATATGTCGAAATCGGCGTTCCGGTTGTGCCCGGTGGTGAGTAAAGTGCCTGGTGCGCAACTGCGAGGCGTCGTACGGGGACGGACGGGGAACATGGCCGCTGGGTTATTCGAAGGGCAGTATGTGTGGCACCCGGCGGCCGACGACCGTGTGCTCGCAAGCGTCTGCGTCGACGTCCGGGCCGGCCGCTGTGTGAGCGCCCGGGACGCGCTCGTCGAGACGCGCGGCGACTTCGGCCTGCGGGCCCACCGCTCCCTGGTGCTGGCCTCGGAGGCCGCCGACTCCGACCTCACGGAGCGCTGGCTGGCCGAGGAGCCGACGCCGGAGGCCGCGATGATGTGGGCGCGCGTCGCGGTGCTCAGGGCGCTGCACGCGGCCGATGCCCGCGACGAGCGGGCGGGGACCCTGGAGCGGATAGCCCTCTCCGCCTGCGACCGGGCCTCGGCCCTGGACCCCGCCGACCCCACGCCCTGGGTCGCCAAGCTGGCCATGGCCCGGCTGCACCGGTTCCGCGACTCCGCGCCGCAGGGGCTGCTCACCTCCCCGCCGGGGCCGTGGCGGCTGTTCGCGCACGTGCTCTCCCTCGACCCCTGGCACCGCGAGGCCCACCACCGCTTCCTGGCGTTCTTCTTCACCCGGTACGGCGGCTCGGTCAACGCCGCCTGGGACGTCGCCGCCTTCCTGAGTCAGCGGGCGCCCGCCGACTCCCCGCTGCGGCTGCTGCCGCTGGTCGCCCTGGTGGAGAGCTACAACCCCACCCAGTTGCTCGCCGACCGCGTCTGGGAGCAGCCCCAGTGGCGCTCCACCGCGCTGGCGATCTACCAGAACTGGCTGCCCACGGTGGCCGGTTACCGCTTCACCCCGGTGCTCGACCTGGCCTATCTCGCCCACGCGCTGGTCATGGCACGGCGCGAGTTCGAGGCCCGCGCGGTCCTCACCGCCATGGGGCCCTATGCCTCACGGATGCCCTGGTGCGTCTTCGGCGACCCCGCCGAGCAGCTGTCCCGGGCCCGGCGTGCCTGCGGCCTGCCCGTACCCGGCACCCCCTGACCCTCGCCCGACCCCCCACCGAAAGAAAGGTCGATCTGTGTCAGAACGGATATCGGTCCCGCGTCCCGGCGCCCAGGGCAACGCGGACCCGATCAGCCTCGACGACGACGCGACCCTGCATGCGATGGGTTATCCGAGGAAACTCACCCGGCGCTTCCAGGCGTTCGACAATTTCGCGATCTCGTTCACCATCATCAACATCATCTCCGGTATTTTCTCGTCCTTCGGTTTTGGCATGAACGCGGGCGGGCCCCGCATTCTCGTCTTCGGCTGGATCGGCGTCTCCGTCATGGTGCTGTTCGTCGGCGCCGCAATGGCGGAAGTCGCCTCCGCCTATCCGACGAGCGGGGCTCTGTATTTCTCGGCCGGAAAACTCGCCAAACGGCACAAGGGTGCCTGGTCGTGGTTCACGGGCTGGCTGAACTTCGTCGGCCAGGTCGGCGGCACCGCCGCCACCGGCTACGCCGCCGCCACCTTCATCCAGGCCTTCCTCGCCCTCCAGTGGCCTTCCTACCGGCCGACCGCCCACCAGACGGTGCTGATCACGGCGCTGATCATCGTCCTGCAGGGGCTCGCCAACACCTACACCGTCCAGTTGGTCGCCGTCGTCAACCGGATCTCCGTGTGGTGGCTGCTGATCGGCCTCGTCGTAATCGTGACCGCCCTCGTCGCCGTGCCCGATCATCACCGCCCGGCGTCCTTCGTCACGCATTTCGCGAACAACACCGGTTTCACGAGCGGACTTTACGGCGGGATGCTCGGGCTGCTGGTCACCAGCTGGACCTTCACCGGCTTCGACGGCAGCTTCCACATGTCCGAGGAAACGGTCCGGGCGACCGTCAACGCACCCAGGGGCATCACCCGCGCGATCGGCTATTCGGCGCTCACCGGACTGGTCCTCATGCTCGCCCTCGTCTACAGCATTCGCGACTACGGCCATGTGGCGAGCTCCGCCGCGCCGCCCGTCCAGATCCTCATCGACGCACTCGGCCTCGGCGCCGCGAAGGTGCTGCTGCTGATCGTGATCGGGGCCATGCTCTTCTGCGGCCTGGCCAACCTGACCAGCAACACCCGGCAGATCTTCGCCTTCTCCCGAGACGGCGCGATGCCCGGCTCGCGCTGGTGGCACTCGGTCTCGCCACGCACCCGCACCCCCGTCAAGGCGGTCTGGCTGGCGGTGGCCTGCTCGCTGGCGCTGGTATTGCCCGGCTGGTGGTCGCACACGGCGTTCACCGCCATCGTCAGCGTCAACGTCGTCGGTCTCTTCCTCGCCTACGCCATGCCGATCCTGCTCCGGCTGCGGCTCGGCGACGAGTTCCAGCCGGGGCCCTGGCACCTGGGCCGCTGGAGCCGGCCGGTCGGCATCGTGGCCGTGACGTGGATCGTGCTCAGCAGCGTGCTGTTCATGCTGCCGCAGGCCTCGCCGATCAGCGTCGACTCCTTCAACTACGCCCCGATCGCCCTGGCCGTCGTGCTCGTGGTGGCCACGGTGTGGTGGTTCGCCTCCGCCCGCCGCCGCTTCCAGGGACCGGTCAGCTACGGCCGTCCGGACGAGGTCGCGGCGATGGACCTCGTCTGATCCCGCCGGCCCCGGTCCACCCGGCCCCGGTCCACCCGGCCCGGTGCATCCGGCCCGGTGCATCCGGCCCGGTGCATCCGGCCCGGTGCATCCGGCCCGGTGCATCCGGCCCGGTGCATCCGGCTCTGGTGCATCCGGCTCTGGTGCATCCGGCTCTGGTGCATCCGGCTCTGGTGCATCCGGCCCTGGTGCATCCGGCCCCGGTCCACCCGGCCCGGTGCATCCGGCCCCGGTGCACCCCACACCGGGTGGGCCGGGGTCGTCCCGCCCCAGGTCATGCCAGTGGTTCAGACCAATATTGGTGGGCGTGGCGTGGGCTGAAGTGCTGGCAGGAGGCGCTCGCCACGGCCATAGTGGGCGCACAGCCGTGCACGGACCCGCCCCGACTCGGACACTGGGGGTCTTCCACCCATGAGCAGAGCCGAACAGCCGTCCCGCAGAACCGTCCTGGCCGCCGCGGTCGCCGCCGCGGTGACGGGCGGCGCGGCCCCGGCGGCCGCCGCCGCCGCAGCCGGCCCGGCCACCGCAGCCGGCCCGGCCACCGACGCCGGTGAGGCCGGCGACGCCTCCGGCGCCGACGCGGCCCCGGTGCGCCCGGTCGACAACCGCGCCTGGACGACGTACAACGACTGGCGCAGCGGCACAGCCCACGGCACCTGCGCGGTCGCGGGCGCCCGCCCCGGCCTCGAGATCGCCGCCCCCGCGGGCACCACCGACTACACCGACCCGCACACCGGCACGACCGCCACCTGGGAGTACGCCACCTGGACCTCCCCGGTCCACCGGCTCTCCGTGCCCGCCACCGAGGCGATCGCCTCCTGGAACGCGCGCACCCCGGCCGGCACCTGGCTCCAGGTCGAGCTGAAGGGCACGTACTCCGACGGCACGGACACCCCCTGGTACGTGATGGGCCGCTGGGCGGCCGGTGACCAGGACATCAGGCGGACCTCGGTCGACGGCCAGAGCGACGGCAAGAGCACCATCTGGACGGACACCCTCTCCCTCGACGATCCGGCCTCCGGGCTGCGCCTCACCTCGTACCGGCTGCGGCTCACCCTCTACCGCAGGACCGGCACGAAGCTCACCCCCACCGTGTGGCGGATCGGCGCGATGGGGTCCGACGTCCCCGACCGCTTCACCGTCCCGGCCTCCACGCCCGGCCTGGCCAAGGAGCTGATCGTCCCGCGCTACTCGCAGGAGATTCACGCCGGCCAGTACCCCCAGTACGACAACGGCGGCGAGGCCTGGTGCAGCCCCACCTCCTCACAGATGATCATCGAGTACTGGGGCGGCCGCCTCACGCCCGAGCAGCTGGCCTGGGTCGACCCGAGCTACGCCGACCCGCAGATCTGCCACGCGGCCCGGTGCACCTACGACTACCAGTACACCGGCTGCGGCAACTGGCCGTTCAACGCCGCCTACGCGGCCACGTACAAGGACCTCCAGGGCGTCGTCACCCGGCTCGGCTCGCTCACCGACCTGGAGACGCTGATCGCGGCCGGGATCCCGGCCATAACGTCCCAGTCCTTCCTCAAGACCGAGCTGACCGGAGCCGGTTACGGCACCTCCGGCCACCTGATGACGGTCATCGGCTTCACCGCCAACGGCGACGTGATCGCCAACGATCCGGCGTCGCCGAGCGACGAGGCGGTGCGGCGCGTCTACCTGCGCCGGGAGTTCGAGAACATCTGGCTCAGGACCAAGCGGTACAACGCCTCCGGCAAGGTCGTCTCCGGCACCGGCGGCGTCTGCTACCTGTACTTCCCGGCGCATCCCACGGCCCACCAGCGCAAGGCGCTCACGGCGGTGGGCGTGCGCTGAGATGGCAGGACGGCTGCGGGGCCCCGGGAGACCGGGGCCCCCTTCCCTGTGACCAACGTCTCTGCTACAAAAGCCGCTCCGAGTGGCAAGGTGGACAAAGGCGGGGGAAGTCCACCGAACACGTCCTACCACTGCGAGAAACCATGACCGCACACTCAGCCATCGCCGCCCGCGCCCGCACCGGCGGCCCCAAGGATGACGGCCCGAACACCCTCGAGCACGTCCTGGGCTGGACCCTCGTCGTGGTGATCGCGATGCTCGTCACCCAGCTCGGCCTGCTGTGATCTGACGCATACCCGACCTGCCATACTGCGGATGTCCGCCAGTTGGAGACCAGGGTCGAAATTGAATATGAGTCAACAGCGCGACGCGGCCCGCCCCCGGGTGCGCGGCACCGAGCGCTCTGTGGCACGTCGCGCCGAACTCATCGCCATCGGGCGGAGGTTGTTCGCCGACACCTCCTACGACGCCCTCTCGATGGACGACATCGCCCGGCAGGCCCATGTCGCCAAGGGGCTGATCTACTACTACTTCCAGTCCAAGCGCGGCTACTACCTGGCGATCATCGAGGACTCGGTCGCCGACCTGGTCACCTTCGCGGCGAGCGGCCTCGAACTGCCGGCCGTGGACCGGGTGCACCGCACCATCGACAGCTATCTCCGCTACGCCGAGCACAACCAGGCCGCCTACCGCACCATCGTCAGCGGCGGCGTCGGCTTCGACACCGAGGTGCACGCCATCCGCGACGGCGTGCGCGAGGCGATCGTCGCAACCATCGCGGAGGGCGCCTACGGACACGCCGCGATCGCGCCGCTGGCCCGCATGGGCCTGCTGTCCTGGGTGTGCAGCGTCGAGGGTGCCACCCTGGACTGGATCGACCGTCCGGAACTGTCCCGCGACACCATGCGCGAACTGCTCGTGAAGACGCTGGGCGGCGCGCTGCGGGCCATCGAGGAGATGGACCCGTCCTGTCGGGCCCCCGCACCGGCGCGCCGGTACGACTGACGCCAAGGGGCGGAGGGTGACGGCCCTCCGCCGTGAGCCTCCTTCACCGACGGCTGGTTGATCGCCTTGATCAGCTCACCGTTCGCGGTGTCCCCGCTCAGCTCCCAGAAGAACGTCCCGCCCAGACCCTGCTGGTTCTTGTACGCCATCTTGGTCGCGATGGTTGACGGGGTGTCGTAACTCCACCAGTTGTTGCCGCACTTGGCGTACGCGGTGCCGCCCACCGTGCCGGTCGCCGGGCACTTCGTCTTCAGCACCTTGTAGTCGTCGATGCCCTGCTCGTACGTCCCCGCCGCCGGGCCGGTCGCCGTGCCGCCGGGTGCCGCCCGTGGCGGTGCCCGCGCCGGCCAGCAGTCCGGCGCCGAGGACGGCGCAACACGCGGCGGACACGAGCGCCCGGGCGGGGGCAACCCCTGCTCGAACGGACTTGAGAGCTTGGGGGAGGGCGCGGGGACGGTGGGGAGTGTGCATCGGGTGTCTCCTCGTGGGGGAGAGGGGAACGCGCGCCGATTGGCATGAACGCGGTGAAGCGCTGGGCGCACACAGTAGGAGGACTAGACCACTTCGTCAATTGGTTCGGACCAATGAGAGGGGGTGGGGTGATTTCCTGAAGTAAGCGGTCGTTAACTGGTGACGGGATGCCTCCGATCGGGCATACTCACAGCGCACAGCCGCTGGTCAGCAGCTTCCGTGACCCGGGAGTGCGAGCATCGGCTGGGCCCGAGGAAGACCCCGGCGGAGCCGCCCCCACCCAAGGCGCACGTCCGCCGATGTGCCCGACAGGGAGGAGAGCGTCGCCATGCCCGACCGCGCCCAGCAGCCGGTGGACCGGCAATTGCCCACGGACGAGGCCCGGGACCTGATCTCGCTCGTCCGGGAGATCGCGCAGCGTGAGATCGCCCCGAAGGCGGCCGAGGAGGAGGACGCCGGACGCTTCCCGCGCGAGGTCTTCACCCTGCTGTCGGAGTCGGGACTGCTCGGCCTGCCGTACGACTTGGAGTACGGCGGCGGCGACCAGCCGTACGAGGTCTACCTGCAGGTCCTCGAGGAGCTCGCCGCGGCCCGGCTCACCGTCGGCCTGGGCGTCAGCGTGCACACCCTGGCCTCCTACGCGCTCGCTGCCCACGGCGCCAAGCAGCAGCAGGTCGAGTACCTGCCCGCGATGCTCGGCGGCGGCCTGCTCGGCGCGTACGCCCTGTCCGAACCCTCGTCCGGCTCGGACGCCGCCTCGCTGCGGACCAAGGCGGTCCGGGACGGCGACGACTGGGTGATCACCGGGACCAAGGCCTGGATCACGCACGGCGGGATCGCCGACTTCTACACGGTCATGGCGCGCACCGGCGAGGAGGGCCCCCGTGGCATCACCGCCTTCCTGGTGCCGGGCGACGCCGAGGGGCTGAGCGCGGCGGCGCCGGAGAAGAAGATGGGCCTGAAGGGCTCGCCGACCGCGCAGGTCCACCTCGACGGCGTCCGGGTCTCCGACGAGCGGCGCATCGGGGAGGAGGGGCAGGGCTTCGCCATCGCCCTGTCCGCGCTCGACTCCGGGCGGCTCGGCATCGCGGCCTGCGCGATCGGCCTGGCCCAGGCGGCGCTCGACCAGGCGGTCGCGTACGCCACCGAACGGCGGCAGTTCGGGAAGCCGATCGCCGACTTCCAGGGGCTGCGCTTCATGCTCGCCGACATGGCCACCCAGATCGAGGCCGGCCGCGCGTTGTACCTGGCGGCGGCGCGGCTGCGCGACGCGGGCCGGCCGTTCGCGCAGCAGGCGGCCATGGCCAAGCTGTTCTGCACGGACACGGCGATGAAGGTGACCACGGACGCCGTCCAGGTGCTCGGCGGATACGGCTACACCGCCGACTTCCCGGTCGAGCGCTACATGCGCGAGGCCAAGGTGCTGCAGATCGTCGAGGGCACCAACCAGATCCAGCGGATGGTCATCGCCCGTCACCTCGCGGGTCCCGAGACCCGCTGAGCTGCCCCAGGCCGACGGGAGGCGCCGCCAGCCGGATCCACTCCGGGTCGTGGCGCCCCGGCAGGGTGCGGCCCCGGTCGGCCCAGGTGCGCATCAGAGCGCGGTAGATCGGCGGGTCCTGGGGCTGCGGCGGCGCCAGCGGAACCGATCCTGCGGGCGGCGGCACGAAGATGCGGCGCCGACGCCCGGCTGCCGGATGCGTGGGGGTCATACCTGGGCAACGCGGCGTGGGGCGGACAGGTCACCGTTCCGCGGAATCGCGCGTGAGTTCACGGGCGTCCGGGTCCGCGTCCGGTCTCCGGCAGTTGCCTGACGTACCGTCAGCTGCACTGCCTCCAGGGGGGTGCCCGCGTGGCGGCGCGCCATGCCGAACTCACCGGCCACACCCTGCGGGACATGGAATCCCACACCCTCCACGCCGCCCTGCGGCACGCGATCGTGGTGCTGCGCCTCGTCCACCGGCAGGTGCACTTCGGTGAGGCGGCTCTCGCGGCGGACCCGGACACACTGATCCTGCACCACGGCAGCCTGCGCGCCATGGTGCAGGGCAGTTACCGGGACTGAGCGAGGCCGCTCAGGCGGCCTGGCGGCGCATCGCCGGCACGCGCATCGGGCGCGAGCCCGGGCCGCCGACGTGCGAGAAGGGCTGCATCCGCCAGTCGAGTCCCTGAGGGAGCGTCAACAGGAGGGCGGTGTCCTGCTCCTGGGGCTCGATGGACTCGTCCGCGGGCCGGGCACCGGAGGCCCTGCCGCCCGTACCGGGACAGACCGTGAGCCCGAACGGGTTCCACGGCGAGGCGCACAGCGCGTGCTCCGGCAGGACCTCCTCGTCCGCCAGCAGGGCGATGGGCTGCGCGCACTCCGGGCAGATCACCCGGTACATCTCGAAGGTGTCGTAGGTGTCGAGTTCCTCGCCGTCGACGTCGTCGAGGGCGTCGGGTTCGACGCCCTCCGGCTCGGGCTCGACGACCGGCTGCTGCCGCTTGGACGCGGATCGACCAGGGCGCTTAAGACTCTGCATGGGATTCTCCCCCTCGGGCTGGGCCGTGAAGGCGCTGCGGCCTCGACCACAGCAAGCACTTCCCGTCCCGTCTCGGCGGTAATCACGAGAACGTCACGGAGCCCTTTCATTGGCTGTGGCGTTCGTCACATGCCGCCCGCAGGTGCCCGCTGCGGTGGTCTTGTCCCCCAGGTGGCTCACAGGCCGCTCTCGGGCACATCACGAACCGGGGTATGACCTGCGCTGCTGAGGTATCCGAAAAGATCAAGCGCCCTGTAGGTTCTTGCGCCATGGAGGAGCTGGACCGACAGATCGTGCAGCTGCTCGTCAAGGACGGGCGGATGAGCTACACCGACCTGGGCAAGGCCACGGGCCTGTCCACGTCGGCCGTGCACCAGCGGGTGCGGCGGCTGGAGCAGCGTGGCGTCATCCGCGGCTACGCCGCGGTCGTCGACCCGGAGGCCGTGGGGCTGCCCATGACCGCCTTCATCTCGGTGAAGCCGTTCGACCCCAGCGCCCCCGACGACATCGCGGACCGCCTCGCCGGCGTTCCCGAGATCGAGGCCTGCCACAGCGTCGCCGGCGACGAGAACTACATCCTCAAGGTGCGCGTCGCCACCCCGCACGAACTGGAGGAGCTGCTGGCGAGGGTGCGGACGCTGGCGGGGGTGTCGACGCGGACGACGGTGGTGCTGTCGACGCCGTACGAGGCGCGGCCGCCGCGCATCTGATCGACCTGCCTGCCGGACGGTTCGCCCGAGGGGCGAAACTGTTCCTCATGAGTGAGCGCACCGCCCCGACGAAGACCGTCCTGCTCCGCCGTGGAGAGGTCCACAGCCCCGCCGACCCGTTCGCGACGGCGATGGTCGTCGAGGCGGGACAAGTCGCCTGGGTCGGCTCCGAAGGCGCGGCCGACGCCTTCGCGGACGGCGTCGACGAGGTGATCGACCTCGACGGCGCCCTGGTCACCCCGGCGTTCACCGACGCCCACGTGCACACCACCGCCACCGGCCTGGCGCTCACCGGCCTCGACCTGGCCGACGCACCCTCCCTCGAGGCGGCCCTGGCCCGCGTACGGGACTTCGCCGCCGCCCGCCCGGACGACCGCGTTCTGCTCGGCCACGGCTGGGACGCGGCCCGCTGGCCCGGCGGCCGCCCGCCGACGCGCGCGGAACTGGACGAGGCCACCGGCGGACGTCCCCTCTACCTCAGCCGGATCGACGTCCACTCGGCGGTCGTCACGACGGCACTGCTCGACCTCGTCCCCGGTCTGGGCCCGGTGGACGGCCCGCTGACCGCCGACGCCCACCACGCGGTGCGCGCCGCCGCGTTCGCCGCCGTCACCCCCGCCCAGCGCACCGAGGCCCAGCGCACCGCCCTCGCCCACGCGGCCTCCCTCGGCATCGGGTCCGTGCACGAGTGCGCCGGCCCGAAGATCTCCTCGGAGGACGACTTCGCGGCTCTGCTGCGGCTCGCCGCCGAGGAGCCGGGCCCGCGGGTCGTCGGTTACTGGGCGGAAGAGAACGTCGAGAAGGCGCGGGAACTGGGCGCGATCGGCGCGGCCGGCGACCTCTTCGTCGACGGCGCCATCGGCTCGCACACCGCCTGCCTGCACGGCCCGTACGCCGACGCCGACCACACCGGCACCGCCTACCTGGACGCGGCCGCCGTCGCCGCGCACGTCACCGCCTGCACCGAGGTCGGCCTCCAGGCGGGCTTCCACGCGATCGGCGACGCCGCCGTCACCGCCGTCGTCGAGGGCGTGCGCGCGGCCGCCGACAAGGTGGGCCTCGCCCGCGTCCGCGCCGCCCACCACCGCGTCGAGCACGCCGAGATGCTCACGCCGGAGACCATCGCGGCCTTTGCCGAGCTGGGCCTGACCGCCTCAGTGCAGCCAGCGTTCGACGCGCTGTGGGGCGGCGAGGACGGCATGTACGCGCAGCGCCTGGGCGCCGAGCGGGCGCGGACGCTGAACCCCTTCGCGGCCCTGCTGCGCACCGGTGTCCCGCTGGCCTTCGGCTCCGACAGCCCCGTCACGCCCCTCGACCCGTGGGGCACGGTCCGGGCGGCGGCCTTCCACCGCACCCCCGAGCACCGCATCTCCGTGCGCGCCGCGTTCACCTCGCACACGCGCGGCGGCTGGCGGGCGATCGGACGGGACGACGCGGGCGTCCTGGTGCCGGGCGCACCCGCCGACTACGCCGTGTGGCGCACCGACGAGCTGGTCGTCCAGGCCCCCGACGACCGCGTCGCGCGCTGGTCGACCGACCCGCGCTCGGGCACCCCCGGACTGCCCGACCTGACCCCCGGCCGTGACCTGCCCGTCTGCCTGCGCACCGTGGTGGGCGGACGGACGGTGTTCGTACGGCCGGGCGAGTGATCTCCCGGGGTGGCGCGGCGGCGATCACCGCCCGCCGCCCCGTCGCGCGACCTGCGCATCCTCTGCACCGCCTCGGCGACGGTCGGTGTTCGCACAGCTCAAAGGGCTGTTGACAGGCGGCGGCACGGGGCCGGTAGGTTCGGCCGAGTCCACCACCGGACGCCCGACCGGGGAACTTCCGCGCACTCGTCGCAGCGCCGCTGGGTCAGGGACGGTGTGCCGCACCGGGTCACCGTCACTGGGAGCCAGGCTCAGCGCCCGCGCCGACGAGGGAAGGTCCGGACTGTCGGCAAGGTGTGACCCGGGTGGGGCCCGACGCTCAGTAGACAACGGCTTTCGGTCGATCCGCAGCCAGCGGGTCTCAGGTCGGCCCGAAGGGCGCCGGGCCCCCATCCGCAGAACAGACAGATCCAGAAAAGAGCACTCTTACCACGCTCTTGCTGAATCGACACCACCATACAAACGTGCTGTCACGTCTTTGCAGGCCGTGGCCACTATGGTGGTCCCTGCGTACGGACATGAAGGGGCAGCAGTGAACGACGGCGACGGCACTCTCGCGGCACAGGCCCAGGAGAGGCGGTTCGGCCCGCTCGGCACGGCCTTGGTGATCATTCCGACCTACAACGAGGCGGAGAACATCAAGACGATCGTCGGCCGGGTGCGGAAGGCGGTTCCCGAGGCGCACGTGCTCGTGGCCGACGACAACAGCCCCGACGGCACGGGTAAGCTCGCCGACGAGCTGGCCGCCGCCGACGACCAGGTCCACGTGCTGCACCGCAAGGGCAAGGAGGGCCTGGGCGCCGCCTACCTCGCGGGCTTCCGCTGGGGTCTGGAGCGTGACTACGGCGTGCTGGTCGAGATGGACGCCGACGGCTCCCACCGGCCCGAGGAACTGCCCCGCCTGCTGACCGCGCTCAAGGGCGCCGACCTGGTGCTCGGCTCCCGCTGGGTGCCGGGCGGGCGCGTGGTGAACTGGCCCAAGTCCCGCGAGTTCCTCTCGCGCGGCGGCAGCACCTACTCGCGGGTCATGCTCGACGTGCCGATCCGGGACGTGACCGGCGGCTACCGCGCGTTCCGCCGCGAGACGCTAGAGGGCCTCGGCCTCGACAAGGTGGCCTCGCAGGGGTACTGCTTCCAGGTCGATCTGGCTCGGCGGGCCGTGAAGGCGGGCTTCCACGTGGTCGAGGTGCCGATCACGTTCGTGGAGCGGGAGCTCGGCGACTCCAAGATGAGCCGTGACATCGTCGTCGAGGCGCTGTGGCGGGTCACGTCGTGGGGCGTGGCGGAGCGGGTGGCCAAGCTCACCGGCCGGGGCGGGCAGCCGCGGCGGTAGCGGTACGGGCGGGCCTGCGGCCGTCCCGAAGGGCAGCGCCGTGACCCACCCCGAACGGCCCACGGCCGTCGAAGTCCACCACCCGCAGCCCCGATCACCGTGCACCCGCCCACCGGGCCCCTGGTGCCAGTGCAGCCGGGCCCGCCGCACCGGCCGGGCCGACCGACCTCTTATCCCGCCCTGAGCCGGGGCCGGGCACACTGGGAGCATGACGACTGGCGCTCCGACCTCTTTCTCCCCCACCCGCCCCCGGCGTTCCCGGCTCCGCAGGTTCCTGCCGCTGGGGATCGCCGTGTGGCTCGTGCTGGAGATCTGGCTGCTGACGGCGGTCGCGGGCGCGGCGGGCGGTTTCACGGTCTTCCTGTTGCTGCTCGCCGGTTTCGTGCTCGGCGCGGTGGTGATCAAGCGGGCGGGCCGGCGCGCCTTCCAGAACCTCAACGAGGCGCTGCAGCGAGGCGGCATTCCGTCGCGCGGCGGCGGCAACGGCCTGATGATGCTGGGCGGCCTGCTCCTGATGATCCCCGGCCTGATCTCGGACGCGGTGGGCCTGCTCCTGCTGATCCCCCCGGTCCAGAAGGCCGTCAGCCGTTACACGGAACGGACGGTCGACCGCAAACTTCGCGAGTCCGTCCCCGGCAGCCTGGGCGACGCCTTCCAGCAGGCCCGTATTCACCGCCCCGACGGCAAGGTCGTCCAGGGCGAGGTGATCAGGGAGCAGCAGCCGGGGGATGCGCCGCGGGAGCAGCGGCCGCCGTTGAACCGCTGAGCAGGCGGTCGGCTCAGCCGGGTTGAGGGCAGGGCCGACCTGCGCACGCGCAAACCGCGGGCGCCGTACGTCAACCCTCACGTACGGCGCCCGCGGTTATTGGTGTGAGCTGTGATCTGGCCCAAGCCCCGCCGGAACTACGCCGACTTGCGGCTGTCCCGGGGGTGCACGGCAATGTTCATCGCACCGGAGCGCAGAACGGCGAGGCGCTCCTCGAGGACCTCTTCCAGCTCCTCACGTGTGCGCCGCTCCATCAGCATGTCCCAGTGCGTACGCGCCGGCTTGGCCTTCTTCTCCTCAGGGCCGTCGCCGTCCACCAGGAGTGCCTGGGCCCCGCAGACCTTGCACTCCCACTCCGGCGGGATCTCCGCCTCGACCGAGAAGGGCATCTCGAAGCGGTGCCCCTTCTCGCATGCGTACTCCACGGCCTGGCGCGGAGCCAGGTCGATACCGCGGTCCGTCTCGTAGCTGGTCACCACGAGGCGCGTGCCGCGAAGAGCTCGCTCACTCATGAATCGTGCCTCCCGGGCTTGTCGCCCACAGGACAGGTGTCGCTGTCGTCGTCATCCGGTCAACGTCCGGTCGGCGGTAAAGATTCCCGTTCCGAGGTCCCGTTCCGGGTCATGCGTCGCCGTCGTAGCCGCAGCCTTGTCAACCAGTGCAGTACCCACCGGCGCCCGGTTTGTCACATCTGCTAGGAGATGTCACCCAGCGTTTCGGCTTCTTTGACGCGCAGTAACGGTACGCTTGGCAGGCCAAACGCGTACACTACAGCCCTTTCGCCCCGAGTGCTAAATCCGATCAGGAATCGGATTGCCCGCGTCGGCGATCGCCCGCCGCACCGGAACCCGGGCGAGCAGCACGAACCCGATCGCGAAGAAGGCCACCAGCGAGATGATCGCGTCCCGGTAGCTTCCGGTCACCTGGTAGGTGATCCCGAACAATAGGGGACCCAGCCAGCTCATGCCGCGGTCGCTCATCTCGTACGCGGAGAAGTACTCGGCCTCCTTGCCGGGCGGGACGAGATGGGAGAACAGTGACCGGGACAGTGCCTGGCTCCCGCCGAGGACCAGCCCGATCCCGGCCGCCAGCACGAAGAACCACACGGGCGCCCCGGCCGGCAGGAAGTACCCGGCCCCCAGGGTGACCGTCCATGCGACCAGTGAACCGAGGATCGTGCGCTTCGCGCCGTACGTCCGGGCCAGCCGCCCCATACCCAGCGCCCCCGCCACCGCCAGCACCTGGACCATCAGCACGGCCGTGATGAGTGTCGACTGGCCCAGACCCAACTCCTCGGAGCCGTACACCGAGGCCTGGGAGATCACCGTCTGGATGCCGTCGTTGTAGACGAGGTAGGCGAGCAGGAAGGCCAGCGTGAGCGGTTTGCCCCGCATATCCCTGATCGTGGCCGCCAGTTGGCGCCAGCCGTGCACCGGCGGAGCCGTGGCGGCCGTACGGCGGTCGCGCAGCCGCTTCAGCGGGACGAGCGTGAAGGCACCCCACCACAAGCCCGCCGAGGCGAGACAGATGCGGACGGCCATGGACTCGGAGACGCCGAAGGAGCCGTGGGCGGTGAAGAGCACCAGGTTGGCGATCAGCACCAGGGAGCCGGCCGCGTAGCCGAAGGCCCAGCCGCGCGAGGAGACCGCGTCGCGCTCCTCGGGCGGGGCGATCTGCGGCAGGTAGGAGTTGTACAGGACCATCGAGACGGCCACGGACGCGTTGGCGAGGACAAGCAGGACACCGCCCAGCAGGTAGCGGTCGCCGTCCAGGAAGAACAGGCCCGTGGTGGCGGTCGCGCCCACATAGGCGGCGGCGGCCAGCAGCGGCTTCTTGCGCCCCGTGCGGTCGGCCGCAGCGCCCGCCGGCGGCATCACGAGGATCGCGACGATCACGGACACGGACACGGTGTACGCGAAGAACGACCCGGCCCGCACCGGGATCCCCAGCGGATGCACGAACCCGTCCGCGTCCGCCGCCGACTCGGCGACCGACGTGAGGTAGGGGCCGAGAAACACGGTGAGCACGCTCGTCGAATAGACGGAGCACGCCCAGTCGTAGAAGTACCAGCCGCGCTGCTCGCGCCGCCGCTCGGCGGCCGCCCGGTCGGCCGCCTGTGCCCGCACGGTGTCGGTGCCCACCCGTGCCCTCGCTTCCCCGCCGAAGATGCCGTGCAGGTCCCGGGGTCTCGGGCTCAGGGGTTCAGACCCAGACGCCCCGCTCCTCCATGACCTTGCGCAACGTGTCGATGTGATCGGTCATGATGCCATCGACACCGAGGTCCAGGAGCCGGTGCATCCGCTCGGGCTCGTTGACCGTCCACACGTGCACCTGCAGCCCGCGCGCGTGGGCGGCGCGGAGGAACAGCGGGTCGACCACCCGGACGCCCGACTGGGACTCGGGGACCTGCGCGGCGACCGCGGACCGGCGCAGCGCGGCCGGCAGGCCCCACGAGCGCAGCCGCAGGCCGAGCACCCCGCGCGTGCCGTACGACGTCGCCAGGCGCGGCCCGGCCAGTCGCTGGGCGCGGACCACGCGGGCCTCGGAGAACGAGCCGAGGCAGACGCGGTCCCAGGAGTTCGTGCGCTCGATCAGGTCGAGGAACGGACGCAGCGCCGGCTCCGCCTTCACGTCCACGTTCCAGCGCACCTCGGGGAAGGTCTCCAGCAGTTCGTCGAAGAGGGGCACCGGCTCCCTGCCCCCCACGCGCGCGTGCCGTACGTCCTCCCACGGCAGGTCGGCGATCCGTCCCGCGCCGTCCGTCACCCGGTCCAGGGTCGCGTCGTGGAAGGCGACGAGCCTGCCGTCCCTCGTGGCGTGGACGTCGGTCTCGATGTACCGGTAGCCGAGTTCGACCGCGCGCCGGAACTGCGCCACGGTGTTCTCCAGGCCGTCGGCGGCCCCGCCGCGGTGCGCGAAGGCGATGGGGCCCGGGTGGTCGAGATACGGGTGGCGTATGAGCGTGGTCACCCTCGCAGTATCGCGCGCCGTGGTGTCCCGGCGGCAACGACCGTGCTGCCGCCGGATGCCGTCGGGACGGCGAACATGCGGAGGAACAGCTGCGCCAGCGGGCCGATGGACACCGCGTACAGGAGGGTGCCGACGCCGATGGTGCCGCCGAGGGCGAAGCCGGTGACGACGACCGCCACCTCGACGGCGGTCCGCATCAGGCGGATCGAGCGGCCCGTACGCCGGTGCAGCCCGGTCATCAGCCCGTCCCGGGGGCCGGGCCCGAAGCGGGCGGCGATGTAGAGGCCTGTTGCCACGCCGTTGAGCAGGATGCCCGCCAGGAGCAGGGGAACCCGCACGGCCAGAGTGTGCGCGTCGGGCACCAGGGCGAGGGTGCCGTCCATGGCCATGCCGACGACGAAGACGTTGGACACCGTGCCGAGACCCGGGCGCTGGCGCATCGGGATCCACAGGAGCAGCACCACCGCCCCGACGATGATCGACACCACGCCGATCGTCAGGCCCGTGAGCTCGGCCAGGCCCTGGTGCAGCACGTTCCAGGGCTCCAGACCGAGACCCGCCTCGACGAGGAGCGCGGAGCTCGCGCCGTACAGCGCGAGGCCGGCGTACAGCTGGATCAGTCGTCGCCCGAGACGGCGCTTGGCTGTGACCGCGGACAAGACATGCCCCCTGGTGGTGGTAGTGGCCTGATGCGTGACACTCTGTGGCTTGGGACGAAAAGCCATCCATGGCCAATTCGGGGAAGGTGGACTGGTAGTCATGGCTCAGTGGACCTCGGCGGTGGGTGCCGCGCAGCTCGCCCGCCTGCTCAACTCCCAGCAGGACCGCCCGGCGGGTCCCGGCACCCGCCGCCCGCCCGCCTATCGCGCGCTCGCCGATGGCATCCGGCTGCTGGTGCTCGAAGGCCGGGTACCGGTGGCCGCCCGGTTGCCCGCCGAGCGCGAGCTGGCCGTGGCCCTGTCCGTCAGCCGCACCACGGTCGCCGCCGCCTACGAGGCGCTGCGCACGGAAGGCTTCCTGGAGTCCCGGCGCGGCGCGGGCAGTTGGACCGCCGTACCGGCGGGCAATCCGCTCCCGGCGCGCGGTCTGGAGCCGCTGCCGCCCGAGGCGCTGGGCTCGATGATCGACCTGGGCTGTGCCGCGCTGCCCGCGCCCGAGCCGTGGCTCACCCGTGCCGTGCAGGGCGCGCTGGAGGAGCTGCCGCCGTACGCCCACACGCACGGCGACTACCCGGCCGGTCTGCCCGCGCTGCGCTCGATGATCGCCGAGCGGTACACCGGGCGCGGGATCCCGACGATGCCCGAGCAGATCATGGTGACGACGGGCGCGATGGGCGCCATCGACGCCATCTGCCACCTCTTCGGCGGCCGCGGCGAACGCATCGCCGTGGAGTCGCCGTCGTACGCGAACATTCTCCAGCTGATGCGGGAGGCCGGCGCCCGACTCGTGCCGGTCGCGATGGCCGAGGGGCTCGCGGGGTGGGACATGGACCGCTGGCGGCAGGTGCTGCGGGAGGCCGCGCCCCGGATCGCGTACGTCGTCGCCGACTTCCACAACCCGACCGGCGCGCTCGCCGACGAGGACCAGCGGCGCCGGCTGGTGGAGGCGGCCCGGTCGGCGGGGACGGTGCTGGTCGTCGACGAGACGATGAGCGAGCTGTACCTGGAGCAGGACCTGGAGATGCCGCGGCCCGTGTGCGGCTTCGATCCGGCCGGGTCCACGGTCATCACCGTCGGATCGGCCAGCAAGGCCTTCTGGGCCGGGATGCGCATCGGCTGGGTCCGGGCCGCTCCCGACGTGATCCGCAGCCTGGTCGCCGCACGGGCGTACGCCGACCTGGGCACGCCCGTGCTGGAGCAGCTGGCCGTGAACTGGCTGTTCAGCACCGGTGGCTGGGAGCAGGCCGTGGAGATCCGGCGCGGTCAGGCCCGCGAGAACCGGGACGCGCTGGTCGCGGCGGTACGGCGGGAGCTGCCCGGCTGGGAGTTCGAGGTGCCGCGCGGCGGACTCACCCTGTGGGTGCGCACCGGGGGCTTGTCGGGGTCCCGGCTCGCCGAGGCGGGGGAGCGGGTGGGGGTGCGGGTTCCGTCCGGCCCGCGCTTCGGGGTCGACGGCGCCTTCGAGGGGTATGTCCGGCTGCCGTTCACCGTCGGGGGAGCGGTGGCGGAGGAAGCGGCGACGCGGCTGGCGGCGGCGGCGCGGCTGGTGGAGACGGGCGGGAGCGCGGGGACGGAGGCACCCCGCACGTTCGTGGCGTAACGGCCGCCCTTCAAGAAGGCTCCGGCCCTTCAAGAAGGCTCCGGCCCTCAAGAAGGCTCCGCCACGGCAGCCTCCGTCACGACTGCCTCCTTCGGAACAGGGTCCGGCTCCGGAACCGACTCCCCGTCCGCCGGCGTGGTCTTCGGCGGCAGGAGATCCAGCACCGCCTGCCGGTGCGTCTCGCTCGTCGCGTCGTCGTAGGGATCCGGAGTGGCCGGAACCTGCAGCCGGTGGACCGCCCCTGTGCCGAGCCGTGCGTACCCGCGCCCGGGTGGGACGATCGCAAGCGGCGTGGTGTGCGGTGGCGCCCCCAGCACCGCCTTCAGCTGCTCGGCCGTCGCGGGCCCGAGGACGACACGCGCGCGCGTGTGCTGCCGTACGGCGTCGCTCAGCGCGTCCGCGCTGTCGAACTGGTCGGCCACGATGACCGTCACGTTCACCGCGCGGCCGTGCCGCAGCGGCACCTGGAGCAGGACCTGCGGGTCCTTGCGGCCGTCCGCGGCAGCCAGGTGCGTGAACGCGGTCGGCCGGTCGAGCAGGATCCACAGGGGCCGCTTGGTGTCGTCCGGCGGCGGGTGGCCGGCCTGCCGGGCCCGGTTGACGGCGATCAGCCGGCGCTCGGTCTCGGTGGCCGCCCACTCCAGGCTCGCCAGCACCCCGGCCAGCCCGCACTCGACCGCCAGGACGCCGTCCCGGCCGGTCAGGCAGGCGTACTCGCCGGTGCCGCCGCCGTCGACGATCACTACGTCGCCGTGCTGGAGGGCCTGCAGCGCGATGGAGCGCAGCAGCGTCGAGGTGCCGCTGCCCGGCTGGCCAAGGGTCAGCAGGTGCGGCTCGGTGGAGCGGATGCCCGTGCGCCAGACGACCGGCGGCACGTCGCGCTGTTTCTCACCGTAGGTGAGGGGAAGCGTGCGCTGGACCTCGCTGGGGTCGGTGAAGCCGAGGACCGTCTCGCCCGGGGCCGTGACGAAGCGCTGGGCGGCGACGTCGGTGGGGAGCGGGGCCAGGGCGGTGACCGCGAGCTGGTTTCCCTCCTCGTCCCAGGTGAAGAGGTACTCGCGGCCACGGCCCGCCTTGGCGGTGAGCAGGTGCTCGATCCGGGCGCGGGCCTCGGGCTCGCCGTCGGTGAAGTACGCGGGGTAGCGGATCACCAGGTGGGAGACGCGGCCGGAGTCGTCGAACTCGTAGGACGGGAAGGCCTTCGCCCACTCGCCGCCGTACCCGTACAGGGGCGCCGGGTCCTCGGCGGCCGAGAAGTACGGGACCAGGGCCTCGTACAGCGACTGGAGGCGCTTGATGCGCGACTCGTCGGGGCCCTCGGGCTCCCGCGTGCCGTCGCGGCCCTGCCAGGCCGCCGCCGCCATCAGCGCGATGGCGGCGAGCAGCGGGCCGTACGGCACGAGCGCCACGACCAGGATCAGCGAGGCGACCAGGAACAGCAGTGGCCCGCGCCGGTCCTTGGGCGTGTCCGCCCACTTGCGCCGCCCGCCCGAGGCCAGCCGACGCAGACCGCGGGCGATGGTGATCAGCGGGTGGAGGACGTCGGTGGCGCTGTCGGCCGCCGTCCGGGCCAGCTCCCGGCTCCGGGCGAGCTGCGCGCTGCCTGTGCTGAGAATGCGGGGGAGGGGGCGCCGGGCCACTGCTGCCTCCTGGAGGTGCGTGCGGGCGGGAGCGGCGGCGTCAGAACTTCATGCCGCCGAGCAGGCTGGCCAGGCTCTCGCCGCCGGCCTTGATGCTCGGGGCGAGGGCTGTGCTCGCCAGGTAGAAGCCGAACAGGGCGGAGGTGCAGGCGTGCGACGGCTTCAGTCCGTCCTTGCGGAAGAACACGACGACGAGTACGCCGAGCATGACGACGCCTGAGATGGAGAGGATCATGTGAGATCTCCTGGTGTCGAGGGGGGACAGTCACCCTGAGTCCTTCCAGGATCACAGCATGTATCCATATGACAAAAGGTGCAACTGGGTGAATTTTGTTCGATTTCCGTCGCTTGGTGGAGTCGCTTGGGCCGGATGAGCAGCACTGTTGCGTCCGACCGCGTCTGTGGTGATCTTTACCTCGGGCACATCGGGTCATGTGCCGCACGAGCCAGTACGCTGGCGATTCACCCGTACGGCTGCATCGCTCGCCGCCGTACGCTTGCTCCCCGCAGTCCCATCGTTCGCAGTGAGAGGCGGTCCGGCCGATGAGTGAAGCCCCCGACCCCGAGGTCGTGGAGCTGGCGACCAAGATCTTCGATCTGGCCCGGCAGGGGCGGACCGAGGCGCTCGTGGCGTACGTCGACGCGGGCGTTCCGGCCAACCTCACCAACGACCGCGGCGACTCCCTCGTGATGCTCGCCGCCTACCACGGCCACGCCGACGCGGTCCGCGCACTGCTGGCCCGCGGTGCCGACGTCGACCGCGTCAACGACCGGGGGCAGACGCCCCTCGCCGGAGCCGTCTTCAAGGGCGAGCAGGAAGTGATCAAGGTTCTGCTGGCGGGCGGCGCGGACCCGGCCGCGGGGACACCGTCGGCCGTCGACACGGCCCGGATGTTCGGCAGGACGGAACTGCTGGAACTGTTCGGCGAACAGTGATCTTCAGGGCCGTGAGTAGCTGAAACGACCTTCCTGACCAGGCAGGACACGGAAAACGGGGGAGGCGGTACGGGGCCGCCGGAAATTTCGGTCGCGGCAGCTCACACGCCGGGTCATCATGACGTCGTGATTCACGGACGCGATGGCTGGGCAGGTGACGCCGCACCGCGCGGACCGTGATGCGGTCCGCATGGGCCACCGACGAGAGGCAGAGGAAGATGGCTTACAGCAAGCAGGAAACGGCGGGCGCCCCGACGTGTTGTCACGCGGCCAGGTAGTGCACGTCCCCGGTTGCGTCGACGCTTGATGTGAGGCTGTTTCCCATGTTCGATCCGGTCATAGCGCCCAGCGGTACGCTGCTCGGCCTGCTCCAGCGGGGCCGCGGCGACGGCACGCTGCACGCGCTCACCGCGCCGCGCGCCGAAGCACTCGCGGCATTGAACCACTGTGTGCTGCGCGACCCCCGCCACGACTGGCAGGTGGAGAACCGCTCCCTTTACTACGCCCGGCTCTTCCTCGACCTGAACGGCGACCTGGACGCGATCGAGGCACACCTCTTCGATCCCGAGGACGCCCTCGACACCGACGAGTCACGCACCGGGCTCGCCCTCGCCGTCCTCGGGCACCTCGCCTCGTACGGCAGGCCGGACGCGCTCGACCTGCTGCGCAGGTACGCCGCCTCCGGCTCCAACTGGGCCTGGGCCCTGGACGAACTGGCCCTCCGGGACGACGACGCGGGGCTGCGTGCCCTCGCCCTGCCCGTCCTGGCGCGCTTTCCGGCCGACGCCGAGGGCGAGGCCGAGCTGGCCGCGGCCATGCGGGACGCCTTCGAGCCCCGGCCGTGGCGGCTGTGGGCCGAGGATCCGCGCGCATACGTCTCCACGCGCGTGCGTGCCGCCCAGGAGACCGGATGCTTCGACCGCTGGCAGCGGCAGATGCGCCCCACCGGGCCCCGTCCGGGGTGGAGTGTGCAGGCCGTCTTCGAGTGGGCCCAGCAGGGCCTCGAACGCGGTGCCGCCCTCCACGTCCCGGCCGCCCGCTGTCTCACCGCCGTCGCCGGGCCCGAGGACCGGCCCGAGATCGTCCAGGCTGCCAAGGACGGCACCGACGGAGCCCGCTGCACCGCCCTGCGCTACCTCGCCGACAGCAACGACTCCGACGCCCTCGACCTGATCGAGTCCGCGGTGACCGACGGCTCGACCGTCGTCGTGGAGGCCGCCGTCGACGCCTTCGAACGCATGCGCAGCGTCGCCGCCGTCGACCGGGCCCGCGGCTGGGCCCACCGGCCGGACCCCCTCGGTGCCGCCGCCGGACGCATGCTCGCCTGCCGCGGTGGAACCCGCGACCGCGACCTGGTCCTCGCCGCCCTCCGGGAGGCCGTCCGGGGCGAGGGCCCCGACGCACCGACCCTGTGGACTCTCGTCGACGGCACCGGACGGCTCGGCATCACCTGCGCCGCGCCGGTCCTGCGCCACATCTACCGCGAGACCGCCTCCTCCCACCTGCGCGGCCGGGCCGCCCGCGCCCTCGCCGCCACCGACCCCTCCTTCGCCGCCGGATTCGCCGTCGAATGCCTGTGGGACTGCGAGGAGACCACCCGAGAGCTCGCCGCCCGGCACGCCGAAACCGGCGACACCCGCGTCGTCGAGCGGCTGCGCCGGCTCGCCGCCGATCCGGCCGAGGAGGCCGAGGTCCAGACAGCCGTACGCAGCCGGTTCGGGCCCGACATGCCGACTGCATGAACGTCCGGTGACCCGGGAGTCAGGAGCGCGTGGACACGGGCTGACCTGCTCGGCTGTGCAGCCCAACGCTCATGGGACGTTCCTCGTCCGGAAAGATCCACGTTGACGCGGCCACGTCCAGCACGGCGACAACACCGGTATGCGTGTCGTCATCGTGACCGAATCCTTTCCCCCCGATGTGAACGGCGTGGCCCACTGCGCGTTCCAGACCGCCCGGCACCTCGTCGATCGCGGTCACGCTCCCCTCGTCGTCGCTCCGGCCACCGCCGCCGGGACCGGGCCCGACGCCCAGGCGCCGTGCCCCGTCGTCCGTGTCCCCTCCCTTCCGCTCCCCGGCTACCCCCAGGTCCGCGTCGCCCTCCCCAGCCGGCGCGTCGCCGCGGCGCTCACCGAGCACCGCGCCGACCTCGTCCACCTGGCCAGCCCCTTCGTCCTCGGCGTCCGCGGCATGGCGGCCGCCACCCGGCTCGGCATCCCGGCCGTGGCCGTCTACCAGACCGACCTCGCCGGGTACGCCCGCACCTACATGGGCGCCGGCGAGGCCGCGGCCTGGCGGCGCATCCGCTCCGTCCACGCCGCCGCCGACCGCACCCTCGCCCCCTCCAGCGCGGCCCTGCACGATCTGGAGGCGCACGGCGTGCCCCGGGTCCGGCTGTGGCCACGTGGCGTGGACACCGTCCGCTTCCGCCCCGAGCACCGCGACGACGCACTGCGCCGCGAACTCGCCCCGAACGGCGAGCTGATCGTCGGCTACGTCGGACGGCTCGCCCCCGAGAAGCAGGTCGAACTCCTCGCCGGGGTCTGCGGCCTGCAGGGCGTGCGGGTCGTGGTGGTGGGCGACGGGCCCAGCCAGGCACACCTGACCGAGGCCCTGCCGGGCGCGGCCTTCCTGGGCCGGCGCACCGGTGACGAACTCGCCCGGATCTTCGCCTCGTTGGACGTCTTCGTGCACACGGGCCCCTTCGAGACCTTCTGCCAGACCGTGCAGGAGGCCATGGCCAGCGCCGTGCCCGTCGTCGCGCCCGCCGCCGGCGGCCCGCTCGATCTGGTCGCCCACGGCCGCACCGGGCTGCTGGTCCCGCCGCGCGACGCGGCCGCCGTACGCGACGCCGTGTGGTCGCTGGTCGCCGACCCCGCGCTGCGGGCCGCGTACGGGGCCGCCGGGCGCGCCACCGTCGAGGGCCGTACCTGGGCGGCCGTCGGCGACCAGCTCATCGCGCACTACGAGGACGTCCTCGCCGCACGGAAGACGGTGGTGGCCGCATGAACGGCTCCCTGCGCATCGTCCGGCTCGCGAACTTCGTCGCCCCCGCCTCCGGCGGACTGCGCACCGCCCTGCGGGAGCTGGGCAAGGGCTTCAAGGCGGCGGGCCACGAACCGGTGCTCATCGTGCCGGCCGAGCGCCACACCGACCGCGAGACCGAGCAGGGCCGGGTCATCACCCTGCCCGGGCCGCTGCTGCCCGGCACCGGCGGCTACCGCGTCCTCACCGACAAGCGGCGCGTGGCCGCCCTCCTGGAGAAGCTGGCCCCGGACCGCCTGGAGGTCTCCGACCGTACGACGCTGCGGTGGACCGGCAAGTGGGCCCGGCGGGCCCGCGTCCCCGCCGTGATGGTGTCCCACGAGACCGCCGACGGCGTGCTGCGCACCTGGGGCCTGTCGGAGAACCTGTCCCGGCGCGCCGCCGACGCCCTCAACGTCCGTACCGCGCACACCTATTCACGGGTCGTGTGCACCACGGAGTTCGCCGAGCGGGAGTTCGTCCGGATCGGCGCGCGCAACGTCGTACGCGCTCCCCTCGGCGTCGACCTGGTGCAGCGCCACCCCGCGCTGCGGGATGCGGGGTTCCGCGCTCGGCACGCGCGCGTGGGCGAGGCGCTGCTGGTGATGTGCTCCCGGCTCTCGGTGGAGAAGCGGCCCGGCAACGCGCTCGACGCGCTGGAGGCGTTGCTGCGGCGCGGGCGGCGGGCGGTGCTGGTGGTGGCCGGGGACGGTCCGCTGCGGCCCCGCCTGGAACAGCGGGCGCGCGAGCGCGGCCTGCCGGTCACCTTCCTGGGGCACGTCTCCGACCGCGGCCTCCTGGGCGCGCTCCAGGCCTCCGCCGACGTGTGCCTGGCACCGGGGCCCGCCGAGACGTTCGGCCTCGCCGCCCTGGAGGCGCTGGCCTGCGGCACGCCCGTGGTGGCGAGCGCCTCCTCCGCCCTGCCGGAGGTGATCGGCACCGCCGGGGCCACCGCGGCGGACCGCGGGGAGGCCTTCGCGGACGCCGTGGAGACGCTGCTGGAACGCCCGGAGCGGGAGCGGCGCGAGGCGGCACGCGCGCGTGCGGAGTGCTTCGGGTGGGCCACCTCCGTCGAGGCGTTCCTCGCCGCCCACGACGCGCCGGTGCCCTCCCGTCGCTTCGTGCCGGAGGGCGTGGCATGAGACCCGTCCGCTTCGTCGCCCTCGGTGACTCGCTGACCGAGGGCGTGGGCGACCCCGTGGGCGACGGGTGGCGCGGCTGGGCCGCGCTGCTGGCCGGCGGACTCGCCGAGGAGCCCGTGGAGTTCACCAACCTCGCGGTCAGCGGGGCACAGACCCGGGACGTGCTGGAACGGCAGACCCCGGCCGGGCTGGCCCTGCGGCCCGACATCGTGTCCGTCCTCATCGGCGTCAACGACACCCTGCGCTGCACCTTCGACATCCATGCCGTGGCCGCCCGGCTCGACCAGGTGTACGCGGCCTTCACCGGCCAGGGCGCGGTCCTGCTGACGGCGTGTCTGCCCGACCCCGGCGCGATGCTCGGCCTGCCGGGTGCGCTCGCCCGCCCGCTGGCCCGGCGGCAGCGGGCGGTCAACACGGTGGTGCACGCGCTGTCCGACCGGTACGGGGCCGTGCACCTGCACGCTGGCGAGGGGGCGTGGCTCACGGACCGCGCGATGTGGAGCGCGGACCGGCTGCACCCCGGCGAGCGCGGTCACCGGCAGCTGGCCGTCCGCTTCCACGCTCTGCTCGCCGAGGCGGGGCTGGCGACGGGGGCCGCGCCCTCGCCCGAGCCCGAGTTCCCCGCGCCCACCAAGGCGGCGACCCTGTGGTGGCTGGTCACCGCGGGCACCGGCTGGGTGGCCCGCCGCTGCACCGACCTCCTGCCGCAGCTCCTCACCCTGGCCGCCGACGAGATGCGCCACCGCGCCCGGGGCACCAGCGCCCGCCTCGATCTGCGGGCATCCGCCGCGGTGTCCGCGGCGCTGGCCGCGCTGTCGGTGGCGGAAACGTCGGAGCCCGAGGTGGCGTGAGGCGCGGGCGGCCGGGCGCGTGGTGTGGGGCGCCGGCGGCCGGGCGCGTGGTGTGGGGCGCCGGGGGCCGGGCGTGTGGCGTGGGGCGCGGGCAACCGGGCGTGTGGTGTGAGGCGTGGAGGCCGGCGTGTGGTGTGGGGCGCCGGGGCCTGGCGTGTGGTGTGGGGCGCCGGGGCCTGGCGTGTGGCATGAGGCGCGGGCGGCCGGGCGTGTGGTGTGAGGCGCTGGAGGCCGGCGTGGTGTGGGGCGCCGGGGCCTGGCGTGTGGTGTGGGGCGCCGGGGCCGGGCGTGTGGCGTGAGGTGCCGGGGCCGGGCGTGTGGCGTGAGGCGCGGGCGGCCGGGCGTGTGGTGTGAGGCGCTGGGGGCCGGGCGTGTGGCGTGGGGCGCGGGCGGCCGGGCGCGTGGTGTGGGGCGCCGGGGGCCGGGCGCGAGCGGACGCCGCGCGAGGCGTCCAGGCCTGCCCGCGCCGGTCGGCCTCAGCGGCGGCGTACGGCCACGAAGCGGACCGGCGTGCCCGGCACCGCCTGTGCGGCGGCCGGGAGGTCGGCGGCACGCACCACCCCGATCACCGGGTAGCCCCCGGTGGTCGGGTGGTCGGCCAGGAAGACCACCGGCCGGCCGTCGGGCGGCACCTGGACCGCACCCAGCACCATGCCCTCGCTCGGGAGTTCACCCGGCAGGGCCCGCTCCAGCGCGGGTCCTTCGGTCCGCAGCCCGATACGGTTGCTCGCCGACGACACGCGGTACGTGCGTGAGGTGAAGACGCGCACGGCCTGCGGGGTGAACCAGTCGTCGCGGGGCCCGAGGGTCACGCGAAGGACCAGCTCGGCCGGAGGGCGCGGCTGCGGGGCGACGTCCACGCGCCCGTGGAGGCCGACCGGCTGCCCCAGGGGAAGCACCGTGCCGTCCGTGAGCGGGGCTGGGCCCAGCCCGGACAGCAGGTCGGTGGAGCGGCTGCCGAGGACCGGCTCGACGGCGATGCCGCCGGAGACGGCGACGTAGCTGCGTACTCCGGACACGGCCGCCCCCACGTCGAGCAGCGCCCCCGCGGCGACCCGCACCGGCGCTCCCCAGGCGACCGGCCGGCCGTCCACCGAGACCGGGCAGGGCGCGCCCCCGACCGCCACGGTGACCGTCGAACGGGGCCGCAGGGCGCAGCCGTTGAAAGTGGTCTCCAGAACGGCCGCCCCAGGGGGATTGCCGACCAGGCGGTTGACGAGCGCGGCCGCCGGTGCGTCGAGCGCTCCGGAACGGGGCACGCCGAGGTGCGCGTGACCGGGGCGCCCCTCGTCCTGCACGGTGGTCAGCGCCCCGGCGCGTACGACGGCGAGCGCGCGGTCCGTCATGCGGCACCCACCGGGACGAAGCGCACGCGCGTGCCCGGCGACAGCAGCGCGGCCGGCACGCGCGCGTGGTCCCACAGCACCGCGTCCGTCGTGCCGATCAGCTGCCACCCGCCCGGCGACGAGCGGGGGTACACGCCTGTGTACGGGCCCGCCAGCGCCACCGCACCGGCCGGGACGGCCGTGCGCGGGGTGGCCCGGCGCGGAACGTGGTAGCGGTCGGGCAGGCCGGTGAGGTAGCCGAAGCCGGGGGCGAACCCGCAGAAGGCGACGCGGAACTCGGTGGCCGCGTGGATGCGGGACACCTCCGACTCGGGGACGTTCCAGTGGGCGGCGACGGCGGCGACGTCCGGGCCGTCGTAGCGCACGGGGAGTTCCACGACGTACTGCTCGCGCGGGGGTGAGGGTGGCACCTGCGAGGTGGTCAGTTCGGATGCCAGTCGGTCCGGGTCGTCCAGGCCGTCGAGGAGGACCGTGCGGGCCGTGGGCACGATCTCGCGGACGGTCAGCCGGCCCTCCGCGCGGCGGCGCAGCAGCTCCGCGTGCAGGGCCTGGGCCTCCTCGCCCGAGGAGACCTCGACCAGCAGGGCGCTCTCGCCGACGGGCAGCGCCCTCATGCGAAGGCCTCCGCCCCTCATGCGAAGGCCTCCACCCGGACACCGGACTCCACGAGCCGGTCCCTGACCCGGCGGGCCAGGTCCACCGCGCCCGGAGTGTCGCCGTGCAGGCACAGGGAGCGGGCCCGCATCTCGATGCGCGCCCCGGAGTGCGAGGTGACCGTCCCGGAGCGGGCCAGACCCAGCGAGCGCTCCACGACGGCCTCCGGGTCGGTGACCACGGCACCGTCGCTGCCCCGCGGCACCAGCGTGCCCTCGTCGGTGTAGGCACGGTCCGCGAACGCCTCGGTGACCGCCGGGAGCCCGGCCTTCTCGGCCAGCTCCAGCAGCCGCGAGTTGGGCAGCCCGAGCACCGGCAGCGCGGCGTCCGCGAGCAGCACCCCCTCAACCACCGCGCCCGCCTGCTCCTCGTCGTGCACCACGCGGTTGTACAGGGCGCCGTGCGGCTTGACGTACGACACGCGCGTGCCCGCCGCCCGCGCGAAGACCTCCAGGGCGCCGATCTGGTAGGCCACTTCGGCCGCCAGCTCGGCGGGCGGCACGTCCATCGCGCGCCGTCCGAACCCCGCGAGGTCCCGGTAGGAGACCTGCGCGCCGATCCGCACCCCGCGCTCGGCCGCCAGCTCGCACACCCGCCGCATGGTGGCCGCGTCCCCGGCGTGGAAGCCGCAGGCCACGTTGGCGCTGGTGACGACGGACAGCAGCCGCTCGTCGTCGGTCAGCCGCCAGCGGCCGAAGCCCTCGCCGAGGTCGGCGTTCAGATCGATCGAGGTCATGGCTCCTATGTGTTTCTCCTCAGGCCACGCGGTACTGCTCGTCGCGGGCGTCGGTCAGGAACATCTGGCCCGGTGCGTGGGTGATGGCGAACGGCGGGCGGGAGGCCGTCACCGCCGCCTGCGGGGTCACTCCGCAGGCCCAGAACACCGGGATGTCGTCGGGCTCGGCGTCCACCGGGTCGCCGAAGTCGGGCGGCCGAGGTCCTCGATGCCCAGCACCGACGGTTCGCCGCAGTGGACGGGGCTGCCGTGCACCGCCGGGAGCAGACTGCTCTCCCGGATCGCGGCCGCCAGGTGCTCCGGCGGCACCGGACGCATGGACACCACCAGAGGACCGTGCAGTCGCCCGGCGGGCCTGCACTGACGGCTCGTCACGTACATCGGGACGTTGCGGCCCTGCTCGATGTGGCGGACCGGGACGCCTGCCTCCGTCAGCGCCCACTCGAAGGTGAAGCTGCAGCCGATCAGGAACGACACCAGGTCCTCGCGCCAGTGGGCGCGCACGTCCGTCGGCTCGGCCACCAGCTCGCCGTCCTGCCAGACCCGGTAGCGGGGCAGGTCGGTGCGCAGATCCGCGCCGTCGGCGAGGACGGTGGTGAAGGATCCGGCGTCGGTGACGTCGAGAACGGGACAGGGTTTGGGGTTGCGCTGGCAGAACAGCAGCATGTCGTACGCCCAGTCGGCGGGGACCGAGACCAGGTTCACCTGGGTGTGGCCCGCCGCGACCCCGGCCGTGGGGCCCGCCAGCCCGTCCCTGAAGCGGGCCCGAGCCGCTTTCGGGCTCCACGCGTGCGCGTGCTCGTCGACGAGGACCAGGGGGCGGTCCTCCGCAACGGCCGGGGGGCGGTCGTCCGAGGCGGCCAGGGGGCGGTCCTCCGCAACGGTCGGAGGACGGTCGTCCGTACGGTTCACGCCAGCTCCTTCCCGCGCGTCTCCGGCAGCCCCAGCAGTGCCAGTGCGGCCAGTCCGTATCCGATCGCGCCGAAGACCAGCGCACCGCCCACGCCCCAGCTGTCGGCCAGGAAGCCCACCAGGGTCGGGAAGACGGCGCCCACGGCGCGGCCGGTGTTGTAGGTGAAGCCCTGGCCCGTGCCGCGCACCGCCGTCGGGTACAGCTCGCTCAGGTAGGAGCCGAAGCCGCTGAAGATCGCCGACATGCAGAACCCGAGCGGGAAGCCGAGCACCAGGAGCAGGGTGTTGGCGCCGCTCGGGATGTTCGCGTACGCCAGGATGCAGATCGCCGACAGCAGGGCGAACAGCCAGATGTTGCGCCGGCGGCCCAGCCGGTCGGTGAGGTAGCCGCCGGTCAGGTAGCCAATGAAGGCGCCGGAGATCAGGAACGCCAGGTACGAGCCGGTGCCCACGACCGACAGACCCCGCTCCGTCTTCAGGTACGTCGGCACCCAGGTCGCCAGCGTGTAGTAGCCGCCCTGGACACCGGTGGAGAGCAGGCCCGCGAAGACCGTCGTCCGCAGCAGGCCCGGAGCCCCGGCCGTGCCCGGCTTGAAGATCGCGGCGAACAAGCCCTTCTCGGCGCTCTTCTCACGGACCGCCGTCGCCTCCGGCGCGTCGTGCACCCGGCGCCGCACCCAGACCACGAGCAGCGCGGGCAGCGCGCCGGTCCAGAACATCACGCGCCAGGCCAGGTCGTCGCCGACGAAGGAGAAGACCACCGTGTAGACGATCACGGCCAGTGCCCAGCCGACGGCCCAGGAGCTCTGGATCGCGCCGAGCGTGCGGCCCCGGTGCTTGGCGCTCGCGTACTCGGCGACCAGGATCGCGCCGACCGCCCACTCCCCGCCGAACCCCAGGCCCTGGAGGGCGCGGCACGCCAGCAGCGTCTCGTAGTTGGGGGCGAAGCCGCACGCCACGGTGAACACCGCGTACGTGATCACCGTAATCATCAGTGCCCTGACCCGGCCGACCCGGTCCGCGACCACGCCGGCGACGGCGCCGCCGATCGCGGAGACGACCAGGGTGACGGTGGTGAACAGGCCGGTCTGGCCGCTGTCCAGGCCGAAGTACGCCGCCAGCGTGACCATGGTCAGCGGCAGCGTGAAGTAGTCGTACGAGTCCAGGGCATAGCCGCCGAACGCGCCCGCGAAGGCGCGCCGGCCGCGCGGGTCCAGGGCCCGCAACCAGCCCAACGCGCCGTCGCCGACGGTGTGTTCACTCGTTCCGGGCCGTGCTTCGCCGGAGGTCAGGGCCTGGGGTGGAGGGGTCGTGCTCATGGGCACCTCGCAGGTGAGGGACGGAGGGTGCTGAGGACTGAGCCGTGCCGTGCGGAAGTCGTGCCGGTGAGGGTTCGTGCCGTGCGGACGTGGTGCCGGTGAGGGGTTCGTGCCGCCGAAGTCGTGCCGTCAGGGATTCGTGCCGTGCGGAAGTCGTGCCGGGGAGGGTTCGTGCCGTGCGGACGTGGTGCCGGTGAGGGGTTCGTGCCGCCGAAGTCGTGCCGTCAGGGATTCGTGC